>CAXUIB010000211.1:0-4016 GCA_964250945.1 uncultured Acidobacteriaceae bacterium
CGGAAAAGCGGGCTCTTAAACAACCTCCTTGTTAGAAGCGGCGTACAGAAGCGTGCATCTTGGTCCGATCATCAGGCGCCCGGGCCTAGCTGATCGGGGTGTCGAGGTTCTGGTCTGCGGCGCCGTTGTTGTCGTCGAGCAGCTGATCCATCTCCTGGACGGCCTGATCGTTGCGATCAAAGATCTGGAGGTCCTGGACCGTGGCGGAGGTCTGCGGACGATGCGGCGAAAGCACGCCCGAAACGCTGGCCGCGGTTCCGCCGCCGACCAGCAAAGCGAGCGCAAGAGCTCCGGCAAGCGCGGGCCGGAAGTGCGCTCCGGTGTTAAGCTCCAAACGTGTCCGAAGCTGTTCCCACCATGTTGCTGGAGGTGCGGCGATCTCTTCGCGAAGCCGAACAGCGAGCTTCTGGTTGAAGTACGCGGAGGGTTCGGGGGCGGTCCAGGAGTCGAGCAGGGCAGAGACTTCTTCAAGCGACCGCAGCTCTTGCTGGCACGCCGGGCACGACTTCAGGTGAGGATCGCCGGCCGAAGCCGGATCAAGCAGAAGGTCCGGAAGACGGGATTGGCGGTTGCAGGTCATGGTTTCCTCGATCTATATCAAAACATCAAAATCAATACATCAAAAAACGTTGTCTTCTGGCGATTCATCCCGTTTTCCGGGTTCGGCCTTTGCGCCCTCTCCGAACGAGACTAGATGTAAGGCTTAAGCGTTTCGCGCAGCGTCTGGTAGGCGCGAAAGAGCAGGGATTTGGTGGCCGATTCGCTAAGTTTAAGAATATCCCCAATCTGTTTGTAGTCCATGCCCTCGTATTTATGCATAAGAACGGCCATCCGTTGACGTTCGGGAAGCGCCAAAATGTGTCGGCGGATGGAGTCCATGCGCTCCCGGCGAAGCAGGCGGGCTTCCGCGGACGGGGTGTCGTCGGCCAGGTCAGGGGTAGTGCCGGTTTCGTGGTCAGGCTCGTCCAGGTACACCGTGGAGGCAGACCGTTCACGGTGGTTGTCGCGGGCGTAGTTGACGCCGAGATTGGTCGCAACGCGATAGAGCCACGTGCTGAAGCGGGCCTCGGCACGGTAGGTTTCGCGCGACCGATACACGCGAAGAAAAACCTCCTGTGCGAGTTCTTCAGCGACAGCCTGGTTGTGGACCATGCGAAACATAAAGTGAATGATCGGTTTGCGGTACTTGGCAAGAAGATAGTCGAAGCAGGCCATGTCGCCGGAGCGCAGGCGCATCATGATGGCCGCGTCGTCAAGCTTCCCGAGTTCGGCTCCGGTTTGCGCCTCGATCGGCGTGACGGTGTGAGTCTGCGGCGCGCCGGAGTCGTCGAGGGGAGCAAAGGTGGACGGATGAATCGCCAAAGTTGCCATACCCTTGCTAACCCGGGCCGAAAGCTCGGGTTGCGCTTCCGAGCCGGTCTCACGGACATTTTTACCGGTCGGAGCAGGCTCGGGATGGGAAAAGTCAGGTTGCACGCAGTCAGTGCCATTCTAAATGGCGGGTGCGGGTCTGGCCGGCGTCCCAACGCCCGCGCCCAAAGGAGCATCCTGGGCGTGCGTCTGAGACCGCCAGCCGCGCACCAGAGTGCCGCGCACCAGAGTGCTATTCGGAGTGCTATCCTAAAGTTCGGTTGCGAGGCCCGGCCGCCTGACCGCCGCTCGGCCCGCAAGCCCTCCGGGCGCATAACTCAGCGGTAGAGTGCCACCTTCACACGGTGGAAGTCGTAGGTTCGAATCCTGCTGTGCCCACCATCAAACAACCCTCCTCCTGTTCGGCTCTAGTTCACCCCCTCATAGCGAAACGGCCGGGCACCCTCCGTTCGCCAGAAGTAGACCAGGATCATCGCGCTCGCGATGGCCGCATACGCGCACCACAGCGACGTAAACGCGTACTGTTTCACCGCCATCACGATCACAAGAATGGTCAGATTCGCCGCGCCGAACAGCACCATCGGCCGCCGCTTTGAAAAAAAGAGCGACCCGCACGTAGCAATCACATACGCGATCGCCACCCATATATTATCGGTAGCCCTGTTCATATAGGTGATCGAATGATCGCGCATCCCCACCTCGGTCGGATACGCTGCCAGCGCCCAAAGCATATACAAAGTAGTAAGTCCACCGAACCAGACGAACCAACGCATTCTCGATCGGCTCTGGACGTCCGACTCAAAAAGCAGAATCGACAACGGGATCAAGAGCGGCAGAAGTCCCTGCGCATACAGCATAAAGGCCGCGCCCATGTCGTGCGTCACCGCCGACGAGAACTTTCCGTCCAGCCCCAGCCAAACGAACCCCTCCGTAAACTGATGAAGCGCAAACATCGTCGGCAGCGCGGCAAACATCCATTCCCGCCGATGTTTCACCTTCGCCAGGGTAGCCACGCCCAGACCTCCCAGAACCCCGCTGCCTACAAAATTTGCCGTAGCCGAAAAGCACATCGTGCCCGCCTCCTCCTGCCCTTTGTAGCTTTAGAGGCAAGGTGTGGAACTTCGTCGCTAATTTCAAAGTCGCCTTCGGCAAACGGAGTATTTCAACAGAAACCTGAGAAGACCCTTGGGCTGACAATGGGCACACGGCCCTTTCAAAAGTGAAAGATGAGATCACTGGCGGCGGTGAACTGGTTGGTCCGGGTTCCGTCGTCGTAGGATCTGCGAGCCCATGCATGATCAAAGCGGATCTCCGGCCGAATCTGCACGGTCGTGCCGATCCAGTGATTGAGGGACAGGGTGTTTTCCGTGTACTTGCCGGCGTAGCCTGTCCGCTGGCCTTTCTTGTCGTTGAGAAAGTCGCTCCGAAAAGACACGAAAGTGTGCGGCGAGAACTGTTTGTTGAGGTAATTTACGGCGGCCCACTCCGGCGCGAGACACTTCTCCAGGCCGAGTCTGCAGTTCGCGCCATTCGTCCCCTTCTCCGGGACGATCGATCCATGAATACTCGGCACGTCCCTTTGATACATAATGTAGGCCTCGGTCGCCATATGCCAGGTGCTGTTGAATTTGTGGTACCAGGTGCCGTCATACATCTGCAGATTGTTGAAGGCGTATTCTCCGTCGTTGATACCGTTCGCGCAGAGATAGAAGTTGTCGTTCACGCTGGTGATCGTGTAGCTGGCGCAGCTTGTTAGCGAAGGCTTGGCGTCGACGGTCCACGGGGCAACGTCATGGCTGGCCGAGACACCAGCCTGAACCGTCCATCGATCGTTGACCTGGATGGTCGCAAGTATGCCCGTGTCGGTGAAGGGATCGACGGCGTACAGCAGAGAGTGGCTGAACATGTAATTGTTTGGGGTCAGCTGCGCTTCGATGCCTGGAATGGAGATATACCGTCCAACGCGGATGTTCATGCCTTGAGCGACATGCGGGAAATAAACGTCGACGTATTCCAGAACGGGGTCGAAGCCATACTGCCGGTTGTCGTCGAGCAACTGGCTGCTGAAGTAGCCCTTGTTGGTCGTCGATCGATAGTCGGTTCCAAAGAACGCCGTAAGGTGAAAGCCCCAATCGATGTGGCCACGCTGAACTGAGTCCGGCAGCCGCTCGACATAAACGACCGCCTGGCCAAGTTCAACCCGGTTGGAGTAAATGTCATTTGTCTCAGGGTAGTTTCGATCTCTCGAAGTCGAGACATTGACGGTGGGTTCGATCCAACCATAGACCTTTGTGCGTCCCTTTGCTCCGTTGATACAGGTTTGCAACGGGTACACATTTCCGTCGGACTCACCGATGATAGGAGAGCCGCCATAGGACCAATCGGAACTGGGAAATGGCGGCGCGCTTAAGGGCGAGGGAACACCTCTGCGCGGGGCCGCAGGGCTTGGCGCTGCCGCCCCGGTCCAATCGACGCGATAGAAGTCGATGCACCGCGACAGCAAGCTCCCTTGCTCAGGCTGAGCCGCCGGCGCTGCTGAAGTCGTCGTACGTGTGGTCGTTTGTCCATGCGCGGAGAGAGTTGCGGTCCCACAGACGACGAGACTCACCAAGACGAGACTCACCGAAAGGACAGACACTATAGAT
>CAXUIB010000212.1:0-4014 GCA_964250945.1 uncultured Acidobacteriaceae bacterium
GACCTGGGCAGGGTGCGCTCCTGGCGGCGTTGAAGGAGGAGCTGTTTGCCGTTGAGACGGAGAGGCTGCAGGGGCGACTGGGAGAGACGGAGTATACGGAGGTGAAGCGGGCTCTGGAGGTGGTACTCAGGCGGGCGCTCGGCCGCATCGAACCGGCGGTTGGGACGTCTAATTAGTGACAAAGCAGAGGTTTGGAGAGGCGAGATGAACACGTTGAAGTCGACGTTGCTTTTGGTGGCGTTGACGGTATTTCTGGTGCTGATGGGAGATCGACTTGGTGGCCGCAGCGGCATGTTGACGGCACTTCTGATCTCGGTCGGATTTAACTTTTTCAGTTATTTCTACTCGGACAAGCTGGCGTTGCGGATGTACCGCGCGCAGATCGCAAGGCGTGAGGATCTGCCGCGAGCGTTTGCGGCTTTGGAGCGGCTGACGGCGAAGGTTGGTTTGCCGATGCCAGCGGTGTATGTGCTTCCGACCGAAAGCCCGAATGCATTTGCGACGGGGCGCGATCCGGCGCATGCCTCGGTTGCGGTGACGCATGGGATCCTGCGGCTGCTGGATGACGAGGAGCTGGAGGGTGTGCTGGCGCATGAACTTGGTCACGTCAAGAACCGCGATATCCTGACGGCTTCGATTGCGGCGACCTTGGCCGGAGCGATCACGTTGATTGCGCGTATGGGATATTTTGCTTCGATATTCGGCGGCGGCGGTGGCCGGCGGGAGCGCGGCGGTGGGGGGATGGAAGCGCTGCTGATGATTGTGCTCGCGCCGGTGGCGGCGATGATGATTCAGATGGCGGTGTCGCGATCGCGCGAGTTTGAGGCGGATGCGACAGCGGCCCGGGCGACGGGCAATCCGTATGCATTGGCGCGTGCGTTGCAGAAGCTCGAGAGCTACTCGAAGCGGGTGCCGATGAACGCCTCGCCATCGACGGCGCACATGTTTATTGTGGCTCCGTTGCTGGGCGGGGGCGGGTTTGGAAGCCTGTTTTCGACGCATCCGCCGATTGCGGAGCGGGTGAGGCAGCTGATTGGGCACGAGTTTGTTTGAGGTGCGGATCCGTGCGATGCAGCTCTGTCCATTGCAGGGGGACGGGCGGTGAAGCGTCATCTCGGAAGCACGGCCGTTCGCGCACTTGTGCTCTTGTCGCTGATTGTGTGGCTAGGGGGCGAGATCTTCTTTGGGGCGGTGCTGGCTCCGGTGGCGTTCCGGACGCTGCCGACCGCGCATCTTGCGGGTGGTGTGGTGCGCTCTGCGTTCGTTGTGCTTCATCGGATCGGTCTGGGGTGTGGAGCGGTGCTTCTGCTGTTGCAGGGATTGCAATGCGCTGTCCGGAGGGGGCGGGAACGGCGGCTCGTGGCAGCGCGGTGGGGTTTGGTGTTGGGGATGATAGTGCTGACGGCGGTGTCAGACATCGGAGTGATCGGGCCGATGGAGCGGGACCGCCTGCTGGCCGGCGGGGACATCACTTCCCTGCCCCGAGACTCCAGCTTGCGAACGGACTTTGATGGCCGGCATGCTTGGTCGACTCGAATCGAGGGTCTGGTGGTGGTTCTGGGCCTGGGGGTAGTCGGGCTGCTGGCAGTTGAGGGGTCGCGGGAGCGAGCGACGGTCCAGAGGTAACTTTGCTTGAGTGCAACCCGGCTTTCACGAAGATCCGATCCCCATGCAGGTCTGTAAGGGGGTGGCTGTTTGGGGAGCTGGGGTGCTTTTTTTCGAATTGTGGGCTGCTGCGGAGCTTTTGGGCGTAAGGCGCGGCAAGGCGAGCCGGGAACGCCGTATGGGTCGGGACGCCGGCGCAAGTGCGTACCCTCGATGTCCTCGGGCTCGCTCGCTCGCTGAAGTCACGAGGAGGACGACACGTTCTGGCCATTTCGCAGGCCCAGAGTTTCGTCCAGCCAGTTGAAGACCACCTCGTCTTTGTAGGCCACAGCACCGGACTGGCAGTGGTTCTCGGCTCCATCTTCCCTGGTGAATTTGAATAGCTGTTTGGGAGCTTTCAAGGCATCGTAGATCTGCTGCGGTTGACCTCGGAAGAACATGTCATTCTCCGCCTCCATCACCAGGCATGGGCACTGGATCTGTCCGGCGATGCCGTTCATCGTGTACTTCTTGAGGTCTTGCAAGAACGCGGAAATTTCTGAGATTCCGAACGTCCAAAGGCCCTGGGTCATCGCCCAGCGCATTCCTGTATTGCTCTGCATAGCCTGCTGGACGATGCGGTCACACGACTTCGTATCGCCCGCGTTCAGAGCGGCGACGGCCTCCTTTGGAAGCATCCCGAGAGTGGATTGGTGGAAGTCATACACGCCGTCGAAGAACATGGCTGCACGGAATCTGTGTTCGAAAGCCACGGCGCGCGCGGCGAGGTAGCCGCCCAGGCTCATGCCCATCAGAGCGAGGTTTTCGCCGTCTACATCCGGCCTGCTCAGGGCGTAGTTTACGGCGGGCGTCACCACCGCTTCCCAGTCATACCGGAAGGTGAGCTTCTGTTCGCGCATCGGCGCACCCTGCCCCGGGCCATCGAAGGTCAAGCAGTTGTAGCCTCGCCGCACTGCCCCCGCAGCTCCGAAAAAGAAGAGTTCCTCGATGCTGGAGTCGTACCCGCCGTGGAAGATCAGCGTGGGACGAGGCTTGCCTGAGTCATCCGCTTTGTAGAAATATCCCGGTAGGGTGGTGCCTTCATAGGGGATCTCAACCGGCTCCCAGGTGGGGCCGATGAGCTTTGCTGCTTGGGCGTATGCCTTTTGCGAAGCCCTGGACTCGGAGAGGATACGCGAGTCGTGGGGATTGCCATGGAGATAGAACTCGGCTGTCCGGAAGTAGGTGGACGCGCGCAGGTAGGCTTCGCGAGCACTTTGGAGGTGACCGTCGCTGAGACTGCTGTCGGCTCGCGACAGAATTCGGCGCGCCAGCTTGTCCCATTCCTTGAACCAACTCTCGAAATCACCCTCTTGAATCCGGCCTGCGGTAGCCATCATCTCGCCGATATCCGCGCCGCCGTAGTAGGTGAAACCCAGGTTGCGAACGAATTCAAAGGCAAACGACTCATCTTTGAAGGCGACTTTCATGTTGTTCCTCCAGACTTGCGTGTGCGGATGTTCTCAAAAGGCCGGTGGCCGGTAATGGACTGTACGGTACAGTACGCTCTATAAGATGTGGCTGTTCCAAGGAAGGGTTCACCGAGCCAAGGAAGGATCGCCGAGCAACCTATAGCAAGGCCGCTTGGGATAATGCAGGTGAGGGACCATAGCGATGCCTAAATCGGCCGGGCGGAAGCCCACTTTGGCTGCGGAGGAGTTGACCAAACGTCAAGCGATCCTGAAAGCCGCCGCGCGCATGTTTTTGGAAAGAGGCTACCGAGGCACGAGCATGGAGCTGGTGGCGACTGAATCCGGTGCTGGAAGGCAAACGGTGTACAACCAGTTTGCAAGCAAGAAGGCTTTGTTCGACGCGACTGTCGCTCTTTTGTGGGAAGACATGGCGGTGGAGAAGATTATCAGCAGGGTAGGAACCGGGTGTCCTTGCGAGGAGGTTCTCACCGAAATCGGCAATGCCATTGCTGATTTCTGGGTGCCGGAAGAGGCGGTGGCCTTTGCGCGGATGATCATTGCGGAAAGCATTCAGTTCCCGGAATTGGCGCGCGGCTTTCTGGTTTCCGGTCGGGATCCAGCTCGGCGCGCCGTCGTCGACTACCTAAGCGCGTTGCGCGACACGCAAGCTTTGCGCGTCCCCGATCCCGATTTGGCGGCGGCTCAGTTTATCGGTCTGCTCAACGAACCGCTGCTGTGGCCTCGCGTGATCCGGGGAGGCAAGTCTCTTTCAAAAGAGCGCCGCGGCTACATCGTTGCCGAGGCTGTGCACACGTTTGTCTCTCGGTATCGAGTAGATCCGCACGGCCGACCATAAGGGCGAGCGGCAAGAGGCCGGGGGCGGCAAGGTTGGGGCGGAATCCCGGCTCTGAGGAATGCTGCAGGCTGTATGGCTACAGGCCATGACCATCTGTGCAGT
>CAXUIB010000213.1:0-470 GCA_964250945.1 uncultured Acidobacteriaceae bacterium
ACAGCTTGAAAAGCAGTATGGGCCGGAGGTCGTGCACGGGGCGGGGCTGCGGGTGATTCAGGATGTGGTGTTCAACCACACGAGCGGGTTTGGGGAGGCGACGAGCTCGGTCTTGGATGAGGTGGTGCCGGACTACTACCACCGGCTGGACGCGGACGGGAATTTGTTGACGGCATCGTGCTGCGCGGACACGGCGACCGAGCACCGGATGACGGGCAAGCTGCAGCAGGATGCAGTGCTGTGGAACGCGAAGACGTACAAGATTGACGGGTTTCGCTTTGACATTATGAGCTTCACGTTTGTGAAGAATCTAGAGGCGATCCGGCAGGCGCTGAGCACGCTGACGCTGGAGAAGGATGGTGTGGACGGGGCAAAAGTTTACATCTATGGCGAGGGGTTCAACTTCGGCGAGACGGCGAACGATGCTCTGGGGGTGAATGCGTCGCAGATGAATCTGTACGGCACGGGGC
>CAXUIB010000213.1:480-4004 GCA_964250945.1 uncultured Acidobacteriaceae bacterium
GGGGTAAGTATGGGGGGGGGGTCAAGGGGGCGCATTTTATGCTGTCCGGCCCGGGGCTGGGGAGCTTCAACGATCGTCTGCGCGATGGTGTGCGCGGCGGCGGACCGTTTGACGATCCGCGGGTGCAGGGGTTTGCGACGGGGCTGTTCACGGACCCCAGCGGGTATACGACGCAGAGTATGGCGCCGGCGGATCAGAGGTCGGCGCTGCTGCATCGGACGGACTGGATTCGTGTGGGGCTGACGGGGAATCTGCGGGATTACCGGTTTGTCGACAGCGCCGGCAACCCGACTACGGGCGGGAAGCTGGACTATCAGGGGCAGCCGACGGGGTATACGGCGACGCCGGTGGAGGCGATCAACTACGTTTCGGTGCATGACAACGAGGCTCTGTTTGACGCGATCCAGGCGAAGGCGGCCGAGGCGGACACGGCTGCGGTGCGGGCGCGACGGCAGGTGCTGGCGATGAGCCTGGTGGCGCTGGGGCAGGGGGTGCCGTTTTTCCTGGGTGGGGACGATCTTCTGCGATCCAAGGATATGGACCAGAACAGCTTTGATTCGGGGGACTGGTTCAACAAGATCGACTGGACGGGGCGGGGCAACAACTGGGGCATTGGGCTGCCCCTCGCGAGTCAGAATGGGGCGCAGTGGCCGATCGAGGGGCCGCTTTTGGCGAATGGGGCTTTGCAGCCGACCGCGGCGGAGATCGAGGCCGCGTCTGCCGCGTTTGGGGAGTTTCTCCGGATTCGCGGGAGCTCGGGGCTGTTTCGGATGGCGACGGAGGACGAGGTTCAGGCCAACCTGAAATTTCTGGATGCTGGGGTCTCTCAGGTGCCGGGCATGATTGTGATGGAGCTGAG
Source organism: uncultured Acidobacteriaceae bacterium (assembly GCA_964250945.1). GTDB lineage: Bacteria > Acidobacteriota > Terriglobia > Terriglobales > Acidobacteriaceae > Edaphobacter. Next base: position 1,340 of record CAXUIB010000213.1, read on the forward strand.
GGCGAACGGCGGGAACTATGGGCCGTACGGGCACATTGTGGTTGTCTTCAATGGGACGTTGGCGGAGCAGAGGTTTACGGCGGCGTCGCTGGTGGGGGCTGGGCTGCGGCTCCATCCGGTGCAGGCTGGATCTGCCGATCCGGTGGTGCGGGGGGCGAGCTTTGATGGGGCGACGGGGACGATGACGGTTGCGGGGCTGACCACGGCGGCGTTTGTCGGACTGCAGCAAGAGTCTGGAGGAGTTGCTTGACCAAAGTCCGGTGGGGAGCATCCAACAAGGCGGAGTTTGTGTGAGCTGAAAGGGAGTTGACGCGATGACACCGCAAGAACAGCAGATGATTCAGGGGCTGATCGACCGCATTCGGCAGACGCCGCCGACCGACAAGGATCCGGACGCGGAGCGGCTTTTGCAGCAGGGGCTGGGGCAGAACCAGGACGCGTTGTACGTGCTGGCGCAGACGGTTCTGGTGCAGAACTATGCGTTGGAGCAGGCGCAAAAGCAGATCAAGGACTTACGGGCGCAGATGGAGCAGGCGCGGCAGCCGGCAACGGCGCCCGCGGCGGAGAAGCACACGAGCTTTTTGGGCAGCATCTTTGGGAGGAGTGACGATGCGTCGCCGCAGACGTCGGTTGTGCGGGCGTCGCAGCCGGTGCAAGGGCAGGCGTATGCTCCCCCGCCGCCGCCACCGACGCCGCAGTATGCTCCGGTTCCGCAGTATGCTCCGGTTCCGGGGTACGCACCGCAGCCGGCCTCGTCGCCGATGGGCGGGTTTGGGCAGGCGATGGGCGGTGGCGGCGGATTTCTGCGGGGTGCGGCGCAGACAGCGGCGGGCGTCGCGGCGGGTGCGCTGGCGTTTGAGGGAGTTGAGTCGCTGATGCACGGGTTCGGTGGCGGCATGGGCTCGGGCCTGGGAGGCTTCGGCGGAGGCGCGCCGCGGGAAGAGGTGATCAACAACTACTACGGCGATTCGGGCGGCGAGGGTCGGGGCGACTCAGGCTTTTACAACCCGAGCGACGACGCAAGCCGTCAAGGTCTGGGGTCGGACGTAGAGGATCGGCGTGGGTTTGACGATGCCTCGGGTGGGAACGACGACGCGTCCATGAGCGGGGGTGATGACTACACGAGCGGCGGCGACTCCGGTTTGGATGATTCGTCCTCGTTCGATTCGGGGGACAGCTTTGGGGGCGGCGACGATTCGAGCTTTTCGTGAGGTCGGAGAAGTAGATCAGTCACCGCGGGGTCTGGTGGCGCGTCCGAACCCGGCTTGTCCGACGGTGAGGCAGTTGGAGAGGATGCCCACCCGGTTCTTGCAGCTTTGCGAGGGCGCGTTAGAGCAAATTACCCGTTGGTGTGGAGCGGACATATTTGTGCAGAGCCGTTTTCTTCGGAAGAAAACGGCGTTGACACCCGTGGCTCCCTATACACCGACAGGTAATTTGCGTCAGGGGTGGCGGTCGCGCCAGATGCGATAAAGACCCCAGGCGGCGGCCGAGCAATTGTCCTTGACGCGACCGTCCAGGAGCATGTCTTCGAAGTCGCGGACCGGGACGCGGTGGACGCGGAGGTCGTGCTCTTCGGGGTCGCGGTCGGTGGGTCCGGGCGTGAGGTCTTCGGCGAGGTAGACGAAGTGCTTCTGGCGCATGACGCCGTACGCGATCCAGAGGTCGCCGAGCAGCGTCATGCGGCCGGCACGGAGACCGGTCTCTTCGCGGAGTTCGCCGCGTGCGAGGTCTTCGGGGACGACGTCGGGGTCCTCCCAGCCGCCCTGGGGAAACTCCTTGAAGGTAGCCTGGACGGTGTAGCGGAACTGCTCGATGAGGTAGAGGAAGTCGCCCTCAGGGGTGTGGTCGAGCGGGATGATGATCGATGCGGGATCTTTGTCGATGACGCCGTAGAGGCCGCGCTGCCCGCCAGGGCGCTCGATGATGTCTTCACGGACGCGGGTCCAGGGGTTGCGGTAGACTTCGCGCGAGCTGAGGGTGCGGATGCTCATGCCTGTTTTTGATTGTCGCTCAGTCGAAGTGGATTTGGGATACATGGAAAGTGTTAGCGCGGCTCTCCTGTCTCTGGGAGTCGAATAGCGTGTCGGAGCGCCGTTTTCCTTGAGGAAAACGGCCATGAGAGCTGTGTTCTCGCTCTACAACCGACAGGAGATCCGCTCCGGAGGTGCGCCTGCTCACAGCTCGGAATCGTCAGACAGAACAAGGGACTCCGATGAGGGAGTCCCCTGGATGCTTCTTGAGAGGCTGGATGCGCGAAATCTGCTCTTTAGAGCGGATTTCCTGTCCCTGTGAGTCGGATAGAGTATGCGAGTGCGGTTTCATTGAGGAAAACGGCCATGAGACCTGTCATTCCGCTATACGCCTACAGGAAAAACCGCTCCTTAGTTTCTAGCGGTTTTTGGCAGTTTGTCCAGCATGTCTTTGATGTCCTTGTCTAAATTTTTGATGTTTTTGTTGGAATTTTTGTTGAGGTCGCTGTCCGCCACGCCGCGAAAGAGCAGGTGGTTGTTGGAGGCGTCGAAGATGTCTATCACAAGATGTCCGACATGTTGATTGTGGACGCTGGTTGTGGCTTCGCCGAAGCCATCTCCACCGTAGCCGTAACCGAAGCCTCCTCCCCAACCTCCGCCCCAACCCCAACCGCCGTCGCCCAGACCATACC
>CAXUIB010000214.1:0-3946 GCA_964250945.1 uncultured Acidobacteriaceae bacterium
GGGTGGGGTTTCAGAAGAATCTGGACACGCAGCTTGCGGATGTTTATACGCAGTACACGTTCGCCTCGCTGCAGCAGTATCTGTCGGCGAAGAGCGGGGCGACGCCGCACGTGTACTCGAACGTGAACTCGAGTATTGGGCATCCGGGGGCGGCGTACCACACGATCTTTTTCGACGTGTTTGCCCAGGATACGTGGCAGGTGCGCAGAAATCTCCTGGTGAACTATGGTGTGCGGTACGACCAATATCGTGCGCCGAACGGGCAGCCGAATGCACCGTTTGCGTATACGCGGAGTTTCCGGACGCCGATGGGCGACTTTGCGCCGCGGGTGGGGATCGCCTACTCGCCGAACCCGACGACGGTGGTGCGGCTGAACGGTGGGATGTTTTACGAGGCGACGCCGACGAACACGTACTTCTATCCGCTGTATAACAACGGAGCCGCGGGGACGGGGTCGTTTATCGCGATCGTGAGTGGAGCGACGACTGAAGCCAGCGCGGGCCCGTGTGCGATCGCGTTTCCGAACACGCCGCAGCAGGTTCCGGCGACTTGCCTGCAGATCCAGAGTATCTATGCGGTGACGCCGCGGTTCAAGAATGAGTACACGTGGAATGCGAATGCGCAGGTGGCGCAGGCGTTCTCGAAGAACGATTCGCTGACCGTGGGGTACATCCTGACGAACGGCCGCAATTTTCAGTTCCTGCGCAATATGAATTTGATCAATCCGGTGGGCGCGCTGGCGGATGGTCGGCCGGTGTTTCTGCCAAATACGTACAATGCGCAGACGCGGCTCGATCCGCGCTTCAATAACATCACGCTGATCGATGTGGGATCGAACAGCTCGTACAACGCTTTGATTGCGACGTATGAGCACCGGATGTCGGCGGGGCTTTCGGCGAGCGCGTCATACACGTGGTCGCACTCGATCTCGAACACGCCGGAGGCGAACTCGTATGAGTTTTCGACGCCGGTCGAGGATCCCACCGATCCCAAGCGCGATCGGGGAAACAGCAGCGTGAATCGGCCGAATTCGTTTACGCTGAGCGCGGTGTACCAGCCGCAGACGCACTTTGGGAATCGGTTTCTGAACGGCGCGTTTACGGGGAACAACTTTGCGTTGCTGACGAATCTTTCGTCCGGCGATCAGCAGAATATTACGGTGAGTCCGAAGCTGAATGGAGATGCTACAGCGACGAGCCGGCCTTTGTTTGTGGGGCGGAACACAGTTCGGACGCCGCCGATTTATCAGGCGGATCTGCGATATACGCGGACGTTGTTTACGGTGTTTGAACGGGTGACTCCGAAGCTGTTGATTGAGGGCAATAACATCTTCAATCGGTCGAATGTTACATCGATTAATGCGGTGGCGACTGTGACGCCGACGACGTTTACCACGGCGAACGGCGTGACGACGATCAACAGCAACGCGGGGAAGATTACCCCTACCGGAAATCCGACACTCTTGCCGACGGGGACCGTGCTTGAGGCACGGATTCTTCAATTTGGCTTGAAGATTGATTTCTAACGATGGCAGACGAGATTGGGGAGTGTCGATCGGTTTTTCCGGCGCCGGTGTATCGCGAGACGGTGCTCGAGCGCATTTTTGAGGCGGCGAAGCGGTACTTTCTCGGGCCTCTGCTGGAGATTGAGTACGCGCATACGCTGATGCTGGAGCGGCAGGGGATTCTGTCGCGGGCGCATGCTGTGGCTTGCATCGAGGCGCTGAACGGTCTGGACCTCGCGGATCTGCGACGGACTGAGTATGACGGCGGATGTGAAGATTTGTTTTTTCTGGTGGAGCAGCGTCTGGCGGCGGCTTGCGGGGCGGACGTCGCGGGGCGGATGCACACGGCGCGGAGCCGCAACGACATCGACCTGACGATGTACCGGATGGTGTTGCGGGAGCGATTGCGCGACGTGCTGCAATCGGTGCTGGATCTGCGTGTGCGACTGCTTGCGTTGGCCGAGAAATATCGGGACGACTTGATGCCGGCGTATACGCACAATCAGCCGGCGCAGCCGACCACGTTGGGGCATTATCTGATGGCGATGGCGGAGGTGCTGGAGCGCGATGCGGAGCGGCTGATGTCGGCGTATGGGCGAGTGAACCGAAGCCCGATGGGAGCGTGCGCGATTACGACGACGGGGTTTCCGATTGATCGCGAGTTTACGGCGCGGATGCTGGGGTTCAGCGGTGTGCAGGTGAACTCGTACAGCGCGATCGCGGCGGTCGACTACCTGGCGGAGAGCTGCTCTGTGTTGGCTGTGGCGATGCTCTCGCTCGGGCGGTTCGCGCAGGATCTGCTGATGTGGAGTACGGCGGAGTTTGGATTTTTGCGGCTTTCGGATGCGTATGTTCAGGTGAGCAGCATTATGCCGCAGAAGCGGAATCCGGTGCCGCTCGAGCATGTGCGGGTGCTGGCGAGCCGATCGATGACGAGCGCGCAGTCGGTGTTGGGATGTTTGCACAATACGCCGTTTGCGGACATGAACGATTCGGAGGATGATTTACAGCCGCTGGTGTATGAGGGGTTTGAGGACGGCGAGCGCAGCTTGCGTCTGCTGGCGGGGGTGCTGGGCGAGGCGGAGTTCAAGACGGAGCGCATGGCGGCGGCGGCGGAGCGGAATTTTCTTTCGGTTACGGAGCTGGCGGACACGCTGGTGCGGCGGGCCGGGATGAGCTTTGGAGGGGCGCACGGCCTGGTGAGCCAAGCGGTAAAGGAGATGGCGGCAGACGGAGAGAGCTGGGACCCGGGGGAGATGGCGCGCATTGTGAAGCGTGAGCTCTCGGGGCGAGCGGAGCTTCGAAACGGAGGGATTTCTGGGAATGTGCTTTCGATGGAGGAGATCTTGCGGGCGCTCTCGCCTCGGAACTTTGTCGATGTGCGATCGGTGATGGGCGGACCTGCGGCTGGGGCAATCGAGCCGGAGATACGGCGTGCGTGTGAGCGGATTGGCGTCGATCGACGGTGGTTGCGAGATACGGGGGACGATCTCCGTCGGGCGCGCGCGGAGTTGCACGTGCGTTGCGCGGAGCTGGCGGGGAGCATGGATGCCGGGTAGGCTCCGGAGCGATGTGGTGGAGCCGGACAGCGAGTCTGCAGCTGGATTGCGACGCGGTTTGTCGGCGAACTCCGCGTTGGGTTTGAACATTATCGACATGGTTGGGGTGGGTCCGTTTGTGACGCTGCCGCTGATTGTGGGAGCGATGGGCGGGCCGCAGGCGATGTTGGGATGGGTGCTGGGCGCTCTGCTTTCGTTGTGCGACGGCATGATCTGGAGCGAGCTGGGGACGGCGTATCCTGAGGCCGGTGGATCGTATGTCTATCTGAAGTATCTCTACGGAGAGCGGCGGTGGGGGCGGGCGTTTTCTTTTTTGTACGCGTGGCAGTTACTTTTAAGCGCGCCGCTTTCGATTGCATCTGGGTGCATTGGATCGGCGCAGTATCTCTCGTATTTTTTGCCGCGGTCTGCGGGACGGGTGTTTGCCGGGTCACTGGCCGGAGTGCCGGTTGTGCTGAGCGTGTCGTCGTTGATTGCGATGGCGGTGTGCGTCGTGGCGATGATTGTGCTGCACCGCAGGATCGATCGCATTGACCGGGTTGTGCGGGGGCTGGGAGCGGCTGTGGCGGCGGCACTGGTTTGGATTATTGTGTCGGGGCTGACGCACTTCGACGCGCGGCAGGCCTTTGACTTTCCTCCGGGCGCGTTTCATCTCGGTCGAGGTTTTTTTCTGGGGTTGGGGGCGGGCATGCTGATTTCTGCCTACGACTACTGGGGCTACTACAACGTATGTTTTCTGGGCGCGGAGGTGGAGAACCCGCGACGAACGATTCCGCGCGCGGTGCTTGGATCGATCCTGATTGTCGCGGTATTGTACCTGCTGATGAACGTGAGCGTGCTTGGGGTTATTCCTTGGCGGGAATTTGTCGGGATGGAGGGAGG
>CAXUIB010000215.1:0-3879 GCA_964250945.1 uncultured Acidobacteriaceae bacterium
TTTCCTGAGGCCGGCGGTTGGGGCTCTGGGCCCGGGAGGGTGGGGACAGCGCGATGGCGGCCGCGGCAGACGCGGTGAGCGAGAAGAACCGGCGACGGGTGAAGGGGCTCGCCTCGGCGTTTGGAGAATTCGAACCGACGATGTTCTCTGATGTGTTGTTCATGTCTTCTTCTTCTCCGGGTAGAGCAGAGTTACGGACAATCGGACTGTGAACTTCGGGCTTGTGGCGCCCGGGTAGGCCGGTCGGTGCACCGTCCATTCGGGCTCGAGATAGGCGCTGACGGCCTGGGCGCGTACTTTGAAGAGCCTGCCGAGGCCCAGGTTTACGGGCACCGTCCCTGCGCCGCCTCGTTCCCAATCGAAGCTCATGGTGGGATCGAACCGAACGTAGTAGCCGTTTGCGAGCGTTTTGACGATGATGGGTTGGAGCGACATCGCATTTGTATCCGCGCGCGAAGACTCGCCTGCAAAGCTGATCGGGTTTTCGATGAGCGCACCGATCACCATGCGTGGGACTCCTGTGAAGATGGTGACAGCGGACGGTCCGAGCTGCCATTTGCCCTGGCCCGCGAACCGATTGGTTGCCGACGGAGCGATGAAGACCGGGCCCAATCCCAGCTTCAACTTCGGTGTGAGGGGAAAGATTCCCACGGATACGATGAGGATGTCTCCCAAACCTGTCCTTCCGTTCGGCGTGCTGACCAGAGGAACGGTCGGCCGAGTGATGGTCAGTGGGAACCAGCCGTGAGGTTTGCCTGGGAGGACGGGTTGCAGGATAAAGAGGTTGCCCTGACCTCCGGTCCCGTAGTAGGCGGGCGTGTAGGAGTTCTGGAATTGCAACTCCGTTATGGGCGCGGTGGGATCGTTGGCTTGCGTGGCGAGGTCGCGGTTGTCGCCAGCCGAAGAGTTCGCTGGCGGAGCGGCTCTGGGCGTTCCGCTCCCTCCTTGCGCATATAGGGTTTGCCCATAGACAAACGCGAGGATCATGGTGAGGAAGGGTAGCCGCGATCGCGCCATCCAGACAGTTGACGGTCTGCGATGTGGGGTCCGATCACGGCCTTTCATATGGACCTCCGTATCACGGACCGTTGGGCGAGGGAGCAGCGCGCGCGCATCGCGATGGTGACGCGGAGAAGAGTTCGGGACTCTTCAGAATGGAGATCAGATGTCTGGCTCCGGTCAAGGAAGCTGCATGGGGGTGCAACTCGGGTTTGCACGGGGTGTGAGGTGGCGAGTTGAGCTGGGCGATGGGGGCGTGGATCGGACGATGGCTTGGCGAGGGCCAACGGCGAGCGCGAGGGCAGAAGCAGATTCCCTTCGGGAATGACAACTAGAAGGGCGAGGGCGAGGGCAGGGCGGACCGCTCTAGAGGGTGTTGATGAGCATGACGATGGAGAGAGCAATGACGATGGCGGCGGTGCTCCAGGCGACGAGGTTGAACCAGGGGGCGTTGGTGTGGGCGCCCATCAGGTCATGGCGGTTGATGAGCCGGAGCATAAAGATCATGATGACGGGGAGGAGGACGCCGTTGAGGACCTGGGAGAGGATGGTGACGGAGACGAGCGGGAAGTTGGGGATAAGGACGACGGCGGCTCCGAGGGCGAGAAGGAGCGTGTAGAACCAGTAGAAGAAGGGTGCTTCCTTGAAGCCTTTGTCGAGGCCGGATTCGAGCCCGAGGCCCTCGCAGACGGTGTACGCGGTCGAAAGCGGGAGGATGGACGCGGCGAAGAGCGAGGCGTTGAAGAGGCCGGCGGCGAAGAGGATAAAGGCGTATTGGCCGGCGAGCGGCTTCATGGCTTCGGCGGCGTCGGACGGGACGGCGATGTTGCGGATGCCGTGGGTGAAGAGGGTGGCGGCGCAGGCGACGACGATGAACCAGGCGACCACATCCGTGAACACAGACCCGACGATGACGTCGAGGCGCGAAGCCGGATACTGGCGGACGGTGATGCCTTTTTCGACGACCGAGGACTGGAGGTAGAACTGCATCCACGGGGCGATGGTGGTGCCGATGATGCCGACGGTCATGTAGACGTACTGGTGGTCGCGCCAGACGGAGCGGGGTGGGAGCTTGACGGTTTCGACGAGGGCGAGGTGCCAGTTGGGGCCGGAGAGGACACCGGTGACGATGTAGGCGATGTAGAAGACGCTGGCGATGAGGAAGATTTTTTCGACGCTTTTGTAGTCGCCTTTGACGACAAGGGCCCAGACCAGAAACGCGCAGACGGGGACGGAGATGTATTTGGAGATGTGAAAGAGCTGGAGCGAGCCGGCGATGCCGGAGAACTCGGCGACGACGTTGCCGAAGTTGACGAGGACGAGCAGGAGCATGGTGATGAAGGTGATGCGGAGGCCGAATTCTTCGCGGATGAGGTCGGAGAGGCCTTTGCCGGTGACGGCTCCCATGCGCGCGCACATCTCCTGGACGACGATGAGGGCGAGGGTGATGGGGATCATGGTCCAGAGGAGCGAGTAGCCGTACTGCGCTCCGGCTTGCGAGTAGGTGAGGATGCCGCCGGCGTCGTTGTCGACGTTGGCGGTGATGAAGCCGGGGCCGAGGACGGCGAAGAAGAGGATGAGGCGAAGTCGCCAGCGGCGCCAGAGGGACATGGGGTTTCCTTTTGGGTGCGCTCTGGCGCGAGGCGGATGGCGCTTGTTCAGGTTAGCTGATGATTGGCGGTTTGCGACTGGAGCAGATGCTGGGCTCGGGCGACGATGAGGGCGACCTGGGCGTCGTTGTGGTAGCCGTCCTGTTGTGCTCGGCGGGCTCCGGCCTCCGCGATGCGGTTGCGGGTGGGTTCGTCGGGGAGGTAGCGGCGGATTTTGGCCAGCAGCTCTTCAGGGGTCGAGAAGAAGACGGCTTCCTGGTCTTCGACGAAGCGGTCGAGGTGGCCGGGGGATCGTTCGGCGAGGAGAAAGCCCTCGCAGCCGGCGATCTCGAAGCTTTTGTGGACGAACTCGTCGGCGTTGGCGTGGGTGAGAAAGCTGAGGTTGATGCGGGAGCGCCAGATGGCTTCGCGGTACTGCTGTCCGTAGAGTTCGCCTTCGCGGTAGAGCGCGGCGAAGGTGCTGGGGTCGAGGGCGCGCTGCCAGGAGCGCCGGTTGCCGGAGATGGTGACGCCGAACTCGCCGTGCCGGCTGAGATCGCGGAGGATCGCGGCGCGGTTGTCGTAGGGTGTGCCGATAAAGGAGACGTCGCGGTTGCGGTCGCGGTCGGACCAGCCGGGAGGCGGCGGGAAGTGGACCGTGGGCTCGTAGGCGGTCTGGATTTTGAGGACGTCGCGGGCGCCGCGGGCGCGATAGTCGAGGAGGTTCCGGTCGCGCTGGGTGACGTGGAGGTCGAAGTGCGGGATGGATTTCATGTAGAGGCGCCAGCCGGGGTCGTTGCGGGGACCGAAGGGGTTGTCGATCATGTAGGAGACGGTGAGGATCCTGAGGGCGCGGAGCTGGTCGAGGGTGCGGGGCTGCATCCAGAGGAGTTTGTCGGCCCAGAGGATGTCGGGGCGTTCGGTGCGGGCGAGGTCGAGGAGGTCGCGGTTGAGGCGGTTGACATGCGGTCCGGCGTTGAGGCGGTGGACGATCTTGTGGACGAGCGGATGGCGGGGCCGGTAGATGTGGGCGTTGAGGGGGAGGACGGTGTGGCCGAGGCGCTCGAGCGCCCAGAGGCGGTAGGTGGAGGATTCGGTGGGGCCGAGGCCGGCGGCGTAGAGGATCTTCATGGTGGCTGGTGTGGGTGAGATGCAATGGTGGGAGTTAGGCAGAAGCAGATTCCTTGCGGGAATGACAACCAGAAGGGCAACGGCAACGGCAGAAGCAGCGGCAGCGGCAAAAGCAGATTCCTTTCGGAAATGAGGGGGGCTAGTGTCGGCTGCGGAGCAG
>CAXUIB010000216.1:0-3849 GCA_964250945.1 uncultured Acidobacteriaceae bacterium
ACCGCCAGCCGCTCTGCCGCTTCCATCCGCCCTCCTCCACTCAACAAAAATTCACCCGCCTCACCCATAACTCACCGGAAAGACACATCGGCCATCGCCTATTCTGAAGAATCGTAGCAGGCCACGAGGTTCGTAGCCGGCCGACAAACCCCCAGGACCGGAGCCCACCGCCCATGCAAACCGTCCTCACCATCGCCGGCTACGCCCCCTCCTCCGGCGCCGGAATCACGGCGGACCTGCTCGTCTTCGCGGCCCACGGCCTCTTCGGCGCCTCCTGTATCACCGCCCTTACCGTCCAAAACACCGTCCGCGTCGACAGTGCAACGCACCTCCCCGCCGACTTCGTCCGCCAAACCCTCAGCGCCCTCAGTCGTGACTTCTCCATCGCCGGCGTCAAAATCGGCATGCTGGGCAACGCCAGCATCGTCAGCGCCGTCGCCGAATTCCTCGCCCAGCTCCGCGCCGTCCATCCACCGCTTCCCGTCGTTCTCGACCCCGTGCTCCGCTCCAGCTCCGGCCACCACCTCCTCTCGCCCGACGCCCTCCCACACCTCCGCAAACATCTGCTTCCACACATAACCGTCATCACACCTAACCGCGAAGAACTGGCCGCGCTTCTCGGTGAACCGATTCCAGACCGCGACCAAATCCCTGCGGCCGCAAGTAGACTCCAGCAATTCAGTGGCCGCGCTCTCCACGTCCTCGTCACCGGCGGAGACCTCCATCCGCCCGACGACCTCCTCTTCCTCGCCTCCACACATCATCCACTTTGGATCCCCGGCGAACGCGTCCTCACCCAATCGACCCACGGCACCGGTTGCGCCCTCTCGAGCGCCCTCCTCAGCCACCTGGTCCTCGGACTCTCTCCAGAAAAAGCCGCCGGGGCTGCCAAGGCATACGTCACCGGAGCCCTCCGTGCCGCAGAACCCCTCGGGCAGGGAAGAGGTCCGCTCAACCACCTCTGGCAACTTCGTTCCGCCCCGTCCAGATAAACCATGTGCTCTCGCCTCCCTGGACGAAACCCGAATCCGTGTCTTCGCTATACACCGACAGCAAACTGCCCCAGCCAGTTGCGTAGCTTAGTTCGGACCGGGACGATTTCGGCGCACTCGGCAAACACGGCGCGACTGAGACCGGACAAAATCTGCACGGCTTCGGCATCCGCGGCCCGCGTCAGTTCGTCGCCGCTGAACATCCGAGCATCCACCAGATACTCGATAGCATGGCCCAGGCGTTCGAGCGCCAAGCCCTGCACCCGGTCGGGACGGCGTCGGATGACGCTCAGAGCCTTGGTTCTCGGACGAGCAAGTTCAAACGGCGCCAGACTAGGTTTGTTGGGAAAGGCAAAGCCGGCAGAAAGAGATGCAGAAGGCAGGGATGCGGTCGACATTGGGAAAACCTCCAGACAGAGGGGTTATCGGCGAAAGACAGGAAAACTTTAGCCCTCGAGAGAAAGTATTTTCCGCTCGTAACGTGCCTTTAGTTTCGCCGCCAGCCCTCTCCCACCTCCACCGCACATCCGCCAAAACTCCAGCTCGCCTGCTACCCTGAAACCCTCATGACCATCACCCTGAATGGCCAGCCGCAAACCCTCCCCGATCTCGGCGAATCTCCCAAACTCGCGTACTTCATCGCCAGCCTCGGACTCGCAGGCGATCGCGTCGCCGTCGAACAAAACGGACACATCGTCCCCCGCGCCACCTGGCCCACAACGTGCATCAACGAAGGCGACCGCTTCGAAATCGTCCACTTCGTCGGCGGTGGCTCCAGCCCCTCCAGCCGCTCCAGACCCGCCTGAACCCACATCTGTCGCCCCTTCACTTCGTCAAGGATTCATCAAGGATTCGTCAAGGATGCATCAAGGAAAGGAGCAGCCGCTCCCACTTCGCGCCATAATCCTCCCATCCGCCAAGGCTCCTTACCCGATCCAAAGCAGCCGCGCTCATCCGCCCTTGCAACTCCGGATCAGACGCCAACCGTTCCATCCTCTCCGCCAGCGCCCCGACATCCCGGATCGGCACAATGTATCCCTCCACACCGTCCGTAAACAGATCCTCCGCACCCGTGTTCGTCGACCCAATCACCGGACACCCGCACGCCATCGCCTGCCCCTGCACCAGCGCGAGACCCTCCTCGATACTCGGCAGCACCATCACGTGACTCGCGCTCATCAGCTCCACCAGCCGATCCTGCGAAACCGAGCCGAGGAACTCCACATCCACCGTCGGCAGACGTCCGAGCACGCTCCCAATATCAGGGTGCATCGATCCCGCCAACCGCAGCCGTTTCAGCGGATGACGCAGCCGCTCAAACGCCTCCAAAAGATACGGAACGCCTTTGCGCAAACACACCGATCCCGCAAACAGCACCTCAAACCGACCCTCCGGCGCCTCCCCAACCTTGCGAAAACGTTCCAGTCGCACACCATACGGAATCACATAGACCCGCTCGGAAGACACCCCCATCTGAACAAACGATCGCGCCGCAAAGCTCGACGGCACGGTGATCGCATCCGCCATCGCGTAGATCTCTTCTTCCCGCGCAATGTCCCGCGGGTCCGTCACCGCCCGCCTCACCCCCCATCGCCGATACTCGTCTGAAACAATCTCTTCCTGATACCGCTGATGCGACGATCCCCGGTCACAAACGAAACGTCCGCCCTCCGCCTGCACCCAACCTCCAGCGCTCAAGCTCGACCCCGAAATGCCGATCAGCACATCCGGCCTCGGTCGCCGGCGCAGCTGCCTCCACGTCCACCTGTCAAACATCAGCGCATTCGCGTAACTCGCCTGATCCAAAGCCCATGCATTGTGAATGCCAAACCGTTGCAGGAGCATCTCAGGCGTGTGGATCCACGGAAACGTCTCCACCGCCTCCCGGCCCAAGCCTTCGCGCTTCAACCGCATCCACGGCCACGTCGAATAGATACGCTCCAGATATCCGCGATTCCGCATCTGCCGCGCGAGCTCAAAGTGGTGAAAAACACCAAAAACAGTCTGAACCACTCGCATCGTCGATCCAGATCCCCACAGCCCAGCCCCAGCTCAGATCCCTGGCTCCATACCGCTCTAAAACAGCCCGCCCGATCCGACCCTCAACCAACCAGGTGCACCCACAAGCGCAAAATTCAGTGGCGGAGAGACAGGGATTCGAACCCTGGATACCTTGCGGTATACACGCTTTCCAAGCGTGCGCCTTCAGCCACTCGGCCATCTCTCCGCGGCTCTTGCTACCGTGTTGAATCTATCACAGACACCGCTAAACCCAACCCGGGAGCCGCCCAGACCGAACTCTCCATCCCGCACGAAATTGCCGCCAAAAAACGCCCTACGGCGCCATCGCAACAAGATCCTGTCGTATCGGGCCCGATCCACCCACCGAGAGCGGCACGCCGTGGAGCAAATACCGCTGCAACGTCCCCAGATCGCGCCAGTTAACCTCCCATCCGTGATCGATCGCCAGAAGAATGTACTGCCCTGGCACGATGTCCTCGATCTCAAAGCTCCCATCCGTGTTGGATTGGTCCCGCCGCACCGTCGCAATCGAGCCGCGTTCGCCAAAGCTGGTCGGAACCAGCAACACCATCGCCCCCACATCCGCCTTGCCGCCCGCGCTCACGCCTCCGCTCAACGATCCCCGGCCCTCCGCAACATGCACCGTCAACACATTCGTCCCCGCGCCAACCCTCACCCGGCGACTCGCCTGCACAGCTCCCGTGCCCACCGAGATACCGGTCAGAAACGTCTCCCGCCCCCCCGAGAGAAGGAGGTTGTACTCGCCAGGCGGCGCCTGAAGCTCCGTCCTCCCCAATCCAGGCTGCGCCAGAGGTCCACCCCGAGACCGTCGCCC
>CAXUIB010000217.1:0-3831 GCA_964250945.1 uncultured Acidobacteriaceae bacterium
CCAGGCGCCACAGGTCGAAGTGCCGGATCGGGCCGAGCGGCGAGCCGTATTCCTGCACCAGGGTGTAGCTCGGGCTGGGCACCTCCAGCGCCGGGTCGCCGCAGGCGGCGCGCAGCAGGGCGCGGGCCAGCGTGGTCTTGCCGGCGCCGAGCGGGCCGTCGAGCAGCACCGAGTCTCCCGGTCGCAGCGCAGCCGCCAGCGCGCGGCCGAGCGCCTCGGTCGCCGCCAGGTCGTCGAGCGTCACGATGCGGGAGGGCACGGTCACGGGCGGAGTGTGCCGCAGCCGGGGCCGGGCCACAACGCGGCGGCCTGAGAGAAAGCAAGGCCAGGGCTCTGCCCTGGACCCGCTGGGGGCAGCACCCCCAGACCCGCATCCGTCTGGAGCCGGCGGCACGCAGGGAGGCTCCGGGCCCGAACAAGAGGTTTCCAAAGGCGAGCCTTTGGCGGGGTCCAGGGGCAGCGCTCCTGGCCTTGCCTTTCTGCGCGTCTGGTAAGGCCGTCTGGGGGTAGTGTTTTGATTTAAAATCGGGGCCTGATCCGCCACCGTTGGCAGGCCGTCTGAACCCGGGGTGCCGGGACTGCCGTCCGAGTTTGGTGGGAAGCTGACTGTCCGGTTTCGGGTTGGCGCGGCTAAAATCGGACGTTCAGCTCGCAAGGGGCTGGCCGAAGACGGGACAGCGGCTTCCGAACGGCGCTTCCAACGTAATTGACATTGGTTTGGTGTGGAGGAAGCGGCATGAGTAGATGGGACGCGCCAGAAAGCCGAGCGGATGACGCGGTAAGGGTTATGAAGCCTCTTGCGATGTCGGGCGGCCATGCTTGTTTTGGTTGACCAGCTAGGCCATCCATTGGTTAAGCCGCAACGATGGCGATCCCAACAATCCCCTGACAAGCGATCCCGATGATCAAACTTTCACGCGCATTCCTGTCACATAGTTCGACGGACAAGAAAACTGTGGGCGAGGTTGCCAAGATACTTGGTCGGGCAGCTGTCGTTTACGACGCCTTCGAGTTCAATGTTGGCGATGAGTTCAGGGACGCGATCCTAGCGGGACTCTCAAAGTCCGATATCTTCGTTCTTTTTGCCAGCCACATCGCGCTGCAGCGCGACTGGGTTAAGTTTGAGATCGCTACGGCGAAGGAGGCCTTGATAAGGCAGGCGCTCAGTCGGGTGGTCACCTTCGTCATTGATCCTGATCTTGACCTTGACAGCATTCCCGAGTGGATGAAATCGACGCTGATTGTCCGCCAGGAGCACGCTGGTCTGATCGCGGTCGAGATCCGGCGGTTGATCAGTCAACGACTTACGGAAAGGATGCCATCATACTTCGTCGGACGACGGAACGAAATCGAGCAGGCGCTCAACATAATCTCCGGCTTCACCGATCCCGACCAGCGGCCACCTCTACTAATCTACGGTTTGAAGGGTATCGGGCGACGAACCCTCGTCCAGGCGATCGCGCGGGACAACCTGTCCTACTCGACTACCATCCCGTTCGCGCTGAAAGCCGGCGATCTTCTGTCCGAGACGTTCATCCGCCTGTCGGAGGCTCTGTCGCCGGGGGGGATGAAGAACTACGCCGATCTCCTCGCTGAGCAGGAGGCGAAAGCACCGGAGGTCCTCCTCGCGGACATCGTTCACCTGATGAAGGCCGCGTGCGCATCGGGCACACTGCCAGTCATTGTGGATGAGGGGGCCCTGGCGCAGCAAAATGGCGTCCTGCGACCGGAGTTCGAGGCCCTGTACAATTTGGTCGCGGTAGATCGGGAGGTGGACGCGATGATTGTCGCGGGCAGACGGCTCTACGGCAGCGGTGGCGCGAGCTTGCCATCATTGCGGGTGCCCGAGCTGGATCAGTCCTCCACGCAAAACCTGCTTAGGATCGCGGGACGCGACATGGGCATGGTTTTTGGCCGTCTCGACCTGGCATCGATCGCCACCTACACGCGTGGATACCCGCCGGCGATTCGGTTTGCCTTGGACGAAGCGCGGATCAGGGGCATCCCGCAGGTCGTAGCGAACCAGCGGGCGCTCGTGAACTTCAGCGCCGAGCTCTTCCTCCGCCAGTTGAAGCAGAGCAGCTCCATCACCGCGACCATGGAGACGATTCTGAGAGTGCTTTCCGCCTTCAGTCCTCTGCCGCTGAGCGTCATCGCAGATTATTGCGGGATTCCGGGCTCAGAGGTGAACGAGAACGTCAATCATTTGCTCGACCTTGCCTTTGTTCTTCCCGACGGCCTCCACTTCCGCATTACCGAGCCGCTGCGAGACGCCGCGTACCGGGCCTTTGACGGTTTGAAGATCGACAGCTCCCGAGTGGCCGATCTACTGGATGCCTATCTCCGCGACGAACCCGATGACGACGCGCGGCTCAATCTGGGACAGACGATTTTCAGGGCGAGCCTGTTGTCGGGTTCCAGATCGAAGTCCCGCTTCGCTGTTAGTTTTGCGGCTGACCTGATCCAGGTGGCCACGCAGAGCTACCACGACCAGGACTACGATCTAGCAATCCGCTATGGCGCGTCCGCGCTCGAGGCTCGGCCCGACAACGTCGACGTCAGACGCTACGTGGCGCAGGCTCTTATTCGGCGGGAGTGCTACCTGGAGGCGGAGACGCACATCGACACTTTGGTGAGGCTGGGAGAGCTCAAGGAAGCATTCTACATCCGCGGCTTCGCGGCGCGGCGCAAGCGGGACTACCTCCAGGCGATCGAGGCTTACGAGAAGAGCTTGGCATATGGTCGCGGGGGCGTCGCAATCCATCGCGAGCTCGCCAGCAGCTACTTCGAAACGGGCGACCTTCCGAAGGCCGAACACCATATCCGACAAGCGGAGGAGAGATCACCCCATAACCACTACGTCGTCGATCTCCGTTGCATCATAGCCCTCCGCCTTGGTGATTTAGAGACAGCTAGGCGCACGCTCGATATTCTTGAGCGTGTCGATCCGAGCGGGTTCGCCGACCACCGCCGCTCGACCTTTGAACAGGCACGGGGGGAGCCGGAAGCGGCCTTGGAGTATGCGGAATCCGCTAATCGGAGGATCGGGCGTCCCACGTTCGAGGTGATGGTCAACCTCGCGAACTGCGAAATCGAGGCGGGCAAGGCGACGCCGGCGATATCGACCTTGACGAGCATCCAGCAGAGATTCGGCAACATCAATCATGATGCTCAGACGGGGCTTCGCTGCAAGTACGAGATCCGTTTTGGGACCGTGCACGCGGCGGAGGGACTGTGGAATGCGCTTCGCAACCCAGGTACGCCTGTGCATACGGGACTGCGACTATCGATCTTAAATCGGAAGTCAGCCGAGATGGGCCTCAGCGGTGCGGAGGAGATGGAGCGCCAAAATCTCGTCGAGAAGCAGTCCATCGCTGAGCTTGAACGCAACGAGCGGATGCTGGGCTCGGTCCTTTCGAGGTCAGAGTAAGCTGCGACCGATCGGGGAAGGTTTGACCTCCCGTAGTGTTCTGGAAGCATCATATCGACGAAGCGACGTCGCACTTATCGTCCAGCATTGCTCCGGATAATCTCGAAAATTGAACCGTCGCTTCCGGGATAGCCGCCGCTCAACATGAATGACTGCACTGCGGCGCAGAGCCGGCGTAGAGCTACGGTTGCTATGACCGCTTTCGGGATCGAGCGCGCCGTTTCCAAATGACCGACTTGGGATCGAGAGCGGATAGACAGACCCAGCCGAATTTCGAACCGAGACACTGCCCGTCCGGGACCCGGTTTGCAGCGCCCGCCCGTCCCCCTAGATTGCCGGGATGACAGAGCAGATCGAGACCGAGGTCGCCATCGTCGGCGCGGGCCCCGTGGGGCTGTTCG
>CAXUIB010000218.1:0-3827 GCA_964250945.1 uncultured Acidobacteriaceae bacterium
GTCCCCCACGCCCGCCCAGAATCTCCGTCCGCCGAGCGAAGATCAGAGCCGCTGGCGCCGTCGGCAACCCAAGATTTGCTCCGATCGCCTCCGCCTCCACCCGCGCGTTCGCCGTCGAATATTGCGCCAAATCCAGCGCCATCCGGTTGGAACTGTCGCGCACCTCGTTGGCCGGCTCGGAAAACCAGCGATCAACCGCGCGGTTCATCAAACCGTACGAAAACGCAAACATGGAGCCGATCGGAACCAGCGACACAAGAACGGCGCCCGCCAGCATCCGCGTCCGAAGCCGCGATCCCAGCACCCGCGAACGCTCGTCGGCGTACAGCTTCAAAACGTTCCGCACCAGCATCAAAAGGACCGCAACAAACAGAAGAAAGGCAATCACCGACAGGCCGGTAAACACAAGAATCCGCCCGGTCGTCGAAGGATTCAGCACACGCACGTTGAACGCGTTCAGGCCCGCAAGCAAAAGAAAGAGGGACAAGGTGCCGACCCCCAGAAGAATGCTGACAAGCTTGCGGCGGCGGGCCGAGATGGCGCTCTCGATCATGGGCGCAGAGGTCTCCTCCTCCCCTGATTGTAGTGCGCCGATCGGAGGTCAAGCCGCGGCGCGCTCAGAGCTCTCTCGTCGGGCGGAACCTCCGGAGTAAAATCGCCCCGGATGCATTCAGACCTGAAACTGAACGATCTCCGGCGCGAGTTTCGCGCCACCGGCACCAGGTCCATGCCGATCGCAGGCATCATCTTCTGGGCGATCGTCGGCGTGGCCGCGCTCCTCCTCCGTCCAGTTCAGATCGGCTATCTCGTAGGCTTCGGCAGCGGCACAATCTTTCCACTCGCCATCCTCATCGACCGCCTCACCGGCCGCAAAGTACACCTCGCCAGTACAGGCAATCCCGTGACACAGATGTTCGTGCAGTCCCTGGCCCTGGTCGCGCTCATGTGGCCGATGGTCATCATCGCTGCCGTCCTCGCCCACGACCCAATCCTGATCGTGCTCGGCGGAGCCATCCTGATGGCCATCATCTGGATCCCGTACGGCTGGGCCGCGGACGATCCCGTCGGCATGCAACACGCCCTCGGCCGCTGCATCCTGGTGTACGCCGCATTCCTCTTCGTCCCCGCGCCCTACAAAGCCACCGCAATCAGCCTGGCAGTCCTGCTCTCCTACGCGTACACGCTCCTTCGAATGCAAAAGGCGTAGCCCGTTTCAGACAGACTTTCACAGCAGCTCCGCCACCGGCTTCCACTCGCGCCCCTGCGCTTCGGCCACGGCCGCATACGTAAGCCTCCCGCCGTACGTGTTCACGCCCTCGGCAATGCCCTTGTCCTCCCGAATCGTCGCTTCGGCGCCCGCATCCGCCAACTTCAACACGTACGGAAACGTCGCGTTCGTCAACGCCAGCGTAGACGTGTTCGGCACCGCCGCCGGCATGTTGGTGACGCAGTAGTGCACCACGCCTGAAACCTCAAACGACGGGTCCGAGTGCGTCGTCGGCCGCGCCGTCTCGATGCATCCGCCCTGGTCGATCGCCACGTCGACCACCACCGCGCCCCGCTTCATCTTGCTCACCATCGCGCCCGTCACGATCTTCGGCGCCGCAGCCCCAGGAATCAGCACGCCGCCGATCACCAGATCCGCCTCGGCGGTCGCGCGCTCCACGTTGTACGAGTTCGAAGCGACCGTGTACACCCGGCCTGAAAAAATGTCGTCCAGCTCGCGCAAACGGTTCAGGTTCAAATCCAGCAGCGTCACCTTCGCTCCCATGCCAAGCGCAATCTTGGCCGCATTGGTCCCCACAATCCCGCCGCCCAGAATGCACACGTTCGCCGGAGCCACCCCCGGAACACCGCCCAGCAAAACTCCGCGCCCACCATGCGCCTTGGTCAGATACTCCGCACCGATCTGCACCGAGAGCCGGCCCGCCACCTCGCTCATCGGCGTCAGCAAAGGCAGATGTCCGAGCCGGTCGCGCACCGTCTCGTACGCTATCCCAGTCACCTTCTTCTCCAGCAAGGCCTCCGTCAAAGCCTTCAACGGAGCCAGATGCAGATACGTAAACAGAAGCAGACCGGGGCGAAAGTAAACGTACTCTTTCTCCGTGGGCTCCTTCACCTTGACCACCATCTCGGCAAGACGCCACACGTCATACGCCGAGCCCACAATCTCCGCGCCCGCGTTCTGAAAATCCTCGTCCGGCATCGCCGAAAGCGCTCCGGCGTCGTGCTCGACCAGAACCGTGTGGCCACGATCAACCAGCGCCTTCACGCCCGCAGGCGTCACGCCCACCCGCGTCTCGTGATCCTTCACTTCCCTCGGCACACCGATGATCATCGCTTGCTCCGCTCCTGTATCTTCCATCTATCCTCTGGTCTGCTCTTATTCTATCGGGACGTTCGATCGGCTCATCCCGGTACGGTACCCTGACGTTGCCGGGATCTTCGCCGCCGTCCAAACCTCTGCACGGACGGGCAGACCCCGCGGAGATCTCCCAGCTTGGCCTCTTCCCAACGTCCGTTTCTCCCGCTCAACTTCAAGACCCGCCTCCCAGCGCTCGACGGCATCCGCGCCTTCGCCGTCTTGCTCATCTTCTTCCATCACTTCGGCGGCGGCGCCCACGGCGGCCGCGTCCTCAACTTCCTCAACCAGGTCCGCATCCGAGGTTGGGTCGGCGTCGACCTCTTCTTTGCCCTGTCCGGTTTCCTCATCACCGGAATCCTCTTCGACACGCGCGCCGACTCGCACTTCTTCCTCCGCTTCTACGTCCGCCGCAGCCTGCGCATCTTCCCGGTCTTCTATCTCACCCTCCTCCTCCTGCTCTTGCTCACACCGGTCTTCCACTACCGTTGGCGCTGGCCCCATCTCGCGTTTCCTCTCTATCTCGGCAACTTCTGGGGCAACGCCGACCTCTCGCTCTACGACATACCCAGCCCCAATCACCCTTCCGCAAAACTCTTCCTCGGCCACTTCTGGTCGCTCTTCGTCGAGGAGCAGTTCTATCTCCTTTGGCCGCTCGTCGTCTGGTTCGTGCGCGACCGCATTCAGCTCCTGTGGACCGCCGCCGGACTGTCGCTGCTCGCGCTCCTTCTCCGCTCCGTCGAGGTCGCCCTCTTTCCCCTCTCCGTCGCAGAAACCTGGGTCTTCCGCACCCTTCCGTTTCGCATGGACGCCCTCCTCATCGGAGCCATCCTGGCCCTGCTCCTGCGCGGTCCAAACGCCGACCTCTGGCAGCGCCGGTCCGGCCCCATCGCCTTCGCCGCCGGCCTCCTCGCCCTCCTCATCTTTGTCTTCTCGCCCAGCTACGATTCGCCCTGGCTCCTCACCATCGGCCTCAGCCTGGCCCCGCTCGCCGGCGCCGGTCTCATCGGAATGACGCTCCCCTCCGGAGAAACCCTCGAACGCTTCTTTCACCTCCGACCCATGCGCACGCTAGGCCGCTACAGCTACGGCTTCTACCTCTTTCACACCATCTTCGGCTGGGCCTGGATTCAGCTGCTCGTCACCCTCAACCACCGGCTCCACTCCATCGCCCTCGCCGGCATCCTCGTGCTCGCGGCAAACTTCTTCGCCACCTTCCTCATCTCCAAGCTCAGCTACGACCTCTTCGAGCGCCGCTTTCTCGTCCTCAAGCGAGGCTTCGAGTACGACTCCGAAATCGCCACCCATACGCATGCCTTCTCCACCGCGCCCTAGCCCCCGCAGAACACGCAGGGTCTCGCCCGCCCCGGCGCCAATCCCGCGCCCCAACCTCGCGCTCGCTCTCCTCCTGCTCCTCCCCGTTCTGCTTTCGGTCTCGGCAGCCGTGCTCTTTGCGCAACACGCC
>CAXUIB010000219.1:0-3781 GCA_964250945.1 uncultured Acidobacteriaceae bacterium
CCGTGTGTGTGCCGGACGGCTTTTCTTCCGGGTGGGAGGCCGGCGCAACAAATTGCCTGGAAGTGCATCCATTATCTAGGAAAAACGCGGGCGACAGAGAGGCCACGCGCGGATGGAGGAGAGATCCATGAAGAATTTAGCGAAGTGGATGGGTGGGGCGTTGATGGCAGGGGCGATGTCGGCTCCGATGTTTGCGCAGGTGGGATTTGGGGTGTATATCGGACGGACGCCGCCGCCGCTGCGGTATGAGGTTCCGCCGCCGATGCCGGGCGATGGGTATGTTTGGCAGGATGGCTACTGGAACTGGGTGGGCGGACAGTATGCGTGGATGCCGGGGATGTGGGTGCAGCCGCCGTACCCTGGGGCGTACTGGACGCATCCGCACTATGACCACTACGACCGCGGATGGCAGATGCATGAGGGGCACTGGGATCGTGAGGATCACGGCGATCACCATGATTACGGGCGGCGGTAGAGGCGTGTAGCGGCAAACGGGCCGGGCCGCCCCCATTCAGAGAACGGCAAGCAGGAATCGGAAATTCATCCTTGACGCCGATGCGACTTATCCACTACCGTATGGTTGTGGATAAATTGGGTACAACGTTTGCGGCTCTGTCCGATCCAACTCGGCGGGCCATGATCGAGCGACTCTCTCACGGGTCAGCCTCGGTACGTGGATTGACGGAACCGTTTGCCCTCTCGCAGCAGATGATTTCAAAACATATTGCCTCCCTGGTGCGGGCGCGGATTGTTGCTAAGACCAAGCGTGGACGTGAGAGTGTGTGCACGCTTCGGCCAGAGGCGATCAAGACCGTCAGCGATTGGGCGATGAGCTATCGACGATTCTGGGAAGAAAGCTTCAGCAAGCTGGATGTGGTCGTCAATCAAATGAAGAAAGCGGAGGTCAGAGATGACAAACAACACGGTTAGCGAAGTCGAACGGATGGTTGTCACAAGAGTCTTCGACGCCTCACGCGAACTGGTTTGGAAGGCGTGGACAGACCCGCGCTATGCGATGCAGTGGTGGGGGCCGAAGGGTTTTACCGCGCCTTTCTGCAAGATGGATTTTCGCGTGGGAGGAAAATATCTCTTCTGTATGAGAGCGCCGGATGGGCAGGAGATCTGGACCGGTGGGGAATACCACGAGATTGTTCCCCGCGAGAAGATCGTTGCCTCCATGTACTTCTCCGACGCGGAGGGAAACAGGGTCGAGCCTGCGCAGTATGGCATAGAACATGAGGCGATAGACGATGCGCCCGACGTGATTACTTTCGAGGATTGGGGAAACGGCCAGACGAAACTCACCTTTGTCGGAAATGAAACCATGGAGAACGCCAAAACCAGCGGACAAGTGGAGGGCTGGAACCAGATACTCGACAAGTTTGCTGCAGTTCTTGCAGGGCTCGCGCATCGAGACTAGCAATTTGGGTAAAGTCCAGCCTGTATTCAATAATTTGCAGAAAGAAAGGGCTCCGGATGGTTCCGGAGCCCTTTTGGTTTGGTGCGTGAGGCTTGGGAGTGTTAGTACATGCCGTCCATGCCGCCGCCGCCGTGGTTGTGTCCGCCGCCGACGGCCTCCTTTTTCTCCGGGATTTCGGAGATCATGGCCTCGGTGGTGAGCATGAGGCCGGCGATCGAGGCTGCGTTTTGGAGCGCTGTGCGGGTGACCTTGGTGGGGTCGATGACGCCGGCCGAGACGAGGTCCTCGTAGGCTCCGGTTCCGGCGTTGTAGCCGAAGTTGGGCTCCTTGGACTCGTGGATTTTGCCGATGACGACCGCGCCTTCTTCGCCTGCGTTCGAGACGATCATGCGAAGCGGCTCTTCGAGCGCGCGGCGGATGATGTTGGCGCCGATCTTCTCGTCGCCTTCGAGCGTCTTGACGAGGGCGTCGACGGCCGCGGCGCAGCGAACCAGGGCGACGCCGCCGCCCGGGACGATGCCTTCTTCGACGGCTGCGCGGGTGGCGTGCATGGCATCCTCGACGCGGGCCTTCTTTTCCTTCATCTCGGTTTCGGTAGCAGCACCGACCTTGATGACGGCGACGCCGCCGACGAGCTTGGCGAGGCGCTCCTGGAGCTTCTCGCGATCGTAGTCGGAGGTGGTCTTTTCGACCTGCGCGCGGATCTCCTTGACGCGGCCCTCGATCTCTCCGTCCTGCCCGCCGCCGTCGACGATGGTGGTGTTGTCCTTGTCGATGGTGACGCGCTTGGCGGTGCCGAGGTCCTCGATCTTGACGCCTTCGAGCTTGATGCCGAGGTCTTCGGTGATGGCTTTGCCGCCGGTGAGGATGGCGATGTCCTGGAGCATGGCTTTGCGGCGATCGCCGAAGCCGGGGGCCTTGACGGCGGCGACGTTGAGGGTGCCGCGGAGCTTGTTGACGACGAGGGTGGCGAGCGCCTCACCGTCGACGTCCTCGGCGATGATGACGAGGGGCTTGGCGGTGCGGGCGATCTGCTCGAGGAGCGGGAGGAGGTCCTTCATGGACGAGATTTTCTTCTCGTAGATGAGGATGTAGGGGTTTTCGAGGGCGACTTCCATGCGCTCGGCGTCGGTGACGAAGTAGGGGGAGAGGTAGCCGCGATCGAACTGCATGCCTTCGACGACGTCGAGCTGGGTCTCCATGGTGCGGGACTCTTCGACGGTGATGACGCCGTCCTTGCCGACCTTGTTCATGGCTTCGGCGATGATGGTGCCGATCTGGGAGTCGGAGTTGGCGGAGATGGTGCCGACCTGCGCGATCATGTCGCCGGAGACGGGTTTCGAGAGCTTGGAGAGTTCGCCGCCGACTGAAACGCCCTGGTCGTTGCGCTTGCCGATGATGGCTTCGACGGCCTTGTCGATGCCGCGCTTGAGGGCCATGGGGTTAGCGCCGGCGGCGACGGTCTTGACGCCTTCGCGGTAGATGGCCTGGGCGAGGACAGTCGCGGTGGTGGTTCCGTCGCCGGCGACGTCGGAGGTCTTGGAGGCGACTTCACGGACCATTTGGGCGCCCATGTTTTCGAGCGCGTCCTTGAGCTCGATCTCTTTGGCGACGGTGACGCCGTCCTTGGTGATGGTGGGGGAGCCGAATTTCTTTTCGATGACGACGTTGCGACCCTTGGGGCCGAGCGTGACTTTGACTGCGTCAGCGAGGATGTTGACGCCGCGCAGGATTGCCTGGCGGGAGTCTTCTCCGTGCAAGATTTGCTTTGCCATGATTGTTGCTCCTATCGAAAGTTCTTGTGTGGTGGGTTTGGTCTTTGGCGCGGTGCTTACTTCTTGATGACGCCGAGGACTTCTTCTTCGCGCATGATGAGGAGTTCTTCGCCGTCGAGCTTGATCTCGGTGCCGGAGTATTTGCCGAACAGGATGCTGTCGCCGGCCTTGACGTCGAGGGGGAAGGTTTTGCCTTCGTCGTTGGATTTGCCTTTGCCGACGGAGATGACTTCACCCTGCTGGGGCTTTTCCTTGGCGGAGTCGGGGATGATGATGCCGCCGCGCAGCGTCTCGCCTTCTTCGACGCGACGGACCAGGATGCGGTCATGGAGCGGTGTAAACGATGTTGTTGCCATACTCTAGAATCTCCTCTGGGATGAATGGACGCCGTTAGGGCGTGCTTTTCAGAACACGCGACGGGGATTCCAGGCGGACCTGGGAGGCCTCGGTCGCAAACTGTAAGAAAAGAGCGGCGATCTGCTCTGACGATGCTTCTCTGGGTTGAGGGACGGGGCGTGCCCAAGGTGCGTGGCGCCCGTTAGCACTCAACCACTCCGACTGCTAAGATAGGCCAACCGCGGCGAGC
>CAXUIB010000220.1:0-3774 GCA_964250945.1 uncultured Acidobacteriaceae bacterium
CGCGCGCCCCGGCGCCGAGACCATCCACCGCCTCGTCTTCGACACCGCCAGCCTCACCACCACCTTTGCCGACCCGCATGCCGTCTGGCTCGAAGGCACCGCCCACGCCGCCGCCAGCCTCGCCGCCCGCGTCCTCCGCGGTGGCGACACCCTCCCCGTCCTCATCTCCGACATCACCACCGCACTCGCCCTGCTGAACCAGTGCGCCCACGCCCAAACCATCCTCGGAGCCGGTCAAACCGCCGGCGGCCACCCCATCCCCACCGGCCTGGGCCTCGTCGCCGCCACCGGCGTCCTCGACACCGGCTTCGGATACACCTACGGCCCATCCCTCCACATCGGCGCCACCGGCTGGTACCTCATCGCCGGCCTGGCCGCCAACCCCTTCCAACTCGGCTACCGCATCCTCGGATAAGGCACCCTGGCGTACCCAAGCCCGCAAACTCCTACAATAGAACTAGGGGAGCAAAACGGACGCACTCTGCCCGTACCATGCCTATGTTTCTCAACCTAAGCTCAATCGATTGAAGATTTTACCCGCACTCAGTATCAGAAACTGGGACTTTTAGACCACACAGCACACCGAGGTCCAGACATAAGTCCAATCCTTTGAAGATTTTGCACCAAAACAGTACCAGGGTAGGGGTACCCCCTGACAAGTCTCACAGACACACAAAAAGCGAGGGCCAGAGGCATCCATCCCCTCTGGCCCTCGCTCCTAAATCCACCTTAGCTCTTACAGCTTCTCAAAAAAATCGCAAGCCGAACAGGAGATATACACACCCCCCGGAACCCCGCGCTCCCGATCCTTCACGCGCTTCACAATCCGCGTCGTCTTCGAGCACTTCGGACAGTCCGTACTCTTATTCGTATCCATAACCTTCTTGCGGTCGCCGGTCTTGGCAATCTTTGCCATGGTGCTAGATCTCCTCTAAGTTGGGTGCGCCCTGCGCGCCGGACAGACTACCCCCGGAACCGTCTCAAGCGGCACAGTACCGCGAGACCGCAAAAGCGCTCAAGATGGAGTTTACACCAGCAGAAGATCTCGCGACCGGCTCCCACGCCCTGGGCCTGTACAAGATTCGAAGACGTACTCGCTCCACCAGCACTCGAACCTGCCGGCTTGGCCGACGGAAACTGCACCTGCCCCGATCCACTCGGCGGCGCCGCCTCCCCCGGCTTGCGCAACGAGGGTGGCGCCCCCGCGGCAAGAGTCGCCTCCGCCCCCCCCTGCTGGACCTCGCCCCTCGCAATTTCGCGGGTCTCCACCGGGTTCGTATAGGCGCCCATCTCGTCCTTGTCGTGCACAGCGAGCGGCTTGCCCAGCTCGGCAATCTCGACCTGCGCTACCCGGTCTCCCTTGAAGCGAATAAACCGAACGGTTTGCGGAACATGCCCGTAGATCCACTCCTCGTAGCGCGCCCCGCTTCCCTCCGCACCATCGCGCTCGCGCATCTTGCTCTCCGGAGCACCCAGCGCCGCCAGCACCATCCGGTGATTCATCCCCACCAGCACATCGTGCGCGGCAATGGCATCCTTCAGATTCTGCGGCAACGTATCGGCATACGCCTGCTCCGAACTCTTCACCCCAAAGTCGATCAACGGCTCCAGCAGAGCCTTCACCTCAGGCGCCGAAATCTCCGGCACCTTGCCCTCAAACACCAGCGTGATCCGCGCCCCGGTCGGCTGCTCCACCGGCTGCTGCACTACCGGGTTGTTGTTGAACGACACATGACTCAAGAACCGGTGCTTGGCATACGGTCCGCCGTTCAGGTCCAGGATCAACCGGTCCGCCTTGATCGTCAGGTTCGTCACCATCACGCGATCGCCCGGCCCCGCCGACGTGCCCTTCTCGTACAGCATGCGCTTGTACTGCTCGGCCCCCGGCGTCAGATGCCCGTTGGCGATCAGCGTCAGACCGGCGCCGAGAGGCAGCGCCCGATGAGCAAACCCCTGCTCGGCCTCGAGGTTGCGGATCAGCTCCCGGCGGCCGCGCTCCGACAGCGTCCCCGACGGCAGATCAACCCGGGTCGGAGTAAACGCGGTATCCACCCCAGCGGTCGCGGTCTTCTCCCCGACAACAAACACCTGGCAGGTCGCGGTTCGCGCTGCGGAGGTCGAAGCCAATACAACAGCAGCGGCAAAACAGAGCGATCTGTGCGCGTGAGCGGCCATGTCGGGCACCTCAGATACGAGAATTCTGCGCCCCTCACCCGTACCTTGGCAAGCACCTCTTTCGTGGGAGTTTCAGCCCATCGAGATTGTGTTTCCACGCCGCAAACGCCCCAAACTGCCCAGCCTGGCTGCATCCGCAAGAAATCCACCGCCAAGAACCGCACCCGCACCAAACCTCAGATCGGCGGCGGCGGCGCTGCCGATCGCTCCTTCGGCGTCGCCGGCAAGATCTGCACCAAGGGCACGGGCCGGCTGCTCTCCTCCTCTGCGGCAGCGACAGCCGCGTGGGCCGCCGGCGGCCGAACCTCGACCGGATACCCACCCGGAACGATCGGACGGTGCGTGTAGTTCCAGCTATAGTCCCGGGTCAGCCGGATCAGCGCAACCGCCGCGAAGAGAAGCACCACCGCCGTAAACGGGGCAGCCTCCAAGCCAAACCGTCCGCCCGTCAGCGCTCGGCTCCCCACCGCCACCGTCTGCACCACCGAAGAAAGATCCGTCGATCCGCCGACCGGAAGCCCAAACAAGATCCCCTCCGCCGCCACCCACGCAAACCCCAGCCCCCATCCCAGCCACAACCCGTCCGTGCGCAGCCAGGCGCGCGAAAGCAAGAGCCCAAAGATCGTAAGCACTATAACACTGAAAATAGAAGCGCCCGAGCCGTGACCGTACATCAGACCAAAAAGCAAAGAAAGCAGGATCGAAGCTCCCGTCGGTCCCATCGCGTCGATCAGCCGCCGAAAGGCGTAGCCCCGAAACCCCACCTCGACGGCCAGCGCCCCAAGCGCCGCGCTTAGCAGATTCGCCCCGAGATACACAAACGCCCGCGGCTCCGTCCACATCTGCACCCGCAACGCACCGAACAACGCCACGGGCAACACAGCGAAGAGCAGAGCGGCCCAACCGATCGCCGCCCCCGTCGCCCACTCCCGGGCCGCCGTTGGGCGCCGCGGCAAGCCTAGCAGCGTGCGCGTCGAGGATTGCCGCCGCGACGCGAATTCCAGAGCGGAATACCCAACAGCCAGCAGAAATAGGAGAAACAACGGCTTCAGCACAGATCCCAGCGCGAGCGAGTCGAGCCGCTGCGAGATGCCCGCCGCCGATCGCGCCGCCAGATCGCTCGCCCAAAAAAACCAGCAGATCGCAGTGACTGAGACAAAGAAGTCCCCGGCCCTGCTGGGTCGCGGTGGAGGCGGAGTTGGCCTGTACGCCGGCAGAATTGGTCCAGACGCCTGCAAAATATCTACTCCATCAGGGATCTCGCTCAGGCAGGGATCGCCGTCGTGTAGAACTGCGCAATATTGCGAAACTTCCGGTAACGCTCCTCCAGCATCTGCTCGGTCGTGAGGGACCGCAGCGCTCGGAGATGAGCACGAAGCTGGTCAGCCACCAGGCCGATCGCACCCGCCGCATCCGCCTGCGATCCGCCTGCCGGTTCCCCGATCACGTCATCCACGCAGCCCAGCTTGTGGACGTCGATCGCCGTGTACTTCAGCGCCGCCGCCGCTTGCTGCTTTTTGCTTGCGTCCTTCCACATGATCGACGCGCATCCTTCCGGTGAAATCACTGAGTAGATAGCATTTTCGAGCATCAGCACAC
>CAXUIB010000221.1:0-3714 GCA_964250945.1 uncultured Acidobacteriaceae bacterium
GTAGAAGGTGGTGTTGATCTCGGCGGCGGAGAAGTGGCGGCCAAAGCGTTCGAGGTGGGAGCCGGGGCCGGGGAGGTCAGCCGCACTGGATCGGGGGATGGTCCAGCCTGCGGTGCCGATGCGGAGGTTGGGCGGGGATCGGAAGCTATCGTCCGCTCCGACTTCTGTCAAGCGACGAGGTGGCCCATCTTTTCGCGTTTGGTTTCGAGGTAGCGGGCGTTCTCGTTTGACTCTGGGACGAGGGCGGAGATGCGTTCGACCTCGATGCCGGCCTGCTCGACGGCGTGGACTTTTTCGGGGTTGTTGGTGATGAGGCGAACGAGAGGGACGCCGAGATTTTGCAGAATGGCGGCGGGAAGCTCGAAGTTGCGGCAGTCGGCGCGGTAGCCGAGATCGAGGTTGGCTTCGATGGTGTCGCGTCCCTGGTCCTGGAGTTCATAGGCGCGGAGTTTGTTCATGAGGCCAATTCCGCGGCCTTCCTGCATCTCGTAGAGGAGGATGCCGGCACCGGCGTCGGCGATGGTGCTGAGGGCGAGTTCGAGTTGCTGGCGGCAGTCACAGCGGAGCGAATGGAAGACGTCGCCGGTGAGGCACTGCGAGTGGATGCGGACGATGGGAGGAGCGGCGTGGATATCGCCCATGACCAGGGCGACGGCGGTTTCTGTGCGGGTCGGCGGGTTGGTTCCGTTGCAGGGCGGTGGGTTGAGCAGGATGCCTTCAAAGCCGAGGATGCGGAAGTGTCCCCAGCGCGTGGGGAAGTCGGCGTCGGCGATGCGGCGAAACGAGGAGAACGGCATGGTTGGATTATATGATTCGTCAGAGGCACAGAAGATACAACCGACGTGGGACAAGGGCGTGGGGACGTTACTTTGGGGTGAAGAAAGTTTGTCTTGGGGCTAAAGAAACTGGCGGATCTGCCGAAGAAGTAGAGTATGAGCATGACGCCGCACAATTCCACGCTGATCCTGATTACGCTGTTGATCGAGCTGGGCGTGGCGGCGGCGGTTTCAAGTTCGCTGGCGCGATCGAATCGCTTCAAGGATCTGTTGTTGCTGCCCCGGCGCACGGCCGGCGAAACGGCAAAGCTCCTGCTGATGATCTGCGTTCCCTTGACGCTTGGGGTGTGGGTGCGGGTGCGTGTGGAGAACTTCCTGGCCGCCGACATTTCGATCGAGGCAACCGTGCTTTTGGCGCTTCTGCTGGGTCCGTTGCCGGCGATGGCAGGAGGCGCGCTGCTGGCGATTCCGGCTGTTCTGCACCACGAGTTCTGGTCGTTGCCGGTGAATCTGCTGGTGGCCGGAATTGCGGGGTTCTTTCGGCGGTTTGCCGATCCGGAAGATGTCTGGTCGTTTTCGCCGATGATCGATCTGAGTCTTTACCGGTGGGTGACGCGGACGCTGCGGAGGCCGCAGCTGGACCGGCAGATCCTGCTCGTGCTCCTGATTACGGCGATCCAGTTTGGCACGAGTATATTGTCGAGATATCGCCCGCGCCGGCTGTTTGAGCTGTGGTCCAATCGTTGGCTGATCGAACTGGCGATCTGTGCGAGTGCACCGATTGTGGTGGGCATACCGTTGAAGATCTGGAACGCGATCCGGATTGAGCGGCAGCTGGAGGAGCAGGGGCGGCTCTTGCTTGAGGCGCGGCTTGACGCTTTGCAGCGACAGATCAATCCGCATTTTCTTTTTAATACGCTGAACTCGATCACGTCCTTGATTCGATCGAAGCCGGAGCTTGCGCGCGAGATGATCGGCAAGCTGGCAAATATTTTGCGCACGCTGCTGAAGGATCGGGACGCGTTTGTCCCTTTTCGCGACGAGCTCGAGTTTACGGACGATTACCTGGATATTGAGGTGGTGCGTTTCGGTGCGAAGCTGCGGGTGGTGAAGGAGATCGCCGAGGAGACGCTGGACATTGTTGTGCCGAGCATGCTGCTGCAGCCGCTGATCGAGAACAGCATCAAGCATGGTCTGGAGCCGCGGATCGGCGGTGGCACGGTGACGCTGCGGAGCCGCATTCCCGAGACGGGATTTCTTCTTCTTGAGGTGGACGATGATGGTGTTGGGATCGTGCCTGAGCAGAATCTGCCTGAGGCGAGGGGCGGCGGCCACCCGCGCGATGGAACCGGCATCGGTATGCAGAATGTGCGGGAACGGATGAAGGTTTTATATGGCGATCTGGCCAAGGTAGAGGTGAACAGCCGGCCCGGTCGGGGAACAAAGGTGACGCTGCTGATGCCGATTCTTGAAATCGGTGAGACGGCCTGGTCGGCTGCGGGTCGGGAAGCCGCTCGGCCGAGCGTACCCCCGGTTCGAGGGAAGCCGCGTCTGCAGGCGGAAGGAGGATAGCGGCTGGGAGGTCCGATTGTGTGTCCGGCTGAGGGTCCGAGAAGGCTCTGGGATCCGTGTGCGGATCAGGGTCCGGATTGTGCCTGGAATGTGTCTGGATTGTATTTGGGATGTATCTGGATTGTATCTGGATTGTATCTGGGATGACGGCTCAGGGTCAGGTCTCAGACGTCTCCGTAGTTGATGAGGGTTAGGCTGGCGTCGCGAGCGAGTGCGTCGGGAATGACCTCGAGCAGAGCCTCGCGTTCGGTCTCGCGATGCTCTCGAAGACGGGTTCGGACGTGACTCAGATGTGAGTCGACGTAGGCGGGATGACAGCAGATCTCCCACACGCCGTCCGGGAGGCGTGTGAGTACGTCGCGAAGCCGGGGGCGATCGAGCGATCCGGTTGCGGAGATCGCGAGGGTGCCGTCGGTGGTCTGGATGTTGAGGCCGGCGGGATTCGGTGCGGCGGAAGAGAGGATAGGCGACCCGGTCCAGGCGCGGAAGGCGGGCTGCCGGCGGAAGGAGGGTTCAAGGGTCGAGAGGCTTTCGATCTGAAGACGGCGTATGGGGCTGCCGTGGCCGAGACGGCGATTCCATCGGGGCTCGAAGGGGTTGCGGATGGCGGCGATGCCGAGCTTCTGGGCGACGCGAAGCAGAACGCGGGTGACTAGAGGAAAGATGTGGACGTGCTTGTGGGTATCGAGATGGGTGACGCGGATGCCGCTTTGCTGGAGTTTTTCGGCCTGTGCGAACGCCTCGCGGTAGAGGTCGTCTTCGCGCAGCCTGCCGAGCGAGAGCGCCAGGACGAAGGCCGCCAGGGTAGGGCGCAGAGTCGATGTCTGGTCAGACGAAGGTGCAGGCGTCAGGAGTGATGGGATCCGCTCGGGCGAGAGAACGGGGGTGCCGTCGAGCAGGACGATGTGGCAACCGACCCCCAGGCGGGGGAAGCGACGGGCCAGATTGGCTGCGTCTTCAAAGGCGGGACCGGTCGCCATGAGAGTTGCGGAGGTGAGGACGCCTGCCTGGTGGAGATCGATGACGGCGCGATTGATGCCGGGTGTAAGGCCGAAGTCGTCGGCGTTGAGGATGAGGCGGCGGGGCATGCTCGACAGGGTGGGCGGTGCGGCCGCGACGGCGGAGTTGTTGAGAAAGTGGTGGGCAGAGAGGGACTCGAACCCCCGACATCCTGCTTGTAAGGCAGGCGCTCTAACCGGCTGAGCTATCCGCCCTGGGTAAAGGACTGGTTCCAGTGTATGGGAGCGGGGAGTGTCGCGCAATGCGAGTCGCTCAAGCAGGCTCCAGATGTTTCACTACTTCATAGAGCAATTCGGGGCCCGGACCTCTTAGAGCATCTCCAGGGTGCAAGCCGCGGCGCATCCAC
>CAXUIB010000222.1:0-3710 GCA_964250945.1 uncultured Acidobacteriaceae bacterium
CCCCCCCCCCCCCCCCCCCCCCCCCCCCCCCCCCCCCCCCCCGCCCCCCCCCCCCGCCCCCCCCCGCGTTGTAGTAGTCCTGGAGGAGTCGCCAGGCACCGAGAAAGATGAGGAGGACGAGGACGTGGGGGTAGCCGGCGAGGATGGCGATGACGAGGACCGCGAGCGCGGCGATGGCGGGACCGACGACGGGAACGAACTCAAAGAGGCCGGCCACTGGACCAAGGACAAAGGAGTACGGGACGCGCATCAGGCTGAGGACGACGGTATAGGCGACGAGGGTGAGGCAGGCGAGGATGAGCTGCGAGCGGATGTAGCTGCCTAGCATGACGTTGATGTCGCCGGCGATGCCGGCGAGGGTTCTTTTTTGGTGGGGTTCGTTGCCCAGGTCAACGAGGCCATCCGCCATGGAGCGACCGTCTTTGAGGAAGAAGAGGCTGAGGATTGGGATGAGGATGAGCCACCAGATATGTTCGGCGGGGGAGGCCAGTTTGGAGGCGATCAGACGCGTGTAGTTCAGGATGTCGCTGCGATGTGAGAGGAAGAACTCCTGGACCTGGTGCTGGCGCGCCGCGGTCCAGCCGTGATGGATTCCGAGGCGCGCGATGAATTGGCCCGAGGCCACCTGGTCGATGAGGCCGGGCAGGCTAGCGACGAGAGACTTGCCTTCGTCGACGATTCTTGGGCCGAAGATGAAGCCGAGCGCGACGACGACAGCGATGAGAATGAGATAAACGACAGCGATGGCCTTGATGCGGCCGCGAAGCCGGACCTGCAGGCGAGCGACCAGTGGCTCGACGAAGTAGGCAAAGAGAATCGCGAACAGGAAAAGCGTGAGCGTCTCGCGGGCAGCATGGAGAAATGCCAGCACCACGACGAAGATCAGAGCGGTGAAGAAGACGCGGGCAGCGCGTGGATCCCAGAACTTCGACAGCATCGATCACCTTGTCTGTTGCGGAGGGTTTAGAGACTTCGATGCAGAGCCGGGGGCCGGGAGCGTACCGTGCCTGAAAAGAGAGTAAATATGGGTAAACTCCGCGCCGAAGTAGAAGATTTGCGCCGAGTAGTAGACCCAGAGGACAAGCACAACAAGCGATCCGGCCGCGCCGTAGGCCGATCCTGGACTGGCTTTGCCGAGATATAGCCCGAGGAGGGATTTCCCGATCGTAAACAGGAGCGCGGTCGCAAGGGCGCCGAGGCGGACGTCCGCCCATTCGACTTTGGTCTCAGGGACGTACTTGAAGATCAGACCGAAGAGCAACGCAATGCCAAAGAAGGAGATCAGGAAGTTGGCCAGCGCGAGGAGGGGTGCGGGGACGGGGAGGTGTTGTGCGGCGAATTTGGTAACGACGGCCAGGGCCGTGCTGACGAGCAGGGAGGCGAGCAAGAGGAAGCCGACGCTGAGGACCATGCCAAAGGAGAAAAAGCGTTCGCGGAGGTAGGCGGCGATGCCGGAGCTCTGCTTGGGCGTGGCCTCCCAGATGGTGTTGAGGGCCATGCGGAGTTCGCCGAAGACGTAGGAGGCGCCGTAGAGCAGGGTGGCGATGCCGAGGACGGTGGCGAAGATGCCGGAGGAGGCTTTTTCGCTGCCGGCGAGCATGGATTGGACGGCGGTCCGACCTTCGGGGCCGATGGTGGCTTGCACCTGGTTGAGCAGCTCTGCCTGGGCCGCGGAGCGGTTAAGAAAGAGCGAGATGATGGCGATGACGAAGAGCACCAGCGGAGAGATGGACATAATGGTGTAGAAGGCGAGCGACGCTCCCATGCGGGTGCAGTTGTCGTCGTTCCAGTCCGTGAGGCTGCGCTTGAAGAGGTCGGGAAGAGGTTTCAGGTTCATGGTTGGGCGCCCGAGACAGGCAACCCTGTCAGAGTGCGGATCGGCCGGATCGGTTGTAAGCCGGGCGGCTCGGGGGGGGGAGAGACATGCCCCTGGCAAAGCAGGTGAGCCTGAACGCGATCTCGTCGTGAGTCGCGTCCAGGCTCGGAGCACTTCTGTAGAGGTGTGAGTCTAAAGCTCAGCTCCTACTTTTTAGGAGCGCTCGTTAGCTCTTGGAGGTCTCGCCCTCTACCTGCTTGGGAGCCGGCGCGCCGTTGCTGCCGCCGACTTCGACCTTGATCTGCTTGGGCTTTGCTTCGGCCTTCTTATTCAAGGTAATGGTGAGGACGCCATCCGCGCTTGCGGCCGCTACAGACTCGGTGTCGACCGTCTGGGGCAGGGTGAAGGAACGGACAAACGAGCCGAAACGACGCTCAATCCGATGGAAGTTCTCTTCCTTCTCCTCGGCCTCAAAGGTGCGTTCGCCGCGCACCGTGAGCGTGTTGTTTTCGACGCGGATGTCGAGATCCTGCTGCTTGACGCCGGGGACTTCGAGCTTGAGGAGGAGCTTGGTGCTGTCCTCGTAGATGTCCAAGGCAGGCACGAAGGCGCCGGCGGCGAGGGTCTCGGAGCCGTTCTGGCTGCCGAGTTCGGGGCGGGCGAAGTCGTGGAAGATCGAGTTGAGGCGGTTCTGCAGAACGGCAACGTCGTTGAGGCTGCTGCTGCGGAAGGGGACGAATCGGGTCATGGTAGTCATGTGGGTTTGCTCCTAAGGTCGGTTTAGGTCGGGCCGGGTCGGTCACGGCTTTACCTAGATAGATGCGTATCTTCGGATATGGTTGCATGATATGTGAGTGACTTGCGCTCATACACGACTTGTTTGACGAGGCCGGCTGTTATTGCGGAGCGTGTGCTAATTTGGGAGCCGAATGCGCGAGATTACGGCCATTGTCGGTGGATCGGTGGGATCGGACCCGTATGCGGCGAAGACGTGGTCCGGGAGTGCATCGCGGCTATTTCGGGCGATGGAAGCGGGCGGGTTGCTGGATCGGGCGGTTGGGCTGGAGCTGCCTCG
Source organism: uncultured Acidobacteriaceae bacterium (assembly GCA_964250945.1). Taxonomy (GTDB): domain Bacteria; phylum Acidobacteriota; class Terriglobia; order Terriglobales; family Acidobacteriaceae; genus Edaphobacter. Next base: position 2,892 of record CAXUIB010000222.1, read on the forward strand.
GGCGCAGAAGGCGTGGCTGCTGGCGAAGAACTTTCGGCGGGACCGGGCGGTGTGGCGGAAGCACTTCTTCTTTGATCCGGCGTACCGGCGGGCTTTGACGCGGGCGGCGGCGAAGATCTCGGTGGAGAGTCCGGTGGTGTTTCAGCTGGGGTCGATGTACTCCTTAGCGGAGGCGTTCCCGGGTCGGAAGGCGATTTCGTATCACGACGGGAACTTGCCGGAGCTGGTACGGAGCGGGTTTGGTCTGGCGGGGGTTTCGAGGCGGAGGATCGACGACGCCCTGCGGTATGAGGAGGCGGTGTCGAACGAGATGGCGGCGGTTTTTACGATGTCGGAGTACCTCCGGCAGTCGTTTATTCGCGACTTCCGTGTGCTGGCGGAGCGGGTCTTTAATGTTGGGGGCGCGGTGAATCTGGACGAGATACCGGCTGCGCCGGGGGCGGAGAAGGATTATGGTCGGGCGCGGGTGCTGTTTTTGGGGGCGGAGTTCGAGCGCAAGGGAGGCGCGGTGCTGCTCCGGGCGTGGGAGCGGGTGCGCGAGGCGGTTCCGGAGGCGGAGTTGCATTTGGCTGGGCCGGCGCGAGTTGCGTCGGGGGTACCCGCTGGGGTGGTGTATCACGGATTTTTGAGCAAGGGTGATCCGGGGCAGAGGGCGGAGTTGGAGGGGCTCTTCCGGTCGGCTTCGATGTTTGTTTTGCCGTCGCTCTATGAGCCGTTTGGGATAGCTCCGCTCGAGGCGATGCTGTATGGGTTGCCGTGTCTGGTGACGGGGGAGTGGGCGCTGGGAGAGACGGTGACGCCGGGGGTGAATGGGGACAC
>CAXUIB010000223.1:0-3671 GCA_964250945.1 uncultured Acidobacteriaceae bacterium
ACCGTTTTCATTAGGGAAAACGGCCATGAGACCCGTGCTCTCGCTATACACCTACGGGAGAACCGCTCTAGCGCAGGGTGGCGCCGCGGAGGAAGTCGAACTGGCCGCTGGGGCTTAGCTCCAGGTGTTCGAGGCGGCGGGCGTGGACGAGTTCGTTGTCGGGGTACCACAGGGGGATGCTGGGGAGGTCGGTGGCGAGGATCTCTTGGACCTGGACGTAGTCTTGTCGGCGGCGTTGGCGGTCTTCGGTCTCTTCGGCGTCGTTGAGCAAAGCGTCGATCTCCGGGTTGCTGTAGTGGCCGCGGTTGCCGCCGTTGGGGGGCATGGAGCCGGATCCGTAGGCGTAGCGAAAGATGGCGGGGTCCTCGTTGGAGCCGATCCAGCGCAGGATGTACATCTGGAAGGCGCCTTTGGTGATGTCGGCGTAGAAGGTTCCGAACTCGGCGGAACGGATCTGGAGGTCGATGCCGGCGGAGCGCAGTTGTTGCTGGAGGATGGCGGCCATGAGACGGGTGGTCTCGTCGGTGGAGGTTTTGAGGGTGAGTCGGAGGCGCGTGCCGTCCGGGCGGCGAGGGTAGCCGGCGAGGTCGAGCAGATGCTGCGCGCGGGGGATGTCGTGTGGGTAGGCGGGGAGGTCGGCGTCGGACGCGCGTGCCCAGTGGCCTGGCGGAAGGACGGAGTTGGCCTCGCGCGCCTGTCCGCGCCAGAGGGCGTCGATGATGGGTCGGCGATCGATGGCGGAGGCGATAGCCTGGCGGACGCGGCGGTCGCGGAGGATGGGATCGGTGACGTTGAAGTTGCTGTAGAGGACGACGGAGCTCGGGGCGGTTTGGACCTGGAGGTTTGGCCGGCTTTGGAGGGCGTGGACCTCGTCGAGGGTGATGGCGTTGCTTTCGGCGTCGGCGGAACCTTTTTCGAGTTCAAGCGCAGTGGTGATGGCGTCCGGGACGACGGTGAAGCGGACGCGGTCGAGCTTTGGCGGGCCGGCCCAGTAGGTGGGGTTGCGACTGAGGACGACCTCTTTGTCCTCGACGGCGCTGACGAAGCGGAAGGGTCCTGAGCCGACGGGATGCCGGCTGAAGGTTTTCCCCGAGCCGCGCGGGACGATGCCGAAGAGGCCGTCGCTCATGTTGAAGAGCAGGCCGGCGTCGGGGCGTTTGAGCTGGACGACGACGGTAAGGCGGTCGGGCGCGCTGACCTTGCGAACGGCCGCGAAGGCGCCGCCTTTGGACGTGACCAGGGTGCCGTCGCTCATGGAGCGGATGGTCCATCTGACGTCTTCGGCCTCGAGCGGCCGGCCGTCGTGGAAGCGGACGCCGTCGCGGAGGTGGAAGATCCAGGTGAGGGGGTCGGGCTGTTGCCAGCTTTGGGCGATCCACGGACGGAGCTCGAAGTGCTCGTCTTTGCGGACGAGGCCGTCGAAGATGAGGCTGCCGATGCGCTCGGATTGGGCGTCGGTGCCGATGCGGAGGTCGAGGTTGTTGGGGCTGGATTCGATGGCCATGACGACGGTCTGCGAGCTATCGACCCGGGCACGGCAACCGAGGGCGGCACAGAGCAGGGCGAGAAGAAGGGTACGTGCGTGGGCCTTAGCCAAAGGACACCTTTCCGAGGACTGCCGGGTGCCGCGCACCGGTGGCACTGACGAGATTGCCGGGAAGCCGATGCCAGGTGAGCCAGGCGAGCAGGGCGAAGGCGACGGCCTCTTTGGCTTCGGGTGCGATGCCGAACTCGGCCATGTCTCGGACGTGGGCGCCCAGGGGATGGAGGCCGGTGCGAAGCATGTCGAGGAGGGTGGTGTTTCTGGCGCCGCCGCCGGCGACGAGGTACTCGACCGGTGCCTTGGCAGAGGCCATGCGTGGGAGCACAAAATTCTGGTAGGCCTGGACGATGGAGGCAGAGGTGAGGGCGGTGGCGGTGGCGACGATGTCCGCGTCGGCGGCTCCGGCCTTTTGGCAGCGGCGGATCCAGGCTGCGGCGAAGTGCTCGCCGAACTCTTCTCGGCCACAGCTTTTGGGTGGCGGGGTGGAGAAGTAGCGGGCTTGCAGGGCATGTTTGAGGGTGGGCCTGAGGACGCGGCCGCGCCGGGCGACGGCGCCGTTCCCGTCGAACGGCCTGCCGTAGAGGCGCCGCATGCAGGTGTCGATGACCATGTTGGCAGGGCCGGTGTCGAAGGCGAGCAGGGCGCTCGGGTCCGCGCCGGCTGGAAGCGCGGTGAGATTGCCGATGCCGCCGAGATTCTGCAGGACGCGGCCGACGCGCACGGAGCGGAAGAGGCTCCAGTCGAGCATGGGGACGAGGGGCGCGCCCTGGCCCCCGGCGGCGAGGTCGGATGGGCGGAAGTCGCTGACCACGGGACATCGGAGGCGTTCGGCGACGACGGCGGCTTCGCCGATCTGGGACGTACACCGCACTTTGGCGCCGAGGTATCGCTCCGGGGCGGCCTGGTGGTAGACGGTCTGCCCGTGGCAGCCCACTAAACTGAGTTTTATGCCTCCTCCGGAGCCCGGTTGAGGTACGCCCGGACCTCTGCGGACGCCGAGATCTGCGCACGTTTTGCCCACACAATCGGCGTACACGGCGCCGAGCCGCCAGGCCAGCCGGCTGAACTCCGCTGCGGGCATAGCGTGGCCTTCCATGGCTTGCAGCACCTGAGACCGCAGTGCCCGCGGGTAGGGAAACGCCCGGTGCCCGACGACTTTGATCCGCGGCGTACCGTCAGTCGCGGCTGAGATTTGGCAGATGGCAACGTCCACACCATCGGCCGACGTTCCACTCATCACGCCCGCCACGATCATCCGGTTGCCGCCTCCGCGCGGTCTGGTTGCGGCTTGGGCGGCGCCGGATCTCGCATCTGCATAGGCGAACATTTTTCTTCGCTATCCACTATCCTCGCAGCTCGCGCTGGAGCTCGGCCAGGAGGTTTAGAGCTTCGCGCGGCGTTGTTTCGTCGAGCTCGATGGCGGCGAGGCGGTCGACGATGCGTTGGGAGAGCGGTGTAAACATCGTCATCTGCAACGGTGTGGCCGTCGAGGTCCCGGCTGCTGCGGACGCATGTGCGCCGCCGGCGACTTCCATTTCGCGGGCTTCGGCCTGTTCGTGGACTTTGAGAACTTCGCGCGCGCGACCGATGACCTCGGCGGGAAGACCGGCCAGACGGGCGACATCGATCCCGTAGCTCTTGGACGCGGCGCCAAGCTCGACGGCGTGGAGGAAGACGATGCCGCCGGCGCTTTCCTTGACGGTGACGCGGAGGTTTTTGAGCCGGTTGAGCCCTTGTTCGAGCATGGTGAGCTCGTGGTAGTGGGTGGCGAAGAGGGCTCGGGCGCCGATGCGGTGATGGATGTGTTCGACGGTGGCCCAGGCGAGGCTCAGGCCGTCGTAGGTGGAGGTTCCGCGGCCCATCTCGTCGAGCAGGACCAGACTTTGGCTGGTGGCGGTGTTGAGGATGGCGGCGGTTTCGGTCATTTCGACCATAAAGGTGGAGCGTCCGCGCGCGACGTTGTCGCTGGCGCCGATGCGCGTGTAGATGCGGTCGACCAGGCCGAGGTGCATCCGTTCGGCGGGGACGAAGCTGCCGATCTGCGCCATGATGACGAGCAGCGCGGCCATGCGAAGGTAGGTACTTTTGCCGCCCATGTTGGGGCCGGTGATCAGGAGGAGGGAGGGGG
>CAXUIB010000224.1:0-3654 GCA_964250945.1 uncultured Acidobacteriaceae bacterium
TGCTTCAACTCTGTCCCGCCCGCCCCTTTCGCCTGGGTATCGGTCTCGGCCAGCCCCTTGCGCGTTGATGCGCCGGGGCCGATGTGCGACAGTAAACGTGAGTCTAACTTATGGCCAAAAAGGTCCACCAGCGAAGTTTCAACGACATCCTCTCCGCCCTCGGCACACAACGGTTTGATGTCGCGCCGGCGCAAGGGGGTGCAAAGCGCCCGTCGGGGGCCTTTCAGGTGCGCAAGTACGGCTGCGCGGCGGAGATCGCGGCCGGCCCCGACAACACCGTTGAGATGCTGGCGCATCCAGGCTGGCTCCTGAACGGCGAGATCAGCGTCATTCTGGACCGCGGCTACCAGAAGTTCCTCACGACAAGCCGCATCGAGATCCCGGCCACCGCCGACAAGCTGCGCGCCATTCACAGCTTCGCCGAAGAACTGAAGGAGGCGACCGGCGGCCTGTCGCTGTACAACGAGAGCCTCGGAACGACGTCGGATGTGTACGTCTACGATCGCGTCAAGGGCCGCGAAAGTACGGTCAGCCAACGTCTGCACGTCGAGACAGGAAAGATCGCCGGCGGTCCGCTGGACTAGACCGGTCCGGGTGGATACACATGGACCGGAGCGTGTGAGGAATCCAGCCTTCCCACAGCCATCGCTACCGCGGCCGACTCCTCTGCCACTCCCGGTACGCCTCGCTCTTGCCCATGCCGCGCTCCCGGGCGACCTGCTTCAGGGCGTCCTTCTCTTCCGTGCCCGCCTGAACCAGGCGCCGGACTGCCTCGGCTACCGGGATCGTCTCACCGGCAGCAGCGGCCACCGCGCCCTCCAGCAGCAGAACCATCTCGCCGCGAACGACCTCTCGCTGGCTCAGCACCGCGCGCACCTCGCTGACCGTGCCGCGCAGAAACTCTTCATGGAGCTTGGTGAGCTCGCGGGCGACGGCGATCCGGTGCCGGCCGCCAAACACCACCTCCACATCCGCGAGCGCCTCGACAATGCGATGCGGCGTCTCGTAGAAGACCTCGACCGGGGCTGCTCCGCCGGGCTCAGACGTGCGCAGATGAGCATGCAGAGCCTCCAGAACGCTCCGCCGCTCTCCAGCCTTGGACGGCAGAAAGCCGTGAAATGCGAAGCCACCCTCCGCCGGAAGGCCGCTCGCGATAACAGCCGGCACAACCGCATTCGCGCCGGGAACTGGAAAGACCGAAACGCCGGCGGCGATGGCGGCTGCGACCAGCTCACTGCCCGGGTCGGCGATCCCCGGTGTTCCCGCGTCGCTGACAACCGCGATGCGAGCACCCGCGGTCAGCTCATCGATCAGCTCGGACGTTCGCTCCAGCTCGTTGTGCTTGTGGTAGCTCACGGTCGGCCGATGGATGCCGAAGTGATGGAGCAGCTTGGCGGTCTGCCGGGTGTCTTCGCAGGCGATCCGATCCGCCGACCGCAGCACGCGCAAGCCGCGCAAGGTCATGTCTTCGAGGTTGCCGATCGGAGTTGCTACAAGGTAGAGCCCGGGCGCCAGCGGACGCGGCTGCCCCGGCTGTGACTCCGCAAGTTCCGCCTCCGGATCGTCCTGGCGGCTCACGATTCCGTGCCGCTCACAATTCTGGCCGCTCACGATTCCTGGCGCCGGAGCCTTCGCCCGCGGTCCAGCAGACGCATCGACTGCGACAGATTTTGCGGTGTCAGAATGCCGACAATGCGATCGCCGTCGAGCACCGGCACCAGCTGCACGCCGCGCCCCAGCATGATGCGCCCCAGCGTCTTCATCAGGGCGTCGCCGGGCTGGGCGGTCGCGAAGGTGCGCGTCATCACGCCCTGGATGTAGCCGTTGCCGTGCGTCTGCAGGGCTTCGAGGATGCCCTGCCGCGAGACCGCGCCGACCATGCTGCCGCGGCGCACCACGGGAAAGACGTCCTGCAGCGAGTGCACGGAACGATCGAGCGCGTCCTCGAGCGTGTCCGAGGCCGAAAGGGTGTTGAAGTCGACCAGCATCACGTCGCTGATGCGCACCGGATGCGCCTCCGTGCCGGCATCCGTCGTGGCGGGGTCCGAGCCCTGATCGAGAGGTCCGGCAAAGACAAGAAATGCGCCCAGCGTCGTCAGCCACGGATTATGCAGCGCCAGACCGACCGCAGCCAGAGCCACCGCGACGAGCCGACCGAGGCTGCGAAACCCACTTCGGCTCCTCAAGCCGGCCGGTAGGCCGTCTAAACCGAGGCGAAACAGCTCTCCACCATCGAGCGGCGCGATGGGCAGCAAGTTCACCGCGCCCAGGAGCACATTGACCCAGACCGCCGCGCGTAAAAGATGCGCCGGCGTGATCCACGGCCGATCCGCAATCTGAATCAGGGGGCTGAAGGCCAGGATCAGCGAGCCCAAAACCAGCCCCGTTCCGACATTGGTGAGCGGCCCAACCAGGGCCAGCCGCCGAATCACCTCGGGACGATGCGCCCGTTCGTTGGCCTCGGGGGTCGCATAGCGAAGGACGCTGCCGGTCGGCAACAGCAAAATCCCGCTCAGATCGAGTGACATCGCCGCCACCGCGATCGATCGCGTCGTCTCCCGCAAGAGCAGCGCCAAAAGAAGCAGCGCGCACAAACCGAGGCCGCGTCCAGCCGTCCCCGTCAGGGTCACTGAGTAGCTCATCGAGAGACCGAGCAGAAGGAAAAACGAGATGTGCATCCGAAGCTCCACGCCCAGCAGGGTTCCGATCGGAAAGCTCCATTCGCGCATTGCTCTATTCTAGATGCCGCCCCGGTTTTAGGACACGGCCCGGCCCGGAGTTTCCCCATATCTGCGATCCGGAGGCGGCCGCGAGGCGTCGGGCCGTGCCGGCGATCCATTTACGATAAGCCCCATGCGTGTGATCGCCGGAAGATTCCGCTCGCGGGCGCTCCGTGCGCCGGCCGGCCTCCTGACACGACCGACCAGCGACCGTCTGCGCGAGACAATCTTCAACATCTTGGCGCCTCGGATCGACGGCGCGCGCTTTCTGGATCTCTTCGCGGGCACCGGCGCGGTCGGCATCGAGGCGTTGAGCCGAGGTGCGGCGTACGTGCTCTTTGCCGAAGCCGCCCCGCCCGCAACGGCGGCCATCCGGCTCAATCTCCATGCGCTCGGCGTCGCGACGGGATGGACCCTTGAAGAACGCAAGGCGGAGGCGGTGCTCGACCGACTGCTGCTTCGGTCCGGGGACAGCCCGGGCCATGGCGCCGCGTTCGATCTGGTCTATCTCGATCCGCCGTACACCGACAGCCTCGCCTACACCTCCACCCTGGGCCTGCTCGGAAGCAAGCGCGGCCTCTCCCTGCTCGCCCCCGGAGCCCTCGTCTTGGCCGAGCATGGAAGCAAGCTTCCGCTCCCCGGCAGCTTCGGTTCGCTCAGGCAGACGCGCACCCTCAAGCAAGGCGACGCGGCGCTCAGCTTCTACGCTGTCCGATCCACGGCATCGACGGACGCTTCGTGATCACGGACAATATCCCCCACCGGTGTGCAGGCCTGTCGTAAGATCCAGACCGAACGCGACCTCCTTGTCGGAGCGGATGTCCCATCCCGAGCCGTAGAGCGTCCCTCCCTCGCCCCGCCCGCCGCGCCCGCCCGCCCCACTCAGCCCCCCCCGCACCCAAAGCCCACCCTCCGCGCCCCCCGCCCCGCTCGC
>CAXUIB010000225.1:0-3649 GCA_964250945.1 uncultured Acidobacteriaceae bacterium
TAGGGTTGGATTTTGGACGTTTGGTGTGGTGACCCCTAGACCCAGCCGCAGAGGTTTGCGACCTGTTCTGCCCAGGAGTCTTCGGTGGGGAGGTTGGGCGGTGGGACGGCGAGGTGGCGGCCGGAGCGGGTGGACTGGATGGCTTGGCTGAGGGCAAGGAGCAGGTCCGGCTCTTCGCCGGTGAAGACGGTGGCCCAGGGTGTGTCGAGCAGGATGTCGGAGACGCCGGAGTCGCGGTGGAGCAGGACGGGGATGCCTCGGCTGAGGGCTTCGATGGCGACTAATCCGGGATTCTGAATTCTACGTTTGATCGCCCGACGGCACCATGATGCCGTTGTCACAGGAGTGCCGGCTCAGAAGTGCTGAAGAAGGTCGGCAAAGGTGGTGAGTTCGAGCAGGGTTTGGCCTGCAGGTGGCGGGTTTACAACTTCGTGCTCGAGAACCCAGGTGAAGTCGTGCGGAAGAAAGACCGCGTTGCATCCCGCGGCAAGCGCCGGGTTGATGTCGGACTTGGGGCTGTTGCCGATCATCCATGTCGACCCGGGCTGGCAGAGGTGTTTCGCGAGAACGGCGCGGTACGCGTCCGCATGCTTCTCGTGGAGAACCTCGACGCCGTCGAAGTAGCGTCCGAGCCCGGAGCGATCGAGTTTGGCGGTCTGTTCCTCGGTGTCGCCCTTGGTGACGAGGATCAGTCGGTGGCGGGGAGCGAGTTCGGCCAGGGTTTCGGCCACCCCGGAAAGGAGCTCGATCTCCTGATCGGCGATGGATTGGGCGAAGCTGACAATGCGGCTGTGGCGCTCGGGGGTGATAGGGGCGGTTGAGAGCTGCTCAAAGCAGGTAATCAGCGAGCGGCGAAACGTGTTGACGCCGTAGCCGTGCTGCGCTGTGGTCAGGCGCTCGACGGCGTTAAGGTGCTCGCGAACCTCGTCGGGGCTGTGGACGCTGTGGTCGAGGTAGGAGATAAAGGCAGCGATCGCCTGCTCGAAGTAGATGTTGTTCTCCCAAAGCGTGTCGTCAGCGTCGATCAGGAGCGTCTGCTTCGGTTGCGGAGAAGTTTGTGCCGGGACGTTCATCACGGCAGTATAGATTCAAAGCGCGAGCCGGAGGCCATCGGCTCCTACGGGTGGAGGGTTGGGGTGGGCGGCATCGCCCTGGACGTATCGAAAGCTGCGGAGCTTCGGCCGGGCCTGGAGCTTTCTGCAACTTGCGAGGGAGGGCTTCAGCCGCGCTCGCTCGATAAGCTTGAGGGACTTCTGTGCCGCCGGGAGACGGGATCAGGCGCCGTGAGGAGCGCTGTCCGGGCCTGGACCGCAGGCGGCAAAGGGCATACGGCTTATGGTTCCGCAGACAGGACAGAGGATCGGGCCGTATGAAATTCTCGAAGCGTTGGGCGCCGGTGGAATGGGGCTGGTCTTTCGCGCCTGGGACGGTCGCCTCCACCGCGAGGTCGCGCTCAAGCTGTTGCGGTATGAGTCCGAAACGCCCCGGATGCGGGAACGATTCTTGCTCGAGGCGCGGGCGGCGTCGGCGCTCAACCATCCTCATATCTGCACCGTCTTCGACATGGGAGAGCAGGACGGCGAGCCGTACCTGGTCATGGAACTGCTCCAGGGCCTAACGTTGAAGGAGAAGATGGCCGCCGAGGTGCTAACGGCCGAGGAGATCGTCCGGTACGGGATGGAAGTGGCGGATGCCTTGGCCGCAGCGCATACCAAGGGCATCATTCACAGGGACGTGAAACCAGCGAACGTCCTTCTTATCAACATGGCGCACGGACTTCCTCAAGCCAAGGTTCTAGATTTTGGTTTGGCCAAGGTGGTCAGTCAGGCGTCCGAGAACGGACGTCTGTCGCGCAGGATCGATCTGACCAGCCAGGGGTCTACCGTGGGAACCCTGGCGTACATGTCTCCGGAGCAGGCGCTGGGCGAGCCTCTGGATGCGCGGTCGGACCTGTTTTCGCTCGGTGTCGTGATGTACGAGATGGCGACGCGGAGGGTGCCGTTTCGGGGCACAACGAGCGCTCTGATCTATGTGCAGCTGCTCCATCACGCACCGGAACCGATGGGGCGGTGGAACGATGCAATTCCGCGGGAGTTGGAGCAGATTGTGTTGCGCCTGCTGCGCAAAGGCCGGCGCGAGCGATTTCAGACCGCGGCGGAGCTTCGGGATGCTTTGCGAAAGCTCGCCGAGAGGCGCGACGGGGAGTGGCTCAAAAAGTTTCCGCGGGCGCGGGTTCCGCTGGTCGAGGCGATGGATCCAGTGGTGCGAGGCAAAGGTCCGGGATCTGAGGTTCGGGCCGCTCGGGTCCATGCGGCTGAGAAGCAAGTTTCGGGCCGGCAACGGCTGGCGCTTGGATCGGACCCGCATCCCGGGGCGGAACGCGGCCAACCCGGGGTCACTTCGGCGGAAGTGGAGGCGGCGGAGCTGTCGGAGGGATCGGACCGATCGGATCACATCCGGCCGCAAAGGCTGCCGAAGCCGGAGAACGGATCGCGTGAGAGCGCGTTCAACGCGGGGGAAAGCGCGGTGGCGACGGCCTCAGGCGTGCGCCGGAGTTCGGGACAGCTCGCTGTCGCTGCCAGAGCCGAGACGCGGAACTCAGGAGGGACGGCCGCGCCTCCGGCGTGGATGGATCCGGCGGCGGCGACGGCGGGCTCGGGACCGGAGCGGCGGTGGATCGCGGGTCCAGCCGTGGCGGAGATCGATCGGGCTTTGGACGGGGCGCCGGTTCAGGATCTGCGGCAGACTGGGCCTGAACCGGCCCTGGCTTCCGATGGGGAAAAACGGCGGAGCAGTCTCGCCGAAGCTCCAAGGTTCAGGCCGGTTCGGCGACAATCGTCGGCTCGGGAGTGGTGGTGGATGACCCTGGTGGGTGGTGGCATCGCTCTGATGTTGACGCTTTTGCTGACCCGCGGAGAGGGTGCGCAGCGGGTCGATTTGCGGTCGACGGATCCGGTCCTGCTGACCGTGATTCAGAACAGGACGGGCCATCCGGGGATCGATGCGATAGTCGAGCGTGGTCTGGAGATCGGCCTCGAGGATTCGCCGCGGATCCTGTTGCGCGGAGAGGAGGCGTATGCGGCCGAACTGCGAGCGATGCGACAGGAGCGCGGCGGTGGAGATGCTCCGGCGGTGACCCCGCGACGTGTGGCGCAAAGCTTGGGGACGCGGATGTATGTGTATGGAGAGGTGGACCGTACGTCCCGAGGATGGATCGTAACAGTGGATGTGCTGGATGCAGGATCCAATGACAAGTTGCTCTCTCTGCACGAGATTGCTAAGCAGGACAACGACGTCTCCGCGGCTTCGGAGCGGCTGGCGGTGCGCCTTCGAGAGGAGCTGGGGGAGAACTTGGGCAACAGGAGTGGGCCGGACCCGACATCTCCGCCGGAGGTGCGCTTGCCGGCGTTGCAGGCGTTTGCCGAGGCGGAGAAAGATCGAGAAGAGGGGCGCACGGAAGAGGCGTTGCGGGCGTATAGCAATGCGGCGGCCGAGGACCCTGGGTTTGCGCTCCCATCCATGCGGCGGGCTTGGTTGCTGGCCGAAAGGTTCTCCGAGGTCGATGCTGCGCGAGCGGCCACGGCGGCGCAGCTGGCCGGAGCTCGGTCCGGGGTCCGCGTGCAGCTCTTGACGGAGGCGTACGCGGAGA
>CAXUIB010000226.1:0-3630 GCA_964250945.1 uncultured Acidobacteriaceae bacterium
GCCTATAGTGCGCAAACACCGGCCTGAACCCTGGCAAGTACGCCAAAAGCTTGTGGAGAAAACTCATCGTCTCCTCCGACATGCTCGTATGACTGTGGAGCGAAACTCCCGACCGGCTCGTCCCGGCAACATCCTCATCCGACCAGATCCTCGAAACCTCACACCAGCTGCGTCTTCCCTGTAGCATGGCCTCCTCCCCGGACGTCTTGTGGCTGAGCCTCCCTCACGCGCAACAATGCACCGTCACCAGTGCAACAACGCTCAGTGAAATCCAGCCAAAGCCCCCGCCGGAAGCTGCTAGATGCGGCTTCCTTCCCACTTTGGAACGCTCGTCGTGAAAACTTGTAAACTCGGAGCTGGTCGCCGGTGCTCTCACCAGGTTCGAAGTAGCTTCAGCCAAGCCTTGGATCGAGATCGAGAAGCTTCGCTTTCGCGCACGACTTCAGCCGTGCCCGCGGGGAAGGAGCAGGCTATCGCGCGACTAGGGCTGGATTCGGCAACATCGAACAGGATTGAGAGGAGTCAAAGCATGTCGAGGCTCTCCCAAAAAAGCCCCGCAGATCTAACCGCCCGCAAGCTCCGCTGCCCTCTGCGTCGCGCGCTTGACTGCCTTGATCAACGTGACCCGAAGCCCACCCTCCTCCAACTCCAGAATCCCATCTACCGTGCACCCTGCCGGTGTGGTCACAGCATCCTTCAACAGCGCCGGATGCGACCCCGTCTCAAGTACCATCCGAGCCGCGCCAAGCGTCGTCTGCGCCGCGAGCAGGGTCGCAACGTTGCGCGGCAGACCGACATTCACGCCCGCCTCGGCAAGCGCCTCAATGATGATGTACAGAAAGGCCGGCCCTGAACCCGAAAGCCCGGTCACCGCGTCCATGTGCCTCTCGTCCACAATCACCGTTCGCCCAACCGTCTCAAAGATCCTCTCCGCCAGCGCGACCTGCTCCTCCGTGCAGAACCGTCCAGCACAGATCGCCGTCATTGCCGCGCCGACCGTCGCCGGCGTATTGGGCATCGCGCGCACAACCGCAAGATCGCGCCCAAGAGCATCCTCGATCGACCGCGTCTTCACCGACGCGGCGATTGAGACCACCATCGTCCCGGGCCGCAGAGCCGGTCCAATTTGGGCCGCAAGTTCCGGCACCTGACGCGGCTTCAACCCGATCACAATCACGTCCGCACTCGCAGCCGCTCGGACGTTGTCGGTTCCAAAAACAATTCCATGCTGCCGTGTAAGCTCCTGCGCGCGTGCTTCGTGCTGGACCGTCGCACAAACCTCCATCGCAGAAAGAAGTCCACTCCGGCGGAAGGCCTCCAGGAGGATCCCACCCATCTTGCCCGCGCCCAGCACGGCAACGCGCATTCCCAGCCGTCTCTGCGATCCCTCGATCCCATCCATCGTCTCGCTCATGCCGAGAGGCTAACAGAGTGTCTCCTATAGACCACAGAGGACCAGCTGGTAGACCACAGAGGACCGGTTGGCTGGGGGAGGCAGACCGGTTGAACCAAGCGTGTTGTAACGTCCCCCTTTATGCGACGCGTTGTGCCGTCGCGGTGGTTTCCAGCATCCGGTACAAGGTCGATCGACTGATGCCGAGCAGGTCGGCCGCTCGGAGCTTGTTGCCTTCACACTCCCGCAGAACCCGCAGGACATGCTCCTCGATCGCATCCTGCAAGCGGGTTGTCTTCACCGCCGCAGCCGGAGCTGCGACCACCCGGATCGGCTCGGCTCTGGGCAGCGCCCGCAGGATCTCCTCCTCCTCGAGAGTCGTTCCTTCTCCCTCCATCAACGCTCTCGAGAGCACATTGCGCAGCTCTCGGATGTTGCCGGTCCAGGGTTGGAGCTTGAGCCGCTCCATCGCCGCGCCGGAGATCTCCTGAAGTTCCCGACCGCAGGCCGGCGCAAGCTCGCCGAGCAGCTCGATGCTGAGAGCCGGAACATCGTCGAGACGATCTCTGAGCGCCGCGACATGGATCTCAACTGCCGAGATCCGGTGATACAGATCCGCGCGAAAGCCTCCAGTCGCCGAGAGCGCCTTTAAGTTCTGGCGTGAGATCGCGACCACACGGCATTGCGCCCCAGCGTTCTGCCGTTCCAGTTTTTCGAGCAGCCGTGTCAGAGCGGCCTGTGCCGCCACCGAGAGGTCTCCCGGCTCGTCGAGCAGCAGAGTTCCACCGTGCGCCTGCGCTACGAGGTCGGTCAATCCGCCAGAGCTCCGTCCTGCGAGGTTGGCCGCGACGGCTGCTTCCAGCTCCTCGCTGCCGCAGTGGAGGAGCGGCCGGTGTTGGTCGCGGCTGGTCTGGCTCGCGTGGTGGAGGCATCGGGCGACGACCTCCTTGCCGACGCCGGTCTCGCCGGTCACCAGGGCGACGCGGAAGTAGGGTCCGATGCGGGCGATCTGGGAGCGGACGCGTTCGGTCGATGCGCTCGTGCCGGTGAGGCAGGCCGGTGCGCTCGGGTGCAAGAAGTTCGTGGATTCAGGTAAGGTTCTCATCGCTATAGCCGTTATCGGCAGAAGCGGCGAGAACCTTAGCCTTTCTTGGAATTTATTTTGCTTTTGTTACAGAAAGCCGCGAACAGCCTTGTTATGCGGTGGTTTTGGCGCAGTAGGTGTCGAAGGCGCGAGCCAGTTCCTGGGCGATGGCGGGAGCGGTCGAGGTTTCGATGGCGGAGCGCTGCATCAGGTAGACCAGCTGGCCGTCGCGGAGGATGGCGATGGCCGGCGAGGTGGGCGGGTGGCCGCCGAAGTAGCTTCGGGCCTTTTCGGTCGCGTCGCGGTCCTGGCCGGCGAAGACTGTGACGGCGTGCTCTGGGCGGGTGGTGTGTTGCATGGCGAGGCGGACGCCTGGGCGCATCTTTCCTGCCGCGCAGCCGCAGATGGAGTTGACGACGACCATGGTGGTTCCGGGCTGCTTCATGGCGGTGTCGACGTCGGCAGCGGTGCGGGCTTCGGATATTCCGGCGCGGGTGAGTTCTTCGCGCATGGGGATGACCATAATCTCTGGGTACATCGGTTGTTCCTCCTGGCGCGATTTGCGCCTGATCTCCTGATTGTACGGTGTGCTTCGGGTCTGCCGGGGTGGGTACCCCCACCCCCCCACCTCTGGTAGGGGGTTGAAGGTAACGTGTGAATGGAATCAACGACTTACGACCCTATGGTCCTCCTAAAATCGTCCAAACAAAGGACTTGCGCGTAAAATAGCCGGAATCAACAACTTACGGCTTAGTGCTTCTTCTAAGCTGTTGAAAACATAGAGACTTACGCGTAAAATACCCAGAATCAACAACTTACGGACATTCTCCGGCACGTTGGCAGTCCTTCCTCGAATGCCTTGGGGCGTTTCGGGACGACTCCGTGCGGAGTTTGGCTTAGTTCTAGTTTAGTGGTTTTGGGGGGTGTGTGCGCCAGCCGTAAGTGCCGCCTTTTGTTTGGGTTGCAGGGGCTTGGGGGTTGACGGCTATGACTAAGATAGTCGCACCCCGGCCCACTCATCGCGATGAGGCTGCGGTGAGTGGGGCACCCGGCGGGTTTTTGATCAGTGATCAGTCGTCAGTTCTCAGTTGGTCAGTGCTGCTCTTCAGGATTTCGAGGAGGGCTGGGCCGTAGGTTGCGGATTTTTCGGGGC
>CAXUIB010000227.1:0-3607 GCA_964250945.1 uncultured Acidobacteriaceae bacterium
GTGCGGGCGGCACTATCGGCGGCGGTGTAAGACGGATCGGGGGTGGTGGCGGGTTGAAGTCCCAGCAATGGTCCGCGAATGCGACAGTTTCGAGCGGTACGAATGCGCTCGCTACTGCTGCTGCTGATTCACCCACACCGATGATCGCCTACGAGACCTCCGCCAACTCATCGATCGCACCCAGCACAACCACTAGCGCCTTTGACGACTATTTCGAGTACAAGCTGATGGAGCCGGTGACGATTCGCAAGAATGAGTCGGCGCTGGTGCCGATCCTGCAGAGCAAGGTTGGGGCCGAGCGGGTGACGCTGTGGTCGCCGCAACGGCCGGAGGCGCTGCGGGCGCTGTGGATCACGAACACGTCGCCGCTGACGCTCGATCGGGGATCGTTTTCGATCGTCGAGAATGGCAACTTCGGCGGCGAGGGCCTGCTCGATCCCGTCCATCCGGGAGAGCGGCGGCTGCTTTCGTATGCGGCGGACCAGGCGGTTCGCGTTTCGACGGACAACAAGAACGGCACACACCGCGTGGACCGGCTGACAGTTCACAAGGGCGTTCTGACCGAGACGACGGTCGACATCAGCGAGGTCGAGTACGATGTGCGCAACGCGGCGCCGGAGCCGCGGACGGTAATTGTCGAGCATCCGGTGCGCGCGGGTTGGACGCTGGACTCGGACCCGAAGCCGACCGAAACGACGCCGACGACGTACCGATTTCGCGTGGAGGCGAAGCCGGGCGAGACGGTGCGTCTGCGTATCGGGGAGCGGCACCCAGCGGCGCAGGTCTTCTACCTGACGAACTCGACGGACGAGCAATTGGCCGGCTTGCTGCGGGGGGCGAACGCGAGCCCGGCGACGATGGCCAAGCTCGAACCGGTGTTTGCGGCCAAGCGCGCGGTGGTCGATCTCGACCGGCAGATTGCTGCCAAGCAGGCCGCGATCAACTCGATTGTCGAGGATCAGAAACGGGTCCGGGACAACCTCGGCGCTCTGAAAGGCAGCGCGGAGGAACGGACGCTGGCGCGACGCTATACCACGGAGCTGAACGCGCAGGAAGACCAGCTGGCGAGCCTGCGCAAGGATCTCGCGGACCTGCAGACTCGGCGGGCAGTGGCGGTGGAGGAGCTCGGTCGTGTGATCGAGAGTGTCGATCTGGACGAAGCTCTGCGCCCGGGTCTGGCTAGACTAGGGTCTGGGGCGGAGCACCCTTAGCAGCGCCTCTCCGTCCGGTTCTGTGTTGACGACGTCGGCGGCGGCGAGCCACGCGCGTCGAAGTTGTGTGATGCCGAAGCGCATCCTGCTGAGTTCGTCTGTAGCGTGGGCGTCCGTGTTGACGGTGATCTTGCATCCGTGCTGTTTGGCCAGGCGCAGGTGGAGCTCGTTGAGATCGGCGCGCGCGGGGCTGGCATTGTGTTCGACGGCGACGCCGAGCTCGGAGGCGCGCTTCAAGATGGCGTCGATGTGAATGGCGAAGGGATCACGGCGGAGGAGCTTGCGGCCGGTGGGGTGGCCGAGGATGCGCAGGTAGGGGTTTTCGAGCGCGCGCAGGACGCGGTCGGTCATCTCGTCGATGGGCTGGTCGAAGCGCGAGTGAACGCTGCCGACGACGATATCCATCTGCGCGAGGGTGCTGTCGTCGAGGTCGAGCGTGCCGTCAGCGAGGATGTCGACCTCGATGCCCGCGAGCACGCGGATCTGACCGGGGTGTTCCTGCTGGAGCTCGGCGTCGACCGCGCGGATGCGGCTGGCGTGCTCGAGCGCGCGGCGGTCGTCCATGCCGTTGGTCATGGTGAGGTATTTGGAGTGGTCGGTGATGGCGATGTATCGGAGGCCGCGGCTGAGGGCGGCTTCGGCCATCTCGCGGATGGAGTCGACGCCGTCGGTCTCGTTGGTGTGCATGTGGAGGTCGCCGCGGATGTCGGCGAGCTTGATGAGCTCCGGCAGCGTGTGGCTGGCGGCCGCCTCGAGTTCGCCCGAGTTTTCGCGAAGTTCGGGTGGGATGTAGTCGAGGTCGAGCGCGTTGTAGATCTCGGCTTCGGTCCGGGCGGCGACGACGGTGTTGTCTTCGAGCCGGAGCAGGGCGTACTCGCTCAAGGTGAGGCCGCGTTTGATGGCGCGCTGCCGCAGCGCGACGTTGTGCATCTTCGATCCGGTGAAGTATTGCAAGGCGGCGCCGTAGGAGGCGCGCGGGAGCAGACGGACGTCGACCTGGAGATTGTTGCGCAGCGTAAAGGTGACCTTGTTCTGTCCACGCGCGAGAAGCTTGTCGATCAACGGCAGCGAGGCGACGTGCTCGACCGCCGCCGCGACGACATCGGGCTCGCAGGCAGGGCCAGTGGCGAGCAGGTCGAGGTCGCCGACGGTTTCACGACCGCGCCGGAGCGAACCGGCGGGCGTGATCTCGTCGATGCCGGGGAACTCGTAGATGAGCTCGGAGATGCGATTGGCGAAGTCCTGGGCGTGGTCGATGCGGAAGCGCGACGAGTTTTTGCGGTGGTCTTCGATGCCTTTGAGGAGCTTGGCGGTGAATTTTTCGCCCATCCGCGGAAGCTTGGCGAGGTGGCCGGCCTTGGCGGCGGCTTCGAGCTGGTCGATGTTCCCGATCTCGAGCGCGGACCAGAGTAGGGCGACGGTCTTGGGGCCCATGCCGGGAAGGCGGAGGAGTTCGAGCATGGTGGGGCGGTACTTCTGCAGAAGCTCGGAGCGCAACGGCATCGTGCCGGTCGCGACCAAGTCGCGGATGTTAGCGGCCATGCCTTTGCCGATGCCGGCGATGGCGAGCAGCGCCTTGGGGTCCGCGTCGGGGGCGACGAGCGTCGCGAGCTGGGTGGTCTGCTGCTCGACGGCCTCAGCGGCGCGGCGGTACGAGCGAACGCGAAAAAGGTCCTGGCCGTCGATCTCGAGCAGAGCGGCGGTTTCGTCGAGCAGGCGAGCGATGGTGATGTTGTCCATGAGTGTCTGCTTCATTTAGGAGCTTGTTGAAAGACGAGAGTGGAAGGCGTACCTCAGCAGATGAAGCCGCACTGCAAACAACGAGTTTACGGCACGGCTGAAACAGGCTGCGAGACAACGGCAGCGGCTTACGGTATTCTGTCCGCCTATTAGATTGGTCCAGTACGAGAGATTATGTTGGTCAAGTGCGAGAGAGAGTATGCCTGAACATCGTGCCCGAACGCACCATCGCAACCGTGTTGCGAACACCTTTTCCGACGAGATTGGAGCCATGCTGGAAGGTGAGCTCTCCGATCCGCGCATTGCCCCGAGTTATGTCTCGGACGTAGTTTTAGCCCCGGGCGGAAAGTCTGCACGGGTGTATGTGGCGGTTCACGGGAGCGACGTGGAGGAGACCGAGACGCTGGAAGCGCTGACGGCTGCGCGGGCGTATATCCGGTCGATGCTGCGGGATCGGATGGGGGTTCGTCATATTCCGGATCTGACGTTTGCGATCGACCGGTCGGAGAAGATGACGGGGCGGATGGATGAGTTGCTGGAGCGTATGCGGAAGCGCCAGAAGAAGTCTGGGGCGGCGGGGGGGATGGGGGACGGAAATGTTGCGGCCAGCGGCAAGGTGGCGGACCGGTTCGGCACCCGCACCGTGTTCCGCGGTG
>CAXUIB010000228.1:0-3584 GCA_964250945.1 uncultured Acidobacteriaceae bacterium
CGGCGAAGATGGTCATGATCATCTTGCCGGCGTGGGTGGTGGTATCGGCCCAGGGCTCGGAGATGGATTGGAACCGGGCGCCAGCCTGGCTAATGGCTTCGACGATTTCAAGCAGGTTGCGGGTAGAGCGGGCCAGCCGGTCGAGCTTCCAGACGGTGACGATGTCGCCATCTCGGAGCTGATCGAGCATTCGGTTCAGTTCTGGCCGGTCGCGGTAGGCTCCGGAGACCTTTTCCCGGAAGATTTTGCCACATCCGGCCTGCTTGAGGGCTTCCAGTTGAAGAGTCAGCCGTTGATCTTCGGTGGAGACTCTTGCATAGCCTATTTTCATCGGATGTCTCCTTGCGCCTCGCAAAATATATCGCACATAGAACAGCCTTTGCGAGATACTTCTGCAACACGCGGTTGGCCCGTCTTTATTGAGCGCGCTATCTTGTCGCGGAACTTACAAGTTTTGCGACGGTCGCACGAGGCCTGTAGCTGGAGAGAGTGCATGGTACCGGAGCTGTCGGCCGACGATCTTGCAGAGCGATGGACCCTTGATGCGGGCAATTGGGAGTTGCTGGCGAACAAGTCTGGGGTTACGCGTCTGGGCTTTGCCGCGCTGCTGAAGTTTTTGGAAGCCGAAGGTCGCTTTCCCCGCAACCGGGAGGAACTGCCGCTGGCGGCGATCCGGTTCCTGGCGGAACAGGTTCATGTCCCAGCCGAAGCATGGGAGCAGTACCGCTGGACAGGCCGGACCTTCGAATATCACCGGGCTCAGATCCGTGCGGCACTGGGCTTTCGCGAGGGCGGCGCTGAAGACATGGACGCCTTGCGCGGTTGGCTGCTGGAGCATGTGCTTTCGCACGAGCGCAATGCGGAGAGACTCAAGGAGGCGGTCGCGGCAAGGTGCCGTGAGCTTCGTATCGAACCCTTTGCGCCGGACCGCATCGACCGGCTGATCCGTTCGGCCATCACAGCCTTCGAGGAAGAATTCTGCCGTGGGTTGACCGATGCCCTGTCTCTTGCCACCCAAGAGGGACTGGACGCACTGCTGCTCACCGACCAGCCGGAGAGTGGCCGCGTCCCTTTGCATCAGCTTCGCGCCGATCCCGGTTCGGCCAGTATCGAGACGCTGGAAGAAGAGCTAGGAAAGCTTCAAAGGCTGAGATCGCTTGCGTTGCCATCGCACCTGTTCGACCGGCTTGCGCCTGAGATCGTCCAGGGTTATCGCCGCAGGGCGGCGGTAGAAGAGATCCACGAGCTGCGGCGCCACCCTTCACCGCTGCGTTTTACGTTGCTGACTGCATTCTGCCATCTGCGGACGGGTGAGCTGATCGACACTCTCTGCGACCTCCTGATCGACATGATCCATAAGGTCTCGCACCGGGCCGAGGTGAAGGTGGAACGGGAACTGGTTGCCGATTTCAAACGCGTCTCGGGCAAGAACACTCTGCTGTTCGAGATCGCCGAAGCCGCGCTTGAATTTCCAGAAGAACCGGTACGGAGCGTCGTCTATCCGATTGCGAACGAGCAGACGCTACGGGATCTGGTGCGCGAGTTCAAGGCTACTGGGCCGGCCTATCGCCAGCAACTCCACACCGTGATGAAGAGCGCCTACCGCTCGCATTACCGCGCGATGCTGATCCGGCTCCTCGACACTCTCGAGTTCCAGTCCAACAACGAAACGCACCGTCCCGTGCTCGACGCGCTCGCTATCGTCAAGCAATATGCCGGCAGCCGCCTGCACACCTATCCAGCCGAGATCGAAGTTCCGATGGAAAGCATCGTTCGGGGACCATGGCAGGAAACGGTGACCGAACGGGACGCACAGGGAGCGACCCGGATCAACCGCCTCGCTTATGAGATGTGCGTTCTGTTAGCAATCCGGGAGCGCCTTCGGTCCAAGGAGCTGTGGGTGTCTGGAGCGGACCGCTACCGCAACCCCGATGAGGATCTGCCGGCCGACTTCGGCCGCGAACGCGACACGTACTACACAGCCCTGAACCTTTCCCGCGACGCTCAGGCCTTCATCGGCCAACTCAAACAGGAGATGGACGAGGGGTTGGCCCGGCTGAACGAAGGCATGGAAAGCAACGAGCACGTTCGCATCCTGAAGAAGGATGGCGGCTGGATCTCTTTATCGCCCCTGCCCGTGCAACTGGAGCCCGCCAACCTCGCCGCATTGAAGGCGCGCATGCTGGAGCGCTGGCCCTTGACCAGCCTGCTCGATGTTTTCAAGGAAGCCGATCTTCGCACCCGCTTTACCGACGTGTTCCGTAGCGCGACGGCCTGGGAGAATCTCGACCGTGAGGTCATCCAGGAGCGGCTGCTCCTCACGCTCTACGGCTTGGGATCGAACGCCGGCATCAAGCGCATGAGCGCCGGCCAGGCCCGGGCGAACTATAAGGACCTCCTTTATATCCGCCGCCGCTACATCACCAAAGACCAGCTTCGCGCCGCGATCCGCGAGGTCGTCAACGCCATCTTTCGCGAACGCCAGGTCCACATCTGGGGCGAAGGAACCACGGCCTGCGCCTCCGACTCGAAGAAGTTCGGGGCTTGGGACCAAAATCTTATGACCGAATGGCACGCCCGCTACGGCGGCCGGGGCGTCATGATCTATTGGCACGTCGACCGCAAATCGACCTGCATCTACTCGCAGCTCAAACGCTGCTCCTCGTCCGAGGCCGCGGCCATGATCGAGGGCGTGCTCCGTCATGCCACCAGGATGTCCGTCGAACAGCAGTACGTCGACAGCCATGGACAGAGCGAGGTGGCCTTCGCCTTCTGCCGCATGCTCGGCTTCGATCTGTTGCCACGCCTCAAGAACATCCATTCGCAACGGCTTTACCGGCCGGGGCCCTCCGCTGACTACAGCAGTCTCGCGCCCGTCCTCACCCGCGCCATCGACTGGGACCTGATCGCCCAACAATACGATCCCATGGTCCAGTACGCCACCGCCCTGCGTCTCGGAACCGCGCAGACGGAAGACATCCTGCGGCGCTTCACCCGCTCGAACGTCCAGCACCCGGTCTATCGCGCGCTCGCCGAACTCGGCAAAGCCCAGAAGACAATCTTCCTTTGCCGCTACCTTGGTTCGCTGGAACTCCGGCGCGAAATCAATGAGGGCCTTAATGTCATTGAAAACTGGAACAGCGCTAACAACTTCATTTTCTTCGGCAAGGGCGGCGAGATGGCCTCCAACCGCGCCGACGACCAGGAGATCAGCATGCTTGCGCTTCATCTCCTGCAGCTCTCCCTTGTCTACATCAACACCCTCATGATCCAGCAGGTTCTGGCCGAACCTGCATGGGCCGGCCGCCTCAACGCCCAGGACCTCCGGGGCATCACCCCTCTGCTCTACGGCCACGTCAATCCTTATGGCAGCTTTCTCCTCGACCTGCACTCCCGGCTTCCGATTGACCCGCCCCGCTTCGGCCCTCAGTCCGTCGGCACCCAAATGCTGCTCGGCTACGATCAGCTCACAGCGTGAAAAGCTACTTTGCGGCTCGTGACATCAATGTTGGGTTTGGGCCGCATTGTGGTGGTGCAGGATGTGAAGCGGGTTGTAGTCCCATACTTGGAATCCAGCATGAGCC
>CAXUIB010000229.1:0-3302 GCA_964250945.1 uncultured Acidobacteriaceae bacterium
GATCTGGACGGGGGAGGTGTGGGTGCGGAGGAGCAGGCGATCGCGTGCTGGTTTTGCCTGCTGGTGGGCGATCTGGAGCGTGTCCTGGGTGTCGCGGGCGGGATGGTTGGGGGGAAAGTTGAGGGCTTCGAAGTTGAGGAAGTCGGTTTCGACCTCGGGGCCGAGGGCGACGGTGTAGCCGAGGCGCTCGAAGACCTCGACGACCGTGTGCATGGTTTCGAGCAGAGGGTGCGGGATGCCGGGGGCTCGGGTGAGCCCCGGGAGCGAGATGTCGATCTTCCGGCCGGCCTTCGACGCCGATGGGGATCTGGCCACGGGGGCTCTGAGGGCCTCTTCGATCTGTTGTTTGAGCTGGTTGAAGCGGATGCCGAGCGGTTTGCGGGCGTCGGCCGGGGCGGACCTAAGCCAGGACTCCGAGAGCAGCTTGAGGCGGCCTTGCTTGCGGCCGAGCCAGCGCAGGCGGAAGGCTTCCATCGACTCGAGCGATCGAACTTCCCTCTTTTCGGCGAGGACCTCTTCCGTTAATGCAGAAAAGGCCGCTTCAAGAGATGGTTCGTCATAGGTGGTGAGTTGGGGGAGGGTGTCCGACATGGCATGTTCAGGGTACGACACGGGGGTGAGTTCGAGTGGGTCTGGACCGCCGAGGGAAGTGATGGAATCGCTTCTCGGAGCCTGGGGATCGCATTCTGGTCATTATCGGTGCAGGACACGTTATCGGTGCTGGACACGTTCCTTTGCTGCGGGAGTTCGCCATGAATCGTCGTACTACGGAGTAGTGGACCCACTGCCGATGTTTGTTATTTCCGGCGGGCGATAAAACTGCCCTGTGTGGCTGGTACGATCTGCCATCCGGGAGCGAGTTTGAGAACCCAGCCGGGGCCATTGATCGTTCCCTCTGTGCCGCTCACGGGGCCGGCCACTCGCACGATGTGCTTTGGGAAGGACACCAGAGCGGCCTGGGTGACCTCGATGGAGCCCCAGTCGTCGGAGGCCTGGAGCGTGGGGTAGACCGTCTCATTGCTGTCCAAGGGCGTGACTTCGCCTGGATCGAAGCCGAAATTCATCGTTGCCCCGATTGGCAGCGTGAGTGTGGGGCCTGAGACCAGCAACGCGCGGTACTTTGCCTTCAGTGCATCCGACTTCGTTTTGCGCGCTGCCTCATCGGTTTCCAAGGCGGATGCACCGTACAGCGTCGATCTTTGGTAGGCGCTTCCAGTACCGGAAGAGGCGATTTCAGTACCGGAGGGAACGGTAAGCGACAGGAGCAGGGCGAGGTCCGAGGTGACATTGATCTTTTTTCGCCAGCCTGGGCTGCGTTCATCCAAGAGAAGACCGTATGCCGGTCCGGAGGTGTAAGCGAAGGAGCGCACCAGGCTTTGGGAGGTCGTCGGATCGGCGAGCCGGGCGATGGCGTGCCAGCGAGCGGAAGCCGGATCCGGCTCACCGAGCACGACGCCTGTATATTCCGCCAGGCCTTCATTCAACTCGAGAGCGTCTTCCTGCGCGGAAGAGCCGCTGAAGAGCTCCTGGCGGTGACGACGAAAGAGAAGCGCATCGGCGATGGCGGAGGTTTGTGCCTGGCCGGGCGGGGCCGACAATGCGGCCGCAAGAGCTCGCCACTCCAAATACGTCCAGAGGCGACCTTCCATCGAGTCCAGATGGTCATTTAGGGCGTTTCTGTCCGGCACGCCGAGCGAGGGCTCGATCCGGTGAAACATCTCATGCGCCAGGAGCCGATCCCTCGAAAGTTTGTTCTGAGGCAGGGGCCATCGCACCACTGTCCATCGCTTTCCTTCCCACTCGATCGCTGTGTTCTCTATAGGTATGCTTTCCGGCAGCTTGCCTTCATAGACACTGCCGGTTTTCTTTAGCGTGCCGTGCGAATCAGGTTCATTGGCGATGGCTTTGTTCGTCACAGGATCTGCAAAGAGGATCGGACCATAGAGGCTGATGCCCCACGTCCGACCTTTGTCGGCGGCCGATATCTGCCTGGCTTCGTCAAAGGCGGCTTCAGCCTCCTTTGGCGCTAGAGTCTGAGATGTGGCTTGTTTGATCAACAACGCGAGGGGCAGGACGGTGCTGATGGCGATTGAAGCTCGCATGGTGAACGAATTGTACGTGGCATAGAAAGCCGGAGGAGCGAGGAAAGGGCCAACCCTCCTCCGCGTTTGGCTTTTCTTATTGCACTTTGCCGACCGGTCCGGCGCCGATTAGAGCAGTTCTCCTGTAGGTGTATATCGAAAGCACAGGTCTCATGGCCGTTTTCCCTAATGAAAACGGCACTCCCACACTCTGTCCGACTCACAGCAACAGGACATCTGCTCCACCGGGCCTTGCATGGCTTCGGGTGCGGGTTTGTAGGCGGCATCGTGGAGGACCCAGATCTTCTCTGCGCGGGTTACGGGCATTCCGTTGACGATGACGTACGTTTGCCCATCGCTGGCGAAAGAGACGCGATTGAGCTGAACGGTGGCGGGGACCGCACCGGTGATTGACGTTGACGAGAGCAGGAAACGTCCCTCGCCAGGGATGAAGAGGAAGACGCCTTCCCCGGGCTGATCGGCATCGGCGAACGCCTTTGGCATATCGCCGACTACTGTGTTGTTCTTCAGGAGAAGAGGGGAGGTAAGCCTGATCTCGTTTGGACCTGGGTCGAGCAGGTGATCGCTTCCGAGTGTCGCGGGGATGTGGTCTGCCCATTCGCCGGTAAGCGCGAGCTTCAGATCCCCTGTATTTAGCAAGGACAGTGTTTCTCCTGGGGTGAACCAGGATTGTGTCTCCGACAGCGCGTGGGTGCGGGTTGGGGAGCGGATTTTCGGCACGGCCGGCGACTTGCATAGAATCTTCTCTGAGACGTCGATCGGAATCGGCGGATCGTGGGCTGGCGAGGGGAAGTTTCCGTGCGGGACTTCAACACGGTTACCAACCGAGCTGCGACGCTGGCTTTATAGTGTGTGCGTGTTTGTCTTTCGGGTGTGCGTCCTCCTCGCGTTGTTCTCTGGGTCCCAGATCGTTGGGCAGCAGACGGTGAAGTCGGCGGATGCGGTGTGCGCGCGGTGCCATGCGGAGGTGTACCGCAGGTATCTCCTGACGCCGATGGCGAATGCGAGCGGCGCGGCTACGGATCGGCTGATGGCGGGAGCTTTCACGCAGGCCGGGGCGGAGGTTCATTACGAGGTAAGCCGGCAGCCGGATGGGGCGTATCTGAGCTTTGCCGACGGACGGGATCCGGGCGTTGCGGGCAGGCATCGGCTCGACTACTACCTGGGCTCGGGGCATCTGGGTGTGGCGTACCTTTACAC
>CAXUIB010000229.1:3312-3573 GCA_964250945.1 uncultured Acidobacteriaceae bacterium
CGCCACGGGGGGCTACGACATGAAGCCTGGACTGGAGCGTTTGCGGGAGATGCCGGGCGCCCTGCCGATGGAGGCAACCTGCTTGCGCTGCCATATGAGCGGTGTGGTTTCTCCTGAGCCGGGCAGCTTGAATCGGTACGCGGGGCTGCCGTTTGGGCAGACGGGGATTACGTGCGAGGGGTGTCATGGGGAGACCGGGGCCCATGTTCGTACGGGCGGGCGGGCGGCGGTGGTAACCCCGGCGCGGCTGGATGCGGAGCG
>CAXUIB010000230.1:0-3571 GCA_964250945.1 uncultured Acidobacteriaceae bacterium
CCGCTAACGCCGACAGGGCGAATTACCCGGGGGCCTCCTAGGTGGGCTCCCCCGACCTCGACGACGGCGGCCGACAGCTGGTCGACAGTGTAGCCGAGCGGCATACGGTAGACCTTGGCGGAGTCGAGAAAGCGGGCCATGTGTTCCGGGAGGCGGAAGACGCCGGCGGTTCCGGAGCTGGTCTGCGTGTAGCAGCGGATGCCTTCGAAGATGGATGAGCCGT
This sequence comes from uncultured Acidobacteriaceae bacterium, assembly GCA_964250945.1. Classification (GTDB taxonomy): domain Bacteria; phylum Acidobacteriota; class Terriglobia; order Terriglobales; family Acidobacteriaceae; genus Edaphobacter. The sequence continues at coordinate 224 of CAXUIB010000230.1, forward strand.
AGTGGACGACGTGGCTCATAACGTGGATCTGGGCCTGTTGCCACGGGATGAGGTTTCCGTTGTGCCAGATGTGCTCGGTGGTCTCGATAGGCATGGGTGTTGGCTCCTGAGTCGATCGTAAAGGGTAGGCTGCTCTCCGGTCCGGAGGTGGTCCCGGAATGGGAGAGCCCATTTTAGCAAGTGTGCATGATTGCCGGGCGGAGGGATCGTGCGTGGGAGAATTGGGGGGTGCTGTTTGATTCTCATTCGATGAGCCTGGCGCGCACGGAGTATGCGGCGTATGTTCGGTTTTCGTTGCTGGCGCTGAGCTCGATTTTCTTTCTGGTGGATCCGTTTGCGGCCTTGCCGACATTTCTGGCGGTGACGGCGGGTGCGGACAAGCTGCGTCGGCGGGCGATCGCACGGAAAGCGTCGTTGACGGCCTTGGTGGTTCTGAGTGCATTTTCGATTGTGGGCAAGTATCTGTTTAAGATGTTTGGGATTACGTTGCCGGCGTTTGAGATTGCGGGCGGCGTGATCCTGCTGTTGATCGGGCTGGACATGCTGGAGGCGAAGCGATCGCCGACGCAGGAGTCGACTGAGGAGGCCGAAGAGGCGACGCACAAGGAGGATGCCGGGATCGTTCCGCTGGGGGTGCCGATGCTGGCCGGACCGGGGTCGATTACGAGCGTGATGGTGCTGGTAGGGCAGGTGCAGAAGTGGTGGCAGCTCCTGGCGATTTTAGGGTCCATCTTCCTGACGGCGGTGATCTGCTTCTTGGTGTTGGGGAACTCGGACCGGGTGGCGCGCGCTCTGGGGGAGACTGGGATTCGCATCCTGGTGCGTGTGATGGGTCTGCTCTTGGTGGCGCTGGCGGTGCAGTATTTTGTGAATGGGATGGTGGACCTGGGAGTGATTGCAAAGCCGGGAGGGTAGGGCAGGATCAGGGATCAGGGAGCAGGGAGCAGGGAGCAGGTAGTAGGGATCAGGGATCAGGGTCGGGGGACAAGGGATTACTTTGGGGCTTTCCGCGGTTCGAGTTTCAGGGTGGCGTACCGATGGCCGAGGCGCTCAGGTGATATTGTCATGGGAACCTCTCTAGAGCGAGCTGAGTATGCTGAATGAACGCCCGCGGAAGTTGATGGAGTCTATCCCGCGTCCGCTCCGGATTTTTCTGACGGCTTTCGTCCTGTACACGGTTGTGACGTGGATCTCATGTCTGATCCATTACCGTCTGGGGCACAGCCAGCCGTATTCCAGTCCATTTATCCATCAGAGCTGGGATCCGTTTACGGATTTCCGGACGTACAATTTCCGGTTTCAGCTTTTCTTCCATCGGGCGGAGTTTTTCAACCAGTACTCGAACATCCAGCTTCCGTATTTTTCCTATCCTGCCCCGGCGGCGGTGGTGTATCGGTTTTTCTACAGTCTGAACCGGCCGACGCGTGACTATCTCCTGCTGGGCGGGATCTGGGCTCTGTGTTTGACGTTTGGGCTTTACTGGATGCTGCGACGGTCGGGGTCGAGGTTGGGGGTGGCGGCGGGAGTTGCTGTCCTGATGCTGGCGGGGTCTTTTCCGCTCGATTTTATGCTGGAGCGCGGCAATCTGGAGCTTGTGGTATGGATCCTGGTTTATCTTGGCGCGTTTCTGTATCTGAAGGGGTATGACAAGAGCGGGGCGGTCCTTTTGGGAGCTGCGGCCTCGATGAAGATCTATCCGGTTATCTTTTGTGGGCTGCTCTTGCAGCGACGGCGGTATGGCGCTCTGGGGGTCGCGATCCTGACCGCGGCGGTGTGTGATGTGCTTTCGCTGTGGTACGCCGGGCCGACGTTTATGACGGCGTTTCACGGGTTCAATCAGACGGTGATGAACTACCAACAGAGTTACTCGATCCCTGCCCGGGCGTCCGACGGTGGGATGGATCACTCGTTCTTTTCGCTGACCAAGGCTGTGGGGCACGGGCTTGGGCTGCACTACCAGACGTGGCTGCACCCGTACTACCTGATTGCGGGGGGGCTGGCGCTCCTGCTGTTTTTCGGACGGTCGTTGCGGCTTCCTCTGCTGAACCAGGTCCTGTTCATCATGGTGATGGCCATCAGCCTGCCGCCGAACTCGTTCGATTACACGTTTGTGTACCTGTATCTGCCGTGGACGATGTTATGCATGGTGGCGTTTCGGGCGTTTCATCGCGGAGTTGCTGTGCCGGGGCTGACTCCGCTTCTGCTGTGTTTTGTGCCGCTGTTTGCGCCGTTCAGCCTGTTTGTGCGGCACGATATGCGTTTTGGGGGTCATGTGCAGACCGTGGTTTTGCTCCTTCTGCTCTTTCTGTGTCTTCGATATCCTTTCCCGGACGAGCTTTGGAGGCGATCAGGAAAGGTTGGGCGGGCGTCCAGCGACGACCTGCTGAACGTGGCTCCCTCGGTTCAGACGGCATAGACGGCCCTTGACGACGATGTTGCGTCCGATCTCTTTCGGACGGAGGGTGACGAGGGTAGGGAGACGCGGAGGTGGGAGAGAGATGCGGCGGATCTGGATTGCTTGGCTGGTGTTGCTGGGTGCGGGCGGCGTTCCGGCGTGGGCGCGCTTTGAGCCGGTGACGTGCAAGAACTCGTACACGGTGGCGCAGGAGACCAGCGAGGGCGAAAAGGCGGCGGCAGAGGTGTACCGGGCGATGCCGGTGCTCGCCGACTCGGATCCGGTGACGGTGTATGTGCAGCGTCTGGGATCGAAGCTGGTAGGGCGGGCGCCGGTGATGCCGGGAGGGGGGCAACAGTGGCCGTTCAGCTTTCACGTAGTGGCGAGCGCGGACATCAACGCGTTTGCGCTGCCGGGCGGGGCGATCTTTGTGAATCTCGGGACAGTGCAGGCGGCCGAGACGGAGGCGCAGCTGGCCGGTGTGATGGCGCACGAGATCTCGCATGTGGTGATGCGGCACTCGACCTGCAATCTTTCAAAGCAGCGCCGACGGAGTATTTTGTACGGGATCGGCGCAATTGGGTCGGCGGTGGCGCTCGGCAACGGAGCTGCGGGAACGCTGGCGCAGGCCGGGATCGGGACGGTGCAGGGGCTCGATTTTCTCCATATGTCGCGCGACTACGAGAAGCAGGCGGATCTTCTGGGGACGGGAATTTTGTACGACTCCGGGTACGATCCGCGAGGTTTGCCGCAGTTCTTTGAGACGATCCAGGCGAAGTATGGAGCGGGTGGGGCACAGTTTATGAGCGATCACCCAAATCCAGGGAATCGGACCGAGGATGTGAACGCGGAGATTGGGACGTTGCCTCGGCGGACGGGATCGGTGGTGACTACGGCCGAGTTCAAGCAAGTGCATGCGGTGGCAAAGGGAGAGGTGGCGCTTTCGGCCAAGG
>CAXUIB010000231.1:0-3571 GCA_964250945.1 uncultured Acidobacteriaceae bacterium
GGTCACGGACCGCATTCCCAAAGGGAATCTGCCGTCGCCGTTGGCGCATCGACGACCCCGGATCCGTACAATTAAACATAGAAGCGAAAAATAGACAGCAACAGCGTCCAGAGAATACCTAAGTCCTTTCTTTTGGATATTTTGGCGGAAATCCGCCCCGAAAAATAGGATTTTTGGACCTCTCGCCATACCGAGGTCCAGACCTAAGTTCAATCGATGGAAGATTCTAGACCGAAACAGAGGGGGTGTGGGAGGGACCCGTCCATCCCCGAAAAGCCGCATCCGGACCGGCCCAGGACAGCCGTTACACTAACCCTGTGGACCTCACCACCATCGTCATCCTGGACTTCGGATCGCAGTACACCCAGCTGATCGCCCGGCGCGTCCGCGAGATGGACGTCTTCTCGGTCGTCCTCCCGTGCATCGTCCCGGTGGCTGAAATCAGGGGGCTCCACCCCGTCGGCCTCATCCTCTCCGGAGGCCCAAGCTCGGTCTACGACGCCGACGCCCCGGCCGCCGACCCCAGCCTGCTCGACCTCGGCATCCCGATCCTGGGCATCTGCTACGGCCTGCAGTTCATCGTGCACCACCTCGGCGGAAAAGTCGTCCCCACCGACCGGCGCGAGTACGGCCACGCCAGCGTCACGATCACGGACGAGACGCCCATCTTCCGCGGTCTGCCCCAGACCCTCGAGGTCTGGATGTCCCACGGCGACAGCGCGCTCGGCCTGCCCCCCGGCTTCCGGCAGACCGCCGAGACCGACGGCGCCCTCGCAGGCATCGCCGACGACCGGCGGCGCATCTGGGCCGTCCAGTTCCACCCCGAGGTCGCCCACACCCGGCACGGCATGGAGCTGCTCCGCAACTTCGTCCTCGACCTCTGCCGCGCCCAGCCCAACTGGACGCCGGAGCACTTCATCGAGAGCGCCGTCCGCCGCATCCAGGCCCAGGTGGGCGACGGCCACGCCCTCTGCGGTCTCTCGGGCGGCGTCGACTCCTCGGTCGCCGCCGTCCTCGTCCAGCGAGCCATCGGCGACCGCCTCACCTGCGTCTTCGTCAACAACGGCGTGCTCCGCAAAGACGAATTCAGCAAGGTCCAGACCACCATGCGCGACCGTCTCGGCCTCCAGGTCGTCGCCGTCGACGCCGGCGAGCGCTTCCTCTCCGCACTCAAAGGCGTCACAGACCCGGAGACCAAGCGCAAAGCGATCGGCCGCGAGTTCATCGCCGTCTTCGACGACGAGGCCCGCAAGATCTTCGAGCACGAGCGGCACAGGGGCGAAGAGATCGCCTGGCTCGTCCAGGGCACCCTCTACCCCGACGTGATCGAGTCGTCGAGCGTCAAGGGCCCGTCGCAGACCATCAAGAGCCACCACAACGTCGGCGGCCTCCCAGCCGACATGAAGCTAAAGCTGATCGAGCCTCTGCGCGACCTCTTCAAGGACGAGGTCCGGCGCATCGGCCGCGACCTCGGCATGCCCGACGAGATCATCGATCGCCAGCCCTTCCCCGGCCCCGGCTTGGCCGTCCGCATCCTCGGCGAAGTCACACCCGAGCGCGTCTGGACGCTCCAGCAGGCCGACGACATCGTCACCTCCGAGATCCGCAAAGCCGGCCTCTACACCGAGCTGTGGCAGAGCTTCGCCGTCCTCCTCCCGGTCAAAAGCGTCGGCGTGATGGGCGACCAGCGCACCTACGCCGACACCTGCGTCCTCCGGGCCGTGCATTCCGAGGACGGCATGACGGCCGACTGGGCGCCCCTGCCCTACAACGTCCTCCGCACCCTCTCCTCCCGCATCGTGAGCGAAGTGCGCGGCATCAACCGGGTGGTCTACGACATCACCTCCAAACCCCCCGGCACCATTGAGTGGGAATAAAATGAACCCCCGCCCGTCTAAAGGGAATGGAGCCAACCCAATGACCCACCGAGCCGTCGTCCTTGTTCTCGGTCTGCCGCTGCTCGCGAGAGCCGCCTTCTGCGAGGACTCGGGAATGACCATACCGGCCGGTACGCCCCTGGTCGTCCTGATCCGCCACCCCGCCCCCTTGCGGATCGGGCAGCAGCTGCGTACGGAGCTGGTCTACCCCGTCTACTCGGGGAACGAGGAGATGATCCCGAGACGAGCGGTCGTCGAAGGCCGGGTCGTTGGTTTCAAGAACGACAAGCAGCGCCGCATCCACGCCGGCTTACGCGGCGACCTGACTCCCTTCCACAAGCCGGTGGTCCAGTTCACCGGCCTGGTCCTGAACGACGGAAGCGTAGCTCCGCTGAGTGCCGGCGAGATCTCGGACGGAGCGACCTACCTCAGGATCGCACCCCCGCCTCACCGCACCGGAAGCCTGATCCACCAAGGGATCGCCGAGGGCAAGCTCAGGATGCACGACCAGATCAGCCAGGTCACCGACCCTGGAAAGGTCGACCGCGTCATGCAATACCTCTACTCGCAGCTACCCTACCACCCCCAACGCATCGAAAAAGGCACGGCCTGGACCTTTAGAACTTCGGCTCCCTTCACATTGGCTACCTCCGCGAGTGTCCTTCAAGGTACCGATCCAAAGCGAGACAAGCAAGAGGATGCAGCTCCGAAGCCGGCCGATGTGGCCAGGGACGCACCCCCGACCTGGAGGATCGAAGCCATGCTGAACCAGGCTCTGACCTCTGCAACAGCCCACGCCGGACAGCCGATCCGCGCGACGGTTGCCCAGCCGATCTTCAATGCCGACAAGACCGTAGCGGTCCCGGCAGGCGCCACGCTCTCCGGCTCCGTGACCGAAGCCAAGCCGGCGCGCCGCTTCGGACGCAAAGGCACGCTCCGCTTCGTCTTCAACCAGTTGAACCTGCCGCAACGGGCTCCGACCAACGTTCAGACCACACTCGCCGGCGTTGCTACCGAGTCAAACAACGCACTTACGCTCGATAGCGAGGGCCAGATCAAGCCGAAGTCGCCTAACAGGTTTATCCAGCCGCTCATCTTGGCATTCCTGGCGAGCCGTCCGCTCGATACAGACGGACGGAACGGCGGCGACGGACAGCTGGGCAGGGATACCGTAGGCTCAAACGGCTTTGGGCTCATCGGCCGAGTTCTCGGCATGGCCGGACAGTGTCCGAATCTGGCTGCCGGTGTCGGCTACTACGGCACGGCTCTGTCGTTCTACGAGCGTTGGATCGCGCGCGGCAAAGAGACAGAGCTCCAACGCGATACGCGCATCACGCTGGAGACGGCGCCCCGTCGGTCTGAAGCGCTCAAGCCGACTCGATCCAAGTAGAGTCGCCGCAAGGGCATGGTGCTAGACGAACTCCCGCATAGCAAAGGGGTAACTGCCCTAGATCTCCGCCACCAGCCGGCCCCCGATCAACCGCAACACCCGGTCGCACCTCCGCGCAAACCCGAGATGGTGCGTCACCAGGACACCCGCGAGACCCTCGCCCCGCTGCATCCGCTGCAACAACGCAAAAACTGCCTCCGCCGTCCCCTCATCGAGATCGCCCGTAGGCTCATCGGCCAGCAACACCTTTGGCTCGGTCACCAAAGCCCGCGCCAGCGACACTCTCTGCTGCTCGCCCCCGCTC
>CAXUIB010000232.1:0-2917 GCA_964250945.1 uncultured Acidobacteriaceae bacterium
GTCCGAGATTGACGCCGGTCTCCATGCGCCGACCAAGATCCCGAAGGACATCAAGATGCTGAAGGAGGAAGCCGCGCCGCCGCCACAGGTGGCGGGTGTCGTCGGCATGTCCGGAATGTCCAACGGTTCCGCGGGCGGGGTCCCCGGAGGTGTTATGACCGGGATTGGGCCGGCGCCGACCGTAGCTGTGAAGGTCGAGAAGCCGAAGGGTCCGGTTCGCGTCTCGAGTGGTGTGGTTGCGGGTAATATCGTCTCGCAGACCAAGCCGGTATACCCACCGATCGCCCGTGCGGCACACGTTTCGGGATCCGTTGTGCTCCATGCTGTGATCTCGAAGACGGGCACGGTCGAGAACTTGCAGGTGATCAGCGGGCCGGATATGTTGCGTGCAAGCGCGGTCGATGCGGTCAAGAGTTGGCGCTACAAGCCGTATATCTTGAACGGTGAAGCGACGGAGGTGGACACTACGGTGACCGTGAACTTCAGCATGGGCGGATAGGACGGGCTCGCTCCTTCGTCCCTGCCTGCCGAGTCTGCTTCTGGTGGAGCCTCCACATGGGGCATCCACGGGAAAGCCACAGAAACGCCGCATCAACCAGTAGAGTTTTAGTCCCAGGAGGAGTAACTCACGTGATTCTCGCTCATCTCACCACGGTTTCGCACTCATATGGTTCGCTCGCGATGTTTTTCCAGGAGGCCCAGGTGGGCTTCAGCCCTTTGCAGCTTTGGGGCAACATGGGAAACCTAGCGCGCGCCGTCGTTATCATTCTTTTCATCATGTCGATCTGGTCGCTGGCTGTGATTATCGATCGGGCGCTGTATTTTTCGGCGGCTCGCAAGCAGTCGCGTGAGTTTGCGCCCAAGGTTGCGGGAGCGTTGAAGGACGGACGTCTGGATGAGGCGATCAAGATCGCGGATCGCAGCAAGAAGTCGCATTTGGCGGAGGTTGTGACGGCCGGCCTGCAGGAGTTTCGGAGCTTTGGTTCTGGCGGCAGCATTACGGAAGAGCAGGTAGAAAGCTCCAAGCGCGCGCTGGACCGTTCGGAGGCGATCGTTCACGCGAAGTTGAAGCGCGGTTTGGGCGGTCTGGCGACGATCGGATCGACGGCGCCGTTTATCGGCCTCTTCGGTACGGTGGTCGGTATTTTGAATGCGTTTCAGCAGATTGCGACGCAGAAGACCTCCGGTATCGGCGCGGTTGCCGGCGGTATCTCAGAGGCTCTGGTGACAACGGCGTTCGGGCTTCTGGTCGCGATCCCGGCCGTGATGACGTTCAACTACTTCACCAACAAGGTCGAGGCGTTTGACGTTGAGATGGACAACAGCTCGAGCGAACTTGTGGATTACTTTATCAAGCAGAGTCATCGCTAGAGCTGGCTTGGTTTGTGGTGGAGGATTCCGGCTTTGGGTCTGCCAGCGGTTGGTTCCTGAGGCCGGAGATCCGGACATTGAGTTATCGCGCGGTAAGTAGTCAGGTTAGCGGGAGTTGAATATGGCGCTGCATGCAAGAGACGAAGGCAAGAAGGTCAACTCAAACATCAACGTTACGCCGATGGTGGACGTGATGCTGGTTCTCCTGATCATCTTCATGGTCATCACGCCGATGTTGAATAACAAGGTGAATGTCGATCTGCCGAAGGCGGATGCGGCGGTCGTGATGGAGGATGCCAACAAGGAAGATGCTGTCGTTGTGGCGGTGACGCGCGACGGCCGGACCTTTCTTGGGGGCGACCAGGTGACGGTTGACGACCTGGGGTCGAAGATCGCGGCCAAGCTCACGAATAAGACCAACAAGGAGGTCTTTATGCGGGCGGATGTGCGGTCGAACTACGGCAAGGTGATGGATGCGGTCGACGGGATTCGGTCGGCGGGTGTGAGCCAGCTTGGTCTGTTGACGGAGCGAACGGACGAGCCGACGCCGGCGAAGAAGTAGACGGTCAGTAGTAAGAACCAGAGTCAAAGATCAAAGGGGAGAAGAGCTATGGGAATGGGCGGTGGAGGTACAGGAGGAGCAGTCTCCGAGATCAACGTGACACCGTTGATCGACGTGCTCCTGGTGTTGTTGATCATCTTCATGGTGATCGTTCCGGTGACGCCGCGAGGTCTCGACACGCTGGTGCCTCAGCCTCCGAAGAACAAGACCAATGACCAGCCGAACGATCGCACGATTGTGGTGCAGGTGCTTTCGAACGGGTCGGCGGCGCCGGCGTACAAGATCAACGATTCGTCCTTCAACAAGGCGGATATCGAGCCGAAGCTGGCGGAGATCTTTGCGACGCGCTCCGAGAAGGTGATGTTTGTGAAGGGCGACAAGGATCTGGATTACAGCAAGGTAGCCGAGGTGATCAATTACGGACATCAGGCCGGGGTCGACAATATTGGTTTGATTACACCGAGGGTCGAAGCAGGTCAGTAGGCGGCCGACGATCCCTTAGAGTTACGCAGGCGTTTTTCAGGCGGGCAGCTCCTCCGGGTAGCTGCCCGTGCTGTGTCTGGCTGGAGTTTGATGACAGGCCCTAATTGTTTCATCCGTTGCTATGGGAGTCCCGGTATCGGGAAAACTCTTTCCGCAGTCGGCAGAATCGGCGGAGTTGCGAAAGACCCGATCCGGAGCGAAGCCCGAGAAGGCCTTGACCAGATTCGGCTGTGTGACGATGCCGCTCGGGACACGTTCCGTTTCACCGCCTCCCGCGAGAGGGGCTCGCTCTCGTTTGATGCGCACCACATCTGAAGCCTCCATGAATCAGGACCTTACTCGGGTAGATTAGACGATGCGGTAGGTGGGGATGACTTCGGGAGTTCCGGGGACGGGGAGTTTGTTGCCTTCGGGGTCGACTTCGTTTGATTCGACGTAGAAGTAGGTGAGGTTGGCAGTGCCAAAGGTTGTGGTGATGGCGACGTCGGTGGCGTCGCGGCC
>CAXUIB010000232.1:2927-3565 GCA_964250945.1 uncultured Acidobacteriaceae bacterium
GAATACGGCCGAAGCGGGGCTCGTTGTGGCGGGCGTCCATGGTCCACCACCGGTTGGAGAGGTAGACCTCGTACCAGGCGGAGAAGTCTCCGGCTCCGGAGTAGGGGTGACGGATGTCGCCGAGGTAGCCGGTGACGTAGCGGCTGGGGATGTTGAGGGCGCGGGAGAGGGTGATGGCGAGATGCTGGAAGTCGCGGCAGACGCCGACGCGTTCGGTAAAGACGTCGAGGGCGGTTTTGGTGGGGCGGGCGGATTTGTAGTCGAAGCGGAGGTGGTTGTGGACCCAGTCGCGGATGTAGATGGCGCGGGCCCAGCCGGGGGTGGTGTGGCCGAAGAGGTCGGTGCTGATGGCGCCCATCTGGTCGACCTCGCAGTAGCGGCTGGCGAGGAGGAACTGGAGGACGTCGGTCGGGAGGTCCTCGATGTTGGCCTGGGTGGCTTCGGTCTGGATCTCGTCGGGGATCTCGGGGGCTTCGACGATGCTGGAGCCGGAGAGCCGGAGTTCGCCGGCAGGGGCGAAGAAGCGGGTGCAGCGGTTGCCGAAGGCGTCGCGGTAGAGGTTGAGGTCGATGGGGGTGGAGGCGCCGGAGAGCAGATGTTCGACGCGGAGGAGGCTGTCCGGGTCGGAGGGGAAACGG
>CAXUIB010000233.1:0-3552 GCA_964250945.1 uncultured Acidobacteriaceae bacterium
GGATTCTTCCCCAGGCTAAGCAGATTGGCCATCAATCGAAACGCGCCCGGGACGCCCTCGGGCATCTCGCGGAAGAAGGCGAACGAGGTGTAGATGTAGCCGCCACGCCCGGTACGAGCGTAGACGAGGCCGCCGCGCTGCGGGTCCTGATCCTTGTCGTGGGTCTCGGTGAGCGCGATGTAGTGCGCGTCCCAGGATCGCAGGAAGCCGTGCCCGCGCTCTTCGACCCAGCCGGTGAAATCGGCCGGGCCGATGCGGTTCGGCCAGGTGAGAATCGGATCTTCCGGCGCGAGCAGCGTGACTGCACTGTCCTCTTCCACCACTTTCTCCGGGTCGGAGGAGAGGCTGAGCGGATACGGGCCGAAACTGTGGTCGTACTCCTGCGTCTGGTACTGCACAACCACGATGCCGCCCGCCTTTGCGTAGCTCAGCAGGCGGTTGTTGAGCGTGCGGAGTTCGGGGCGCGCCGCGTAGGTGCGAATGCCGAGAAGGATCGCGTCGAAGCGGGAAAGATCGGCGTTGGCGAGGTCCTCGGCGGAAAGAAATTGCACGTGCAGGCCGAGATCTTCGAGCGATCTGGCGACGTCGTCGCCCGTGCCGGTGATGTAAGCGACACGGAGGCCGGGAGCGACTTTGACGTCGACGCCGGTGGTGCGATAGACGGACGGGCGATAGAAGGGGTAGGGACGCAGGCCGGTGTAGCCAACCGTTTGAAATCCCTGCCGGTACTCGCGACCGCCGGACTCCCCGACCGCGGTGACGGTGTAGGGTTTGGCCTCGACCGACTTGGGAGTGACCTCGAAGTTGAGGGTGCGGTCCTCGCCGTCGGCGGCGGTCGCAAAGTCGGCGACGGCAGGGTTGGCGGCCCAGCCCGGTGGAAGTTCCAGATGGACGGTGCCGGTCGCGGGACCTTTCACGCTTGAGTGGACGAGCACCGAGAGATGGAGCTGCGTGTTTGCCACGGGGACGATGCCGGCCTCGGGCGAGACGGTAAGCGAGATCGCCGGGGCGACCAGCAACGGCTCCGGGAGCGGGCCGGGGCCGGTGATGCGATGAATGGTCTGGACCACGCCGGAAAGGTGCGCTCGGACGCCCATGTAGCTGTACGTGACCTCGACAGACAAGGGATAGGGCATGTTCGGGAGATTGAGGTCCGCTGGGTCAAGGATGTTGTAGAAGGGCTGTTCGAGGTTGGGGCGCGAGAAGTACGGTCGGGTTAGGCTGGCATCTGCCGGGACCGAGACGGAGAAGATCTGATCGCGACCTTCGCCGGGGGTGAGGGCGTCCGAAGCGACGGCCGCAGTGCTGCCGGACCGATCGACGCTTGGGGCGGGGCGGATGGGAGGCGCTTCGGTCCCGGCCGGAGCGCTCGCGCCTGGAGCTTGCGCCGGACGTGCGGCCGCAGATGCGGGCGTCGTGTCCGCCGTGACGATCCAGGGCGGTCCGGCGTGCGAGACCAGATCGGTGCGGACGACGATGACCGCTGCGGTGCTCTGATTGGCGAGGTGGACGTCGACGTTGAATGTCTGGCCGGGAATGACGGTTTGCGAGGTGCCGGCCTGGTTGGACATGTCGCCCATCGGTCCGAAACGAGAGCTTTCTCGGCCGTTCAGGATCGTCGCCTGAACGCTCAGGGCGAGCGCTTGGCTGAGCGCGGTGTTGAACTGATCGCGCTTCACCTCAAGCTCGTGGCGCATGTTGTACTTCGCGTCCTCCGGTAGGCTGCTCCCGGCAAGATCGCGAAGCAACGCGTCCGTCTTCGCAAGGCCCTGGCTGAGCGCCGGGGCAGACTTTGCAGGATCCAGAACAGCAGACTGGTAGAAGGCGTTGCCGGCCTCTGTAACCAAGGCCGCAATCTGGTTCAGACGGTCGCGCCAGGGCTTGCGATCGGCAGCCGGAGCGTAGTCGGCGACGGCAGCCAGAGTGGTGTCGATCCCCTGGAAGAAGCCGGCTTCGCGCTCCGGCACGCCGGAGCTTACGCGCGAGGCGTAGAGATGATACGGCGACAAGAACTTTCGAGCGGGTGGCGGACCGATGCCGCCGTTCTGCGATTTCTGCTGGCCGAGGCCTTCGCGAGCTACGGCGAGATCGGAGCGTCCAACCAGCGGATTATAGGTGGATTCCAAGATCTCGACCGTCGTCGAAGGTATGCCCTCGATTGTCTGGCCGGTGACGTAGTTGCGAAACCGTACGGGCTCCCAGTGCCCGGTCGCGTAGTCGTAAATGCCGCGTTCAGTCACGCGCGCGAACGGCACGCGAGCGTACACCTTGAGGGGCGCCCAGGGTCGAAGTCCGTCGCGGATCTGATCGGGAAACACGTTGGGATCGGCGGCTGCGTTGAAGACCTCCTGAGCCATCAGCCCCGAGACCTGATGATGTCCGTGACCGTCGGAGACATTGCCCGCAAAGGATGAGGTGACGACGAGCGGACGCGTAAGACGGACGACCCGGACACAGTCGTAGAGAACGCGGTCGTGACCCCACTGCTTCAGAGCTTCGTCGATGGTCTTTGAAAACCCAAAGTCGGTTACGCGCGTGAAGTACTGGTGCACACCGTAAAACTGGTCCGCGGTGAGGAGCTCTTCGGTGCGCAGGACGCCGAGCTGGTCCCAAAAGTCGGATGACATGAGGTTCTGGCCGCCTTCGCCGCGATTCAGCGTGAGAAGCGTAGCATCGGCGCCCTGATCGCGGCTCTCGTACGCAAGCATGCCTCCGTCCTCATCGTCCGGGTGGGCCACGATCATGATCAAGGAGGCGCGCGTCCCGAGCTTCTTCAATGTCTGGGCAAGGCCCGCGCTGCCCAGGTCGATCGCGAGGGGCGTTGCAAAGGCCGACGGCTGCGGTGGCGGCGGGGCTTGAGCTGTCGAGAAAGCTGCCAAAAGAGCCGTGCAAAGAAGGACGTTCGGGGCGAGCGCGAGCCGCATGGACAATCAACTCCTGGATCAGGGGGACGACGCAGCAATGGGCTGGGTCTTGTCTCTACGATACGTGCCCTGAGGATCGCTGTCTTTCCTGTTCTATGCTGGTCGAGTACGCAAGCCCCGCGGAGAGCACCCGTTTTTTGGGCAGAGCGTCAGCGTGCGAGAGAGGCATCGGCGAATACCCATGTCGCGTCTAAAAAAGTGGATGTCGAGTAGCCGCGGCAGGTAGAAGGTATCTCCGGCGACCTCACATCCCCAAGGAGATGGCAGAAATGGTATTGACAAAGACTCTGACCGCTCGCCTGGCCCTGATCACGTTGCTGGGCGCTGGGACGGTGCTGGCTCAAGATGCACCTTCCACGCAGACAAAGCCGACGACCACCCCGGTGACCAGCCAGACGAGTCAGACGACCGTGACAACAACCACACAGGACCCGACAACACCGACTTCCGCGCCGATGACGAAAAGTGAACTCAAGGCGCAACGCAAGCAGCAAAAACATCAGGAAAGCGCTGCCGTGGCAAACAGCAAGGCGGCAAAGGACGCCGCCAAAGTCAAGAAAGAGAAGGACAAGGCGGTGCAGGAGCAGGAAAAGGCCGCTTCGCCACAGTCCTAAAGCGGTTCTCCTGT
>CAXUIB010000234.1:0-3533 GCA_964250945.1 uncultured Acidobacteriaceae bacterium
CGGCGATGAGAACACGGCGCGGCTGAAGCTTTGGCTGCCCGGCGCCGGGGGCGAGACGGAAGACGACGGTGGTCCTGCTTCCGCGACGGGGGACCGGACCGGTGCTGTGGGGACGGGGGCGGATTGGATGGCGGGTCCACTTCTGAGCTCGATCCTTTCCGCAGCGGACCGCAGCGACGGGCCGATGTTCTCGCTCCACGGCGTGGACTATGCTCTTGGAACGGCTGCCTTGCCGACCGGCGGAACGGTTGTGGTCGGACTTCCCTTGCCGCCGGGGATTGCGGCCAACATGGCGCGCCTGCGATCGGCGGGGGACACTTACCGTGTGCTCTACAGCAGCCGCCGGCAGGTGCGCTGGCTTTACACGCTGCTTCTGCTGCTGATGACGAGCCTGGCGCTGTTTGCGTCGTCGTGGCTGGCGCTTCATCTTTCAAAGCAGGTGACGCGGCCGGTGGAGGATATTGCCGACGCGATGGAGGCGGTGGCGGCGGGGGACTACGCCTATCGGGTGGAGGCGAGTGCGACCGACGAGCTTGGGGAACTGGTCCGATCGTTCAATCGGATGGCGACGGATCTTGAAGGTTCGCGGCACGCTGTGCTGCAGTCTGCGACCGAGCTTTCGGCTGCGAACGGGACGCTGGAGGCTCGGCGGCGCGAGCTCGAGACGATGCTTGAGACGATTCCCAACGGCGTGGCGACGATCTCACCTGCTGGCTCCATCATGCTTTCGAACCGCGCTTTGTCGGAGATGATGGATCCGGGCGGGCAGAAGCCGTTTCTTGGCCAGAGCATAGCTGAGGTGTTTCCGGCGGAGGTTGTCGAGGTGCTGGAGCGGCTGATCCGGCGATCGCACCGGATGGGCTCGGCGTCGAGCGAGATCGAGATCAACCGGCCGGCAAGCGGGTATGTGGGAGCTGAGACGCTCCATCTGCTGGCGACGGTGGCTTTGCTGGAGACTGCGGGCCGGGCGACGGCGCCGATGGGAGATCGGTCTGAGCGGGAGCATGCGGGCTATGTCCTGGTGCTTGAAAATGCGACCGAGCTCCTGCGCGCGCAGAGGCAGTCGGCGTGGAAGGAGGTGGCGCGCCGGGTGGCGCACGAGATCAAGAATCCACTGACTCCGATTGCGCTTTCAGCCGAGCAGATTCGCCGGCACATCGACCGTCTCGGGGCGAATCTCGACAGTCACGGCATTGAGTCGCCGTCGGTGGGGGTGATTCGTCGATGTTCGGAGGTGATCTCCTTGTCGGTCGAGAGCATGCGATCTCTGGTGGATCAGTTTTCGTCGCTGGCCGAGTTTCCGACGGCGAAGCCTCGTCCGGCGGACCTGAATACGATCGTTGAGAACGCTCTTGCGCTGTTTGCGGGACGGATGGCGGATGTGCGGGTGCGACGCGACATGGACCCGCATCTGCCGCTGGTGCTGGCCGACCCGGAAGCTTTGAAGCGCGCTTTGGGCAATCTGATCGACAACGCGGCTGAAGCGATGAGCACGAGTCTTCTGCGCGAGCTGCAGATCTCCACTTCCCTGTTGCCGAGCGGGTCGGTTGAGCTGGTGGTGGCGGACTCCGGGACGGGGCTGACGGATGAGATGCGCGAGCGGCTGTTTTTGCCTTATTTTTCGACCAAGGAACGCGGCACGGGGCTGGGTCTGTCGATTGCCGCCAAGATCATCGGGGAGCACGGCGGCACGGTTCGGGCGGAGAAGAATCTGCCTGCGGGGGCGCGGTTTATTGTGGAGCTGCGACCGGCGCCGGCGAGCGACTCTGAGGCGAGCCCGGCGATGTCGACGGTGATCTCGGCCTGAGCCGGCGGGCTGCCTGTGATTGCAGCAGGTTGAGAGCTTACTGCTTGCCGAAGCGGTAGACGACACCCACGTTGACGCCGAGGTTGTTTTGCACCGATCCGCCGGATGGGCCGTTGAAGGTGGTGCCCATGTAGGTGGGGGTGACGCGAAAGGCAAGGTTTGGGAAGAAGTTGTAGTCGAGATTGACGCCGGCGGTAAAGGCCGGGCGCCAGGCGTCCTGCCAGATGCCGACGCTGGTCGGGGTGAAATTCTTCGATCCGCCGCTGAATTTGCCGTAGGCGACGCCGGCGGTGACAAAGCCACTCACAGCTTCCTTCTGCTTGCTGTAGAAGCGGTAGGTCGGACCGCCGGTAAAGAAGTACTCGGAGATCTGTGGGTTGGCGATGTCGAACTGCGTGTTGCCGACTTTGGCGTTGCCGTAGGCTCCGTGAACGTCGCCTGTGATGCCGAGCTTGGGGTTCAGGAAGTAGGTTCCGCTGCCGAAGAATGTGACCTCGTTGTTTTTCCGGAGGTACTCGCCGGAGCGGAAGCGAAGGTATCCGCCGCCGCCGGCGACTTCGTATCGCTTGCTGTAGGTCTCCTGGATGATGCGGGCGATGCGGGCCCGGCGATTGGCGTTGGATTCGCGTCGGGTTCGCCGGGCGACCACCTGCGCGCCGGACGGAAGGGTGAGAGCGATCAGGAGAGCGACGGACAACGGAGACCTGAGCCACGGCAAACGGTCCCACTGCGATTTCTTGCCAACCATCAAAGCCTTGCTCCTCCATGGGTCCCGGGCACGTTGGTATGGTGAAGTTTCGCCCAGGCATGGGTTGCACTGGGCGGAGCGCGGGTGACTTCTTATTAGAACATCCGCGCTGGATCCGGACTGGATCCGGCGATGGATGGACCGGCGATGGATGGACCGGAGCGTCTATCGCAGGGTATACCCGACGGCCGTGACGAACTGGAAGCTGTTTTTGCGATAGCCGTAGGCGGGATTGTTGAGAAAGCTGTCGGTTGCGGTGAAGTTCAGATTGAAGCGGCGAAATACGGGCACGCTGAGGCTGGCCGAGCCGTTGGCGGAGAACGCGCGCAGGTCGTTCCAGGCGGGCAAGAGGTTTATGTCTTCGGTGAGGTGGATGTCGTGCTGGAGTTTTGCGCGGAAGATCTCACCGAAGCTGGACCCGATCAGATTTTCGTTGGATGCGGCGGTTTGAAAGGTTTGTTTTTCGTAATGAACGTCTGCCTTGAGGTCGATCTGGCGTTTGGGTGTGGACAAAGGCGTCCAACCGATGCCGGCGCCGTAGACCTGCTGAAGGTTGAGGCCTTGGGAGTAGTTGTGGTCGAACGAGCTCTGTCCGAGGGAGTAGAAGCGAGCGGAAAAGTACCGGTCCTGCTCGAGGTCGGCGTGAAAGATGCTGGTTTTGACGATGAGGTCTGGGGACGGTGGGGTGGTCTCGGGGATGACGGGCTGGCGCAGGCGGCCGTAGGTCTCGCTGAGGTTCAGGCTGGAGCGGCTGCGGGATGGAAGGTACGTGACGGTGGGGATGACGCGAAGAAGCGCGAGGCCGGTGTTGAAGCTGGATCCGGTTTCGGTGGAGCGCACCAGGGTGGCGCCTGCGGTGACGTTGCCGGACCAGCCGTGCTCGAGGCCTGGGCTGCGTTTGAGTTCGTCGAGATAGGTCCGCTCCTTTACGACAAAGGCGATGCGATCTCCGGGAATGGCGATGGGAGCGGCCTGCGC
>CAXUIB010000235.1:0-3503 GCA_964250945.1 uncultured Acidobacteriaceae bacterium
TTGTACTTCTTCGCGATCGGCAGCGATCCGTCAAACGTGCTTCCCGCACCGCGCGCCATGTACTCCGTGCAGATCACCGGCCGACCCAGCGGCTGGAGCTCCTTGATCCGCGCCTCGAACTCCTCGGGCCAGCCATAGTTGTGAAACGAGATCACATCCGACTCGGCCAGCTGAATCTTCGTCATCGCGCTTTCCTTCGCCGGGTCGTGCCAATCACCGATCCAGACCCCGCTCGTCAGCGGCTGCGTCGGATTCTCGGACCGCGCCCACTCAAACACCTTCGGAAGCAGCGCCGCGACCAGCTCCTTCTTGCCCTTCGCCTCGGCAAACCGCTTGTCGTTTCCGTTATCCGGCTCGTTCCACACATCCCACGCCAGTACCCGGTTGTCCTTTGCAAACGCCCCCACGACGCCCTTCACATACGCCTCCAGCTTCGGCTGGTAGCTCGGATCGCTCAGCTCCTTTGCCCCCGGGCTCTGCACCCAACCTGAGTTGTGCACGCCTGGAATCGGCGGATGCTGCGGCCCGAGCTTCGGGTCGGGCTCCCAGCACGAATCAAACAAGACCAGAATCGGCCGGATGTGGTGCTTCGCCGCAATCGTCAAGAACGCATCCAGCCGCTTGGTAAATCCCTGCGGATCCTCCGTCCACAGCTGATCCTGGAGGAACACCCGCATCGTGTTCATGCCGATCCCCTCCGCCATCCCCAGCTCCTTGTCGTTCAAGGCCGGATTGAACGTCGCCGCCTGAAACATCTCGAACTCATTGATCGCGTCCGAAGGAACATAGTTCGCGCCCACCAGCCACGGCTGCCTGGCATACCATGCGTTTGCCTCGGCCACCGTCCACCGCGCCCGCCCCTCCGCCATCCCCGTCAACAGCAGCA
This sequence comes from uncultured Acidobacteriaceae bacterium, assembly GCA_964250945.1. GTDB lineage: Bacteria > Acidobacteriota > Terriglobia > Terriglobales > Acidobacteriaceae > Edaphobacter. The sequence goes on from CAXUIB010000235.1 coordinate 887, forward strand.
CAAACACAAAACTCAACATCGGCGCGGAAACACGCAGAGAAACACCTGGACGCATAGACAAACTCTCCCTTTCGCCGCGCCCCAAACCTGTCAGGCACGCGCACAGCAAAGTCTATCCGAACGCCGCGCCCTCAGCCGCTCGCAAGCGACACCTGATCTCTGACAACTCATCACTGACCACTGATCACTGGCCAGAAACCCACCCCACCCGGCGTCCCACATGGAGCCGCATCCGCCACGACACCCAGCCCCGTCCAAAATCGGGAGACGTGCACAACCCAGAGCCTCTCGCCATCCGTCTACCGAGCACTCCTATGCCAGCCTCGCGCACGCGCCTTCTGCTCCTCTTTGCCCTCTCTCTCGCTCTCCGTCCCGGACACCTCTCCTCCCAGGCCGTGACCGAACAACCGACCTTCTCCCGCCGCAACACCTTGGGCGTCTCCGTCGAAGGCTCAAACAACTCCAGCCACATCCTGCTCGGCGAGGCGCGCAACCGCAAGCTCCTCAACCTCGGCCTCAGCTACAGCCACCGCATCCTTCTCCGCCCCTCGGTGGACCTCGAATACCTCACCGAACTCCGCCCCGTCGTCTTTGAGAGCGACCCTGTCGTTTCAATCGTCTATACGGCTATTGGCGTTCCAAACAACTCGCTTACATTCCGCCAGGCCGCCCTCTGTAAACCCTTCATCTTCCAATCTAGCGGTACCGAGCCGTCCGGCAATCCGTACAGCAACACCGTCACCGGCACCTGCGGCCAGCGCCAATTCACCATCGGCGCCGGTTGGAGCCCGCTCGGCCTCAAGCTCAACCTCCTCCCGCGCCGCCGCCTCCAGCCCGTCCTCACCGCGCTCGGCGGGTACATGTTCTCCGCGCAAGCGATCCCCGTCAGCCTCGCCGGCAACTTCAACTACACCTTCTCGGTCGGCGCCGGCCTTGAGCTCTTTCGCTCCCGTCCCGACCCCGCCGCCCGCTTCGGCACGCGCTCGCTCCGCGCCGAATACCGCTACCACCACATCTCGAACGGCTCGACCGCACCCGAAAACCCGGGCATCGATAACGGCCTGTTCCAGCTCACTTACAGCTTCGGCCGATAGCCCGCATCCCGGGTCCATACCCGCACATCCAGACCTCCATCCTGTTATGGTTAAAACAGGTAGTCCCGCACGGCCGGAGACACAGAAGCGACACCACCTGGGCCTCCTTCGCCGCGCCCTCCCACGTCGCCTGGCAGCAACTGGCAAAGGCTGTTCTTCTTAGGCTTAAAACGGCTGCAGCATTCCGCTTCAATGGGCTGCCGCGAAAATTCCGCAGCCTGCCACTCCGTCTTATGCAAGCGAGGCACTTCCTTTGACCACCCCCGACATCCCTTCGGCCGAGCAACTCAACGCCCAACGGCTCTCCCGTTGGCGCCAGGCCGGCACACCGCTCCTCACGCTCGACGCCCTGCGCAGCTTCGTCTCCGCCAACGGCCTTCTGCTCTTCACCGCGCGCCCCGGCCTCCTCGCCGCGCCGGCACCATCGTTCGTCGAAGCGACCCTTGGCGGACCCAACGCCAACCCGACCCTCGCGGCGCTCGAGGTCGCCCGCGACCTTCTCGGATCGCTCGTCCTCGACGGCTCCGTCGTTCCGCTCAACCTGCTCGGCGCCCCCGGCACCACGGCCGATACCCCGGACTTCCTCGTCTCAAGCCAGGTCCTCCCCTACATCTTCACCCTCCGCGGCGACAAAGCCTGGAAGCAGCCGCCCGCCAACGCCGGCGCCGCCAAAGTCTCGCCACTCGCCCTCAACACCTACACCCTGCTCACCGAAATCGGCCCCCGCTCGGCCTACGACCTCGTCTCCGACCTCGGCAAAGAGGTCACCGAAGCCGCGGTCCTCCGCGCCCTGTCGGAGCTCTGGCAGCACCTCCGCGTCCTGCCCGTGCTCCAGACCGGCTCCGCCCCGACACTCTGGGAGCCGATCGGCACCCGGTTCACCAAACAGGTTAAAGCCGGAGCCAACGCCGGCCAACCCACTGCCCTCTCCGCCCTCATCACGCTCTACCTCGGACAGACGATCCTCAGCACCGAAGACGAGATCGAGACCTTTCTCTCCCCGCTCGCCCCCCGCTCCCGCGTTCGCGACGTCCTCCACGCCTTCACCGCCGCTCGCGAGCTCGACGCCCTCGTCATCGAAGGCAAGACTTACCTCCATGTCGCGGGCGATCTCCCTGTCTTCACCTCCGCCGAAGTCGTGGCCTCCGACCCTGGAGCGGACGGGGAAGCGACCGACGGAGACGCCTCCGAGCCGACCGGCGACGGCCGCATCAAGAAGTTCGTTCCGCGCCAGCCGCCCCGCAAGGTCGGCACCGGCTTTCCCCCGAAGCGCCCCGCCGCGGCCGGCGACCGCGATCGTCGGCCCTTCCAGCGCTCCGGCCCACCTCCCGCACCGGGCAAGTCCTTCCGGAAGCCGTTCTCCCGGCCAGCGTCCGAGAGCTCCGGCAGAGTCAGGGCCGCCTTTAACCGGCCCTGGGATGAAGAAAAACGGGCTCGCGCCGATCGCCCCGCAGCCCCATCGAACGCCGCGCAACCCCCCCGCGCGCACCAGCACGTCGATCTGGCCGCCGCCCGCTCGGCCC
>CAXUIB010000236.1:0-3479 GCA_964250945.1 uncultured Acidobacteriaceae bacterium
TGCTGTGGAGCGGACGTATTTGTGCAGAGCCGTTTTCTTTGGGAGAAAACGGCGTTGATACCTGTGGCTCCTATATACCGACAGGTAATTTGCTTTAAAGGCTGGCGAGATAGCTCATGATTTCGGGGCTGGTCCAGACCTGGGGGCCGATGAATTTGCGCCGCAGGACGCCTGTGCGGTCGATGATGTAGGTCTCTGGAATCTGCACCGTTCCGTAGAGCGCGTTGATGCGCTGATCGTCGTCGCGCACGGTGATGAGGTCCACGTGATGCTGCAGGAGAAATCGTCGGTAGACACCGTTGTCCTGGTCTGTGCTGACACCGACGACGGCCAGCTGTGGCATTTTGTGCTGTAGGTCGAGCAGGCTGGGCAGCTCCTCGACGCAGGGGGGGCACCAGGTCGCCCAGAGGTTCAGGACGACGACCCGACCGCGCAGTTTGCTGAGATCGAGCGTCTGAACACCGTCTGAGATGGTGAAGGTCGGCGCCTGCTTGCCGAGCCGCTCCGGATGGCTGCCGCGGTCGCACCCCGCCGCCGCGAGCACGATCGATATTGCCACACCGACCCACCGCAACGCGCTCCGCCGCACAGAGGCCACCTCAGTTTCCTATAATACGGAGTTGTGCCAGAGACTTCCGATCCTGCCAAGCCAGAGCGCGTGCGCACGCCGGTGCTGGGGCTGTTTTCGGACGAACCGGCGGTGCCGACGCCGGCTTCAAAGACGCCGCCGAAAGTTCAGGCAGTGGCTGCGGGAGATCCGGAGCGACGCCGACCGGAGCTCGCGGTGATCCTGCCGGCGCGCGATGAGGAGCGCAAACTTGGGGCCTGCCTCGATTCGCTGCTCGCGCAGAGCGAACCCGGGTTCGCGCTTGGCCGCGAGTGGCAGTTGATTGTGGTCGATGACGGTTCGACCGACGGGACGCGCGGCATTGCCGAGTTGGCTGCGGCGCAGCATCCGCGCAGCCCCGAAGCTCCGGCCGTCACCGTCCTCGGGGCTCCACCCCTCGATCTCACCTCTCCCCACCCTGCGTTTACGGGGAAGAACAACGCGTGCTGGGCGGGCGCGCAGTTTGCCGCGGAGACCGACCCCAGGTGGCTCCTGTTCACCGACGCCGACACGCTTCACGAGCCTGGATCGCTGTCCCGATCGCTTCGCGAGGCCGAGAAGCACCAGGCGACGCTGCTGTCCTACTCGCCGCGCCAGATCACGGTCGGCATGGTGCAGCGCGCGGTGATGCCGCTGGTCTTCTCGGAGCTTGCGTCGGTGTATCCGCCGGCGCAGGTCAACGACCCGAACCGCCGGGTTGCCGCCGCGAATGGGCAGTTTTTGCTGGTCGAGACGGACGCGTACTTTTCGGTTGGGGGCCACCGCGCGGTCGGACCTTCCGTGCTCGAAGATGTGGCGCTTGCGCGCAATATCAAGCGCGGCGGCGAACGCAACATCCGGCTTCGGTATGCCCCGGACGCGCTTTCGACGCGCATGTACGCCAACACGGGCGAGATGATCCGGGGATGGACCAAAAACCTCGCTCTGCTGATGCCGTCGCCGGTGGCGCTGGCGGCCTGGCGGGTGCTCGATTTGCTGCTTTTCTTCGGGCTGCCGGCGATTGCGCTCGACTGGCCCGGCATGGTTGGGTGGCAGCGCGGAGCGATCGGGCTGTTGTGGCTGCGATCGGTGTGGCGCTTTTACGGGCGCGTCGGGCGCGCGCACTTCCCTGCCGGCGACACCATCCTGTCGATCCTTGGTGTGCCGATGTTTATTTATCTTTTGCTTCGGAGCAGGTTTAGCCGGCGCGTCACGTGGAAGGGGCGGACGTATGCCAAGCGGGCTTAGGCTTTGCGCGCATCGCCTGCCTCCGGGGCTCATCTAAACTCAACACGAAGCCTATGATTCTGCTCACCCGCAAAGCCGAGTTTTCCGCCGCGCACTTCTACTTCAACCCGGCGTGGTCGGAGGAAGAGAACCAGAGTGTCTTTGGGAAGTGCGCCAACCGCAATGGGCACGGGCATAACTACACGTTTGAGGTCACGGTGCGGGGCGAGATCGATCCCGTGACGGGCTTTGTCGTCGACCTGAAGCGGCTGCGCGACATCCTCGATCGCGAGGTCGTCGAGGTATACGACCACCGGCACCTGAATCTCGAGGTTGCGGACTTTCGTACGCGGCAGCCGACGTCGGAAAACATCGCGGTGGCGATTTGGCAGCGGATCGAGGGCAAGCTTCCGGCCGGGGCCAGCCTCCACCGCGTCCGGGTTTCTGAGATGCCGGACCTGTTTGCCGACTACATGGGAGAAGAGGCATGACGCCGGTCGCGCACCTGTCGCGGCGGTACCACATCGCGGCCTCGCACCGACTGCACACGGACCGGCTCGGCGCGGCGGAGAACCGCGCGACGTTTGGCAAGTGCAACAACCCGCACGGCCACGGACATAACTACGCGATCACAGTCACGGTCTCGGGACCGATCGATCCTGCGACCGGCATGGTTACAAATCTGGCGGACCTCGACCGCTTCGCCGAAGAGCACCTCCTGCGCTGCTTCGATCACCAGAATCTGAACACGCTGGCGGCCTTTGCGGACACCGTTCCGACGACCGAGAACCTGACCCTCGCGGTCTACCGGATCTTTCGGCTGTACCCGTATGCGCGGCTTACCGAGGTTCACGTGGACGAGACGCCGCGAAACTCCTTTACGTATCGGACATCTGAAAGTTAGGGATAGGTTCGCCGCCGCACGCGAAGAAAGGCCAGGCACTATGGCAAATCCAACCATCGAGTGCATCACCCACCCGACCGATCCGGGCGTTGCCGATCTGTCGGCCGAAGCTCCCGGAGCCGTGTCCGGAGCCGAAGCGTCGGGGCCGCACGGTAGACCGGCGGTCGGTGCAATCGAGTGCGTCACGCAGATCGGCGACCCGCCGGCACCCGCCGAAACTGCGCCTGCGGCCGGCTACGATACCCGCCTAGCGCACACTTCCAGCATTGCTCCGGGCAACCCTCCGCTGAGCGCTGCCGCGACACAGGATCTCTACCGTGAACTGCTTCGCCGGATCGGCGAAGACCCGGGCCGCAATGGCCTGCTCGGCACGCCGGACCGCATGGAAAAGTCGATGCAGTTTCTCACGCGCGGCTACCGCCAGACGGTCGCAGAGGTGCTTCACGACGCTCTGTTTGATGTGAGCTATGACGAGATGGTGATCGTCAAGGACATCGAATTCTTTTCGCTGTGCGAGCACCATTTGCTGCCCTTTTTCGGAAAGGCGCACATCGCCTACATTCCCCGGGGCAAGGTGGTGGGCCTGTCTAAGGTGGCGCGCCTGGTGGACGTTTTTGCGCGCCGGCTGCAGGTGCAGGAGCGCCTCACGGGCGAGATCGCCGATGCTTTGGTCGATGCCGTTGCGCCGCAGGGCGTGGGGGTGATCCTTGAAGCGCAGCACCTGTGCATGATGATGCGAGGGGTTGAAAAGCAGTCGTCGGT
>CAXUIB010000237.1:0-3441 GCA_964250945.1 uncultured Acidobacteriaceae bacterium
ACGCGATGCTTAGGGGCTGGGGTGTGACTGCCTGGCGGCGGTTGATGAGTACTTCCGTGCGAAAAGTTTGCGGGAGCGCTGAAGTTTTCCGCCGGTCTGCCGATAAGAGTGGATAAGGGAGTTTGGTCTGGGATGCCGGCGATGTGGTTGATGTGGATACAGAGCGTGGGGGGCTTCAATCTGGGCGGGATCGGCCAGTTGGCGCTTCCGATTCTGTTTTTTGTGGCGTTGTATGTATTGATGATCGCGCCGAACCAGCGCAAGCAGAAGAAGTGGCAGGAGATGCTGGGTCAGCTGAAGTCGGGCGACAAGGTAACGACCAGCGGCGGGATTCGCGGGACGGTGCTGACGGTGAAGGATGAAGTTGTGGTGCTTCGAGTGCAGCCGGACGGTCTGAAGCTCGAGTTTACGAAGAGTGCGATTGCGAGTTTGACGACGGCGGAGGAGAGCCAAGCCAAGGCGAGTTGAGGCGGGGGGATGCAGCCCCCTGAGGAGCGCCGGAAGTTTTCGGAATACTGGAGATATGGAAAAGAATTTGGCTGGCAAGACGGCGTTTATTATCACAATCCTCGTGATCTTTGTGTTTGGGATCATCGGCATCCCGCATGGCGGGCTGAAGCAGTCGATCACGGATCGGATCCATCTTGGGCTTGACCTGAAGGGCGGCACGCATCTGGTGTTGCAGGTGCATGTGGCGGAGGCGATCGCTTCGGCGACGGATCGGGATGTGGCTCGGCTGGAGACTGATCTGCAGACCGCGGGGATCACGGGCGCGCAGGTGGGCAAGACCGATCCGGCGCGGCCGCAGACGATCGTGATTACGGGGGTTCCGGCGGCGAAGCTGGGGGATCTGCGGAGCCTGCTCGGGGGCAATGCGTACAGCGGCTACGACGCGACGACCAGCGTCGGTGGATCGACGCTGACGCTGAAGCAGGCGGCGGTGCGGGATATTGAGGCGAGGACGCTTGATACGTCGATCGAGACGATTCGCGACCGGATCGACAAGCTGGGTGTGAGTGAGCCGGTGATCCAGAAGTACGGTCTGGGGGAGAACCAGATCCTGGTGGAGTTGCCGGGGATCGATGACCCGGCGCGGGTCGAGGAGATTATCCAGTCGACCGCGAAGCTGGCGATACATGAGGTCGCGGGCGGGCCGTACGCGTCCGAGCAGGAGGCGCTGGCGGCCAACAATGGCGTGATTCCGCCGGATTCGATCCTGCTGCACGGTTCGGGCTCGGCGAATGCGCCCGATCAGGTGTGGCTGCTGAAGCGGACGAGCGAGGTGGAGGGCATGGATTTCCGCGGCGCGGAGCCCTCGCAGGACCAGAATGGGCGGCCGAATATTCGGTTCAACCTGACGACCGATGCCGGCGACCGGTTCTATAAGTACACGTCGGCGCACAGCCGGGAGAGCGGATCGCCGGGGTCGATGGCGATTGTTCTGGACAACAAGGTGCGCGAGGTCGCGAGCATCAACTCGCCGATTCGGGACTCGGGTGAGATCGAGGGAGGATTTACCAAGCAGCAGGCAAATGACTTGAGCCTGATGCTGCGGACCGGGGCGCTGCCGGCGTCGATCTCGTATCTCGAGACGCGGACGGTGGGGCCGAGTCTGGGGGCTGCTTCGATTCGGCAAGGTGTGCTGGCGGCCGTGTTCGGCATGCTTGCGGTGATGATCTTTATGCTGGTGTACTACCGCGGCGCGGGGATCAACGCCGACCTGGCGCTGATCTTGAACCTGGTGATCTTGCTTGGATTTATGGGGTTCTCGCATGCAACGCTCACCTTGCCCGGGATCGCCGGTGTGATTCTGACGATCGGCATGGGCGTGGACTCGAATGTGCTGATCTTTGAGCGTATCCGCGAGGAGCTGCGTGCGGGCAAGAGTTCGGCGACCGCGGTGCAGCAGGGATTTGCGCATGCGTGGGTGACGATTATCGACACGCACGTGACGACGATCGTTTCGGCGGCGATCCTGTTTCTATTTGGGACGGGGCCGGTGAAGGGATTTGCGCTGACGCTGACGTTTGGACTCCTGGCGAATCTGTTTACGGCGGTGTTTGTTTCGCGGGTGATCTTTGACGCGAACCTGAGCCGGCGGCCGCGCGGTGCGGCGATCTCGATCTGAGCCCGGGGGAGCGTCCGCTTGGCGCAAAAGCCCATGGTCGGCGAGCTTTATCAGCATGAAGGAAGGAAGCAAGGGATGAGCGGACAGCGTGGCGCCTGGCGCCTGAAGTTGAGTTTGGAAGAGGTCTGACGTGGAACTGTTTCGTGGCACGCATATCGATTGGCTGGGCAAGAAGTGGTATTTTCTTGGGTTTTCGCTGATCTTCTCGATCGCCGGAATCTTGAGCCTGTTGTTCTGGCATCATCTTCCGTTGGGCGTGGATTTTAAAGGCGGCACGCAGATCACCGTTCCATTTACCGCGCCGCCCAATGAGGATCATATCCGGCAGGCGCTGGAGCGGGCCGGGATCCGGGACTTCCGGACGCAGCGCATTTCGAATGTCAGCGGGCAGTCGGGCAACGATGTGATCATTTCGCTGCCCGCGGCGACGGCGACCGACCAGGCGCACGATGCGGGACGGCAGGCGGTTGAGGATGCGCTGCGGGCGAACTACCATGACTCGGGATTTGCGCAGCCGAGCGTGGATATTGTGGGGCCGACGGCGGGAAAGCAGCTGCAGCGGCAGGCGGGACTGGCGACGGTGTATTCGCTGATCGGGATGCTGGTGTACCTGTGGTTTCGATTTGAGTTGATCTACGGTGTGGCGGCGGTGGTTGCGGTCTTTCACGACACGTTGATCACCGTGGGGGCGTTCAGCCTGACCAACCAGGAGGTCACGCTGACGGTGATTGCGGCGATCCTGACGCTGATCGGCTACTCGATGAACGACACCATCGTGGTGTTTGACCGCATTCGGGAGAATCTGGCGACGTCGCGGCGGGAGTCGCTGGCCGACGTGGTGAACCGGTCGATCAACCAGACGCTAAGCCGGACGGTGCTGACTTCGGGGCTGACGTTTCTGACGGTGCTCTCGTTGTACCTGTTTGGCGGCGAGGTGTTGCACGGGTTTTCGTTTGCGCTGGTTGTGGGAATTTTGATTGGGACCTACTCGTCGATTGCGGTAGCCGCGCCGATGCTGGTGGCGTACCAGGACTGGAGAGCGGGGCGAGGCGTGTCGGCGAAGCTGCCGGCCGCTAGGCGGGCAAAGGCTTAGGCATTGGTGGGCGTGGAGGTCGACGGCGAAAAAGTTGCAGAATATTTTTCTTTCGGGAACATATCGAGGAACCCCGGTGTCTAAAGGAATAGCTCTTCTCCCAACCTGAAAGAGGCGGCCCATGTTTGAAGACTCCCTGATGGAATCTGGCGGCAAGCTTAAGACCAAATCCAAGTACTGGATGATTGGCACGTTTATCTTCAACGGATCGATCCTGGCG
>CAXUIB010000238.1:0-2175 GCA_964250945.1 uncultured Acidobacteriaceae bacterium
GGCCAGGGAAGGGAGCCTAGCGAGCTGATGTGACCCTCGCGGTAATCAGCGTCGGAGTCATGGTGTCCGCCGTTTTTGAAAATGACTCTCCTTGTCTGGTTTATCGGGTATCACCGCCTTAGCCACACACCTCAACAACCAAGAAAAAGCATCCAGCCTGTAACGAAAGGACGTTCCCATCTCCTAAGGTATTGAGAGCCACAGTCGGGCCTCGCCGGGTGTCGAACAGTCGGCACCACAAAACACGGAGAGCCACCATGTTGACCATCCCTGACAACACGCGCGATCAGACGATCGAGACACCGGCACCGAATTGGGCGTTGGATGCGCCCCAAGGCGGAAAGACGGTCATGAATCGGATTTTGAAGGAAAGCGCGACCGTTCCGCTGTTCTTTGCGCAAACACTGATCGCCTGCCTGCGCGACGTCGGCTACAACACGACGACGTCGGCTTTATGCGAGCATGTCGATAATGCGATCGAGGCCGGTGCGCAGGAAATCCGCATCTATTTTCGACAGAAAGGTGGGAAAGGTAACTACGAGATCGACGCTGCCGTTTATGATAATGGCCACGGCATGTCGCCGAACGTACTGAAGATGGCCACAGCGTTCGGCGGTTCGATGAATTTTGGTAATCGGGAAGGCATTGGACGCTTTGGCATGGGAATGAAAACGGCGGCGCTCAGCATGAGTCCCGTCATGGACCTCTACTCCTGGCAAGAGCCCGGCGCTTTCTACAAGATGAGCTTGGACGTCGAGGACATCGGCAACGCTCGCGCAAATTCGGTCAACCTTCCCGACCCTACACTGGTCACCGAGCTGCCAGAGGAGGTCTCTAGCCTCTTTACCGAACCCATGGTTTTCCCCGACAAGAATGAGCAGGATTTCTTTGCATTCCCCGGCGACGACCTCCAGGAGCGGCTTGGACGCTCCGGGACGATCCTGTTCCTGCCGAGCTGCGATCGGTTGAGCTATGCCAAGGCTCAAACGCTCGTCGACCATGCGGTCAAGGAAATGAGCCGAGTCTACCGGCGCGTGATCGCTGGCGGCGTCAAATTGTACGTCAACAACCGGAAGGTTGAGATATTCGATCCGACGTACTGGATGCCGAACGCACGTCATGCCCGGATTCCCGGTCTCACGAACACGCAAAGCCGCCTTATCGACGCCAAAGAGGTTGCCATCCCGGTTGCCGAGAGCGCGACCGAAACCGCTTCGGTCACCGTGAAGCTCTACGCTTTGCCGTTCGAATCCTGGCTGACACTGCCTCGCAAGGTCCAGAGGAACGATCTTCGTGTCTTTGACGGCTTGACGGTGTCGATCCTCCGCAACGACCGTGAGGTCTTCGCTGGGTCCATGCGCGAGATCGTTCCCAAGCACAGCGTAGCAAACTGGTATCGCGTCCAGATCGACTTTCCGGGCAAACTTGACGAGGCATTCGGAGTGGCAACCAATAAGCAGGGAGTTCGCCCGAAGGGCTACGTGCTTGCGGCCATTAAAAAGGCCATCGGCGAGCAAGTTGCAGGAATTGCCGAAGGCATTAAGCGATTCCAGAGCGAGCAGGCGTCGGCCAAGCTGAAAGCTGGCCGCAGTGCTGCGGAGAGCAAGGCCAGCGATAATGATGGCTTCCAAATGAAGCCGCTACTGGTCGAAAGTCTGTCCTTGGAGGAAGAGGCGCAGAGGGACGAGAATTTGCGCGGCTTGGCTCTTACCCTAAAGCGGGAGGAGGAAACCGACGAGGAGGCTTTCGAGCGCGTGAAGGGGTCGAAATACATCATCACGTTCAAGTACGATGAATACTGGCCGTTCTATCACGTCGATCACCACTTCGGCCGGGTCATTATGACCATCAATACGGCTCACCCGTTTTTCACCAAGCTCTATGAGCCGCTCAAGAAAGGGCTTGTGGCCGCTGTGGTCGACGATGCAGACGAGGTTGGGGAAGTGCCTGCCACGACCACCGTCCTGGACGGCCCAATCATCGCCCTGGACCTGCTCCTGCTGTCGCTCGCCCGGACGCAGGCCGTGCTGTCAAACAACAACGACGACGCTCGAAAGGTGCTTGAAGGGTTTCGGAAGGAGTGGTCGGACTCATACCGAGTCCAGCTAGCTGACTGAGTGGGGGGGGGGGGGGGGGGGGGGGGGCGGCGCGGGGTGGGGAGGGGGCGCTCCCGGG
>CAXUIB010000238.1:2185-3405 GCA_964250945.1 uncultured Acidobacteriaceae bacterium
TTGTCTTTCTTGGTGGGGTGCTCGCCCACACACGTTTTTGGGGGCCCGCAACGCCCAGGGCTATCGTATTGAGGCAACCTCGCCAATTTTTACTCACCATCTTGAATTTCTGGAGCCAAAATCAGCGGAAAGCCCCGAAATAGCTCCCTGGTGGGCCTCTCAGAAGGCTTTAAAAACCCAGATGCAATCGCCCTGCGCAACGTCCCTTGCTATCTCGAAATATTGCTATATCTTTGTTAGCCGATTGGCGATCTTTCATCAGGCCCAGTTCACTTCTGACCAAGCACAGCGTCTTGGTCAGAGGCAAACCGGAGTCAGTCTGATGCAGGCACGCCGGCCGTTACGTCACCCCCGCAGCGTCACAGTGACCTGCACAGATCGAGGACTGACATCATGGTGGACCTTCCGCATCCATGGGATATGTACGCGAGTCTTCAAAACAGCCTGCGGCACCAACATCAAGTTGGGAACCGTAGTTGGGGTGTCGAGGCAGGGATGGCTCATGTCCTCAACGCTACGGAAGATTTCTCACCCACTCAGCAACAAGTTGATCAGGTTGTTGCCAACAATCGCCGGCGGGAGCGCTATCTTGAGTCCCGCCGAGCACCCATGCCCGAAGACACGGCTACACTTCATCCCGAAGGCGCATTGGACGCCCGCCATGCGCTTGTAGCCATTCAACGCAACGTCGGTAGTAACAGCTGGCAATTGCTGGCCGACGTGGCTATCGGGACAGATTATAGAGAAATTGGTAGGACGACACTCGTACGGCCTGGTGCACTGAGAATTAAGGTTCTCAGGTTGCGCCGGGAGCTGCTTGCTTTAGCCGCGTAAGCGATTAGTGAAAGTGTTTGAAAGGACCAACCCTCGGCAAGGTTGAGGCAAGGCCGCAATCTTGCTCACCTAGCTTCTCAAGCTATGCTTCTTGCCGCACGAACACGCTGACGGTGCCCGCGACGCTCACGCCCACCGTGTCGCCCACCGCCGGCACGCCGTGCCCGGACACCCGCGCGCTCAGCGCCACGCCCGAGTCCGTCACCAGGCCGACGCTGGCGTCGTGGCCGTAGAAGGTCACGTCGCGCACCCGCGCCGCGACGCCGCCCGCCGGGCCGTCCAGGCGGATCTGCTCGGGGCGCAGCAGCACCTCGACGTCGCCCTGCGGCGGCGCCGCCACGCCAGGCTGCGGCGGCGCGAGGGCCAGGCGGCCGAGGCAGCACGTC
>CAXUIB010000239.1:0-3402 GCA_964250945.1 uncultured Acidobacteriaceae bacterium
ATCTTAGGGGCCGCCTTTGGCGGGGGCATGAAGGGGGCTCTGATCGGCGGCGGAATCGGCGCGGGCGGCGGAGCCTTGCTGGGCAAGGCGCACCAGAACCACGTTCGCCGACAAGATTATCGGGATGGCGGATGGGGTGACGGGGACAGGTGGCGGTAGCACGTCTGAGACCTGAGATGAGCTTCGGATCGGTGGCGCATTTCCACCGTAGATCTGTCGTAAAGAACCAGCAAGGGAGAGAGAAACGCCCATGAAAAAGTCCGTCTGCACAGGAATTCTACTGATGAGCACTTTGCTGTTTGCGCCGGTGCCGGCCATCCATGCGCAGCAAGCCGGAGCGAACTCGGGATCAGCGGCGACCGACACGTCACCGATGCCGCTGGATCAGTTGCTGCCGATGACGGTGCACGAGGCCTGGGTAGCGAGCGGGCGCAACGAGGATAAGTTCTTCGCGATGGTGAGGGAGTTGACGGAGCTGAGTGCGAAGAACCGAAACGTGACGCTGCCCGACAGTGCGGCGGCCGGACAGCGCGCCGGTGCGAAGTTCAAGGAACTCGCGCGCAAGGATCCGAACCAGCTGTTGTATGCGGTAGTGGACGCAATGGTGCAGCAGTTTGCGGCGAAAACCGCGGCGGCGAAGTCTGCGGCGGCGGCGGCTCCCGCGAAGTAGGTCCAAAAGTAGCTGGGCTCGGATGGTGAGAGATGGCAAGGGGTCGGAGAGTGGACCTCGTGCTCTTCTCACCGTCTTGCGTTGAGACATCGGTCGCCCGGGTGAGTGCGCCCCTGGGAGCGATCCGCTTGCTAGCATCAGTGTGTGCTCGAGCTTTCTACACCGATCAAGTTTGTAAAGCGCGTCGGGGAGCGGGTCGCCGAAGAGTTGGCCAGGCGCGATGTGCTGACGGTCGAGGACCTGCTCTACCACCTGCCGTTCCGCTACGAGGACCGGTTGCATCCGCGGCCGATCGCCGAGCTGAAGGCCGGTTCGATGGCAAGCCTGATCGCCGAAGTCCGCGGCACGGCCCTCCTGCGGACGCGTTCGATGCCGATCTTCGAGATGACCGTCGGACAGGGCGTGAGCTCGGTGAAGTGCCTGTGGTTCAACGGGACCTACCTGCGGGACCGCTTCAAGGTCGGCCAGATGGTCGCGTTATATGGGCAGATCGACGCCTCTCGATCGGCCGCCGGAAAGTTGAAGATGGTGCAGCCGCAGTTTGAGATCTTGCCTGCGCCGGGGGACAAGGACGACGGATCCGCAAGGCTCGAGGTGGGCCGCATCGTTCCGGTGTATGAGTCGCTGGGCGGAACGACGGCGTGGGGAGCCAAGCTGACCTCGCGCTGGCTGCGGCGCGTCCTCTGGTCGGTGTTTGAGGAGCTTGGACCTCTCGGTGTGGCGGCGGATGTGGCGCCGGAGCCTGGGCGCCCGGACCAGGAGACGCTGCCTCGCCTCCTGTTGGATCGGCTGTCTCTGCCCGAGCGGATCGAGGCTCTGCGGTCCGTTCATTTTCCGGAGGCGGGAACGCCGATGCGCGAGCTCGAAGAGGCCCGAACGCCGGGACACCGACGTCTGATCTTCGAGGAGTTCTTCTATCTGGAGCTGGGCCTGGAGCTGAAACGGCGGAGGCTGCGGGACCGCGTAGGAACGGCGTTTGTAACCGATGCAAAGGTGCGCGATGCTCTGAAACAGGTGCTTCCCTTTCGGCCGACCGGAGCGCAAAAGCGGGTGCTCGGAGAGATCGCGGCGGACATGCGGCGCCCCCAGCCGATGCGTCGTTTGCTGCAGGGCGATGTAGGCTCAGGCAAGACGATTGTGGCGATGCAGGCCGCTCTGGTGGCCATCGAAAACGGCTACCAGGCAGCCTTGATGGCGCCGACCGAAATCCTGGCGACACAGCACTACATCTCGGCTCGCAAGCTCCTCGGCGAGGCGGTTTCGCCGAGGTCGGGGCGGCCGTATCGCGTGACGCTGGTGACAGGATCGCTCGACGAGGCGGCGAAGCGCGAGGCTCGCGGGAGGATCTTTCGCGGCGAAACGGAGCTGGCGATCGGGACGCACGCGCTGATCGAGGAGAAGGTCGATTTCAGCAATTTAGGGCTCGTGATTGTGGACGAGCAGCATCGGTTCGGCGTGCAGCAAAGATTCAAGCTCATGCGCAAGCCCGGGCCGGATGGGACGCAATCGGAGCCGGATGTGCTCGTGATGACCGCGACGCCGATTCCTCGGACCCTCGCCTTGACCGTGTATGGAGACCTCGAGGCCAGCGTCATCGACGAGATGCCGCCCGGTCGAACGCCGATCGTGACCAGGCGGACCACGCAGGCAAAGGCGGCGGAGGTCTGGAAGTTCGTACGGCGGCAGGTCGCTCTGGGGCGGCAGGCGTATGTGGTCTATCCCGTGATCGAGGGCAGCAAGGACGACCAGGCAGAGCTGGATTTTGCGCGCGAGGAGGAGGGGCAACAGGGAACAGGGAGCAGGGAACACGGAGCAGGGAGGGCGTTAGGACGGAAGGGCAAGGGTGCTGTTGGAAACGAGGCGGCGGCTCTGTTCCCGAAGACAAAGCTGCGCGCCGCCACCGAGATGTATGAAGATCTGCAGAGCGGAGCTCTGGCCGGCCTGCGTCTGGGTCTGTTGCACGGTCGGCTGAGCGCGGCCGAAAAGGAGGTGACGATGCGGCGGTTTCAGCGCGGCGACACGGACGTGCTGATTGCAACGACGGTGATCGAGGTGGGCGTCGACGTGCCGAATGCGTCGGTCATGGTAATCGAACATGCAGAGCGGTTTGGGCTCGCGCAGATGCATCAGCTGCGCGGGCGCGTCGGACGCGGGGCGGCGAAGAGTTACTGCGTCCTGATGACCGGCGGCAAGGTAAGCCCGTCGGCAGAGGAGCGGATGGACGCTTTGGTCCGCACGCAGGACGGGTTCGAGCTGGCCGAGCTCGACCTGAAGCAGAGAGGTCCGGGAGAGTTCTTCGGGACGCGGCAGGCGGGTGCGCCGGAGCTGCGCGTCGCCAGCCTGGTGCGCGATCGCGATCTGCTGGAGCTGGCCAAACGAGAGGCGGCCGCCTTCGCCGAAAAGCGCGATCCCGCAATGGCGCAGGTCGATCTCGACAAGGTCTGGAGCCGGCTGAAGTTGCAGTGGCAACGAAGGTACGGCCTGGTAGAGGCTTAGAGCGGATCTCCTGTTCCTGTGAGCCGGATAAAGTGTAAGAGTGCCGTTTTCATTGGGGAAAACGGCCATCAGGCCTGTGGTCTCGCATACACCTACAGTAGATCCGCTCTAGGCTAGCCGGCATCGGCGGATGCTCGATAGTACAGGTGCAGGCACTTACTTCTGCTGCGCCTGGAACAACGGATTCTTCCCCAGGCTAAGCAGATTGGCCATCAATCGAAACGCGCCCGGGACGC
>CAXUIB010000240.1:0-3401 GCA_964250945.1 uncultured Acidobacteriaceae bacterium
GATCAGGCGGGTTCATTTGACACCGTGGGCTATAGTGAGAGACAGGTTCGCGTGGACCGGAGCATGGCCCCGAACGATCGCGCACGAGGAACGTATGCTCCAGGCTGTTTCCGGAAGTGAACTTCAGATTGCACCTTTTCCTGCAGAAAAATTCTCCTTTTCACCCCTTGGAAGCAATCTCAAGGTCCTGATGGTTTGGCCGCGATTTCCGCCGTCGTTCTGGGGCTTTGAGGGCGTTCTGTCGATGCTTCCGGAGAAAGCGATGACGCCGCCGCTGGGCCTGATCACGGTGGCTGCGCTGTGTCCGAAATCGTGGACGATTCGGCTGATCGACCACAACTTTGAAGAGGTCCGCGAGGAGGATCTCGAGTGGGCGGACCTGGTGATGGTCAGCGCGATGCATGCGCAGCGCAGGGATGCTCTAGGCGTCTTGGCGGCGGCGCGCGCGCTTGGGCGGCGGACGTTTGTGGGTGGGCCGTGGGCGAGCACGGAGCCCGAGGTGGTGCTCGAACATGCCGATCACGTGCTTGTCGGCGAGGCGGAGGAGGCGTTTGCCGGGATTGCGCTTGCGCTCGAGCAAGGGCGCGCCGAGCGGCTGTATCGCATCACCGAAAAGCCGGATATGACCGCTAGCCCGGTGCCGCGATTTGATCTGTTGAAGTTACCTATGTACACGTCGATGCCGGTGCAGTTCTCGCGCGGATGTCCGTTTCAATGCGAGTTCTGCGACATTATTACGATTTACGGACGCAAGCCGAGGGCGAAGACATCGCCTCAGTTGATCGCGGAGCTCGATCGGCTGCGCGAGCTTGGATGGCGCAACGAAGTGTTTATTGTCGATGACAACTTCATCGGCAATCATCACAAGGCGCTTGCGCTTTCAAAGGATTTGGCCGCGTGGCAGGTCGAGCACGACCATCCGTTCTCGTTTTATACCGAAGCTTCGATCGATCTGGCGGACAAGACCGAGCTGTTGTCGACGATGGTCGACGCGAACTTTATGTACGTGTTTATCGGGATCGAAACGCCGTCGTCGGAGGCATTGAAGCAATCGCGCAAGTTCCAGAATTTGCGCAGCGATAACGTGAAACAGGTGCGCGTGATTCAGGAGGCGGGGTTGTGGGTGCTGGCCGGGTTTATTGTCGGCTTCGACTCCGATGACGAGACGATCTTTGACCGGCAGCGCGAGTTTATCGAACTGACGACGATCACGTGGGCGATGGCCGGCGTGCTCCAGGCACCGCCGACCACGGCTCTCTTCGACCGGATGAAGCGCGAAGGCCGGCTGATCGAGAACAGCGACGCGATCACCAACTTCAGTCCGCCGAACTTTGAGACGGTGCTTCCATTTCCGGTGCTGTTGCGCGGTCTCGGGACGCTGTTGTCGGACCTGTACGAGGCGAAGCCGTTCTTCAAGCGCGCGCTGCGATCGCTCGAGGTTTGGCGGCCGCGCGCGACGCAGGTGCCGCCGGAGCTTCCTCTGCTCTACAACCTCCGTGTGCTTCTAGCGTCGATGTGGCAGCAGGGCGTCCGATCGCCGTACAAGCGCGAATACTGGAAGTTTTTGTACGAGATTGTGCGCCGGTATGCGCGGATGCCGGCCAAGCTGTGGCTTGGCTTCAACATCATGCTGTCGGCGAACCACTTCCTGATCTACTCGCGCGAGGTGGCGGGGCAGCTGGAGGCGGAGTGCAAGGCGATCGAGGCGAGGGAGAAGATCGCACCGCGCCGCGCCTACTCCGGATCGGCCGCTGCGAAGCTGGCGGCGCGGGCGTAGATCTCCGGTCCGATTCGTAGATCGCCGGTCCGATCCGTAGATCGCCCGGTCCGATCATCGCTGAGCCAGGTCTTCGAGGTGCGTAAAGAACTCCGGGAACGAGATCCGGGCGGCCTCGGCGCCGTGGATTTCAGTGTCGGAAGTCGCGCGGAGGGCGGCGATCGAGAAGGCCATGGCGATGCGATGGTCTGAGCCGGAGTCGATCGCCGCGCCGTGCAGTGTTTGGCGGCCCGGGATGTCGAGGCCGTCAGGGTATTCGGTGAACTCGGCGCCCATGGCCGCGAGATTGCGGGCGACCAGGGCGATGCGATCGGACTCTTTGACGCGAAGCTCGCCGGCGTCGCGAATACGCAGGCCGGTCGCGGTGTAAGGGGCGATGGCGGCGAGCACGGGCAGCTCGTCGATCAGCTGCGCGGCGAGGCTGCCGGCGATCTCGAACGGTCCGGAGGCGCGGCGCGGATGCGGGTCGGCGGTGACCTGGACGGTGCCGATCAGCTCGCCGTGGAGATCTTCGACGTTGAGCACTTTGACCTTCGCGCCGAGGGCGGCGACGACATCGAGCAGAGCGGCGCGCGTCGGGTTCATGCCGATCGAGTCGAGAACGAGGTTTGCGTCGGGAAAGAGCAGGGAAGCGGCGAGGAAGAAGGCGGCCGACGAGAGGTCGCCGGGAACGGTGGCGCTGATGGCGTGGAGCTGCTGGCCACCGGCGATGCGGAGAGCTTCGCTACCGTCGGCTGCCGACCTGGAGCGTGTCAGGGTGGCGCCAAACGCGCGCAGGGCGTGCTCGGTGTGGTCGCGCGTGCGGATGGCTTCGGAGAGAGTGGTGGTGCCCTGGGCCTGCAGGCCGGCGAAGAGTACGGCTGTCTTCACCTGGGCGGAGGCGACTGGCGTGAGAAATTCGATGGCCGTCAGGGGGCGTCCTCGGAGGTGGATGGGCGCGTGTCCGTCCGTGAGATCGATATCGGCGCCCATGGCGGCGAGCGGCTTGCGGATGCGCTCCATGGGCCGGGAGGTAAGGCTTTCGTCGCCGACCAGCGTGAAGCTGTGCGGGTGCGGCGCGATGAGGCCGGCGAGCATGCGCATGGTCGACCCGGAGTTGCCGCAGTCGAGCGGCTGCTCGGGCTGCCGAAAGCTGCCGGCCGCGCCGGTGATCTCGACGGTGCGATCGTCGACTTCGGTGACTTTGGCGCCGAGAGCAGACATGCAGAGGAGCGACGAGCGCGGGTCGGCGCCGGTCGAGAAGTTGGCCAGGCGAGAGGTGCCGTGCGCCAGCCCGGCCAGCATGGCGTAGCGGTGCGAGATGGACTTGTCGCCCGGAAGCGTGAGCGAGCCCTGAAGGTTGCGGGCGGAGCGGATCACCTGAGTTGACATTTTCTTTTATCGTAGCGCGAGGGCGGAGCTAGAGTCTTTGCCCGGCGCTGAGGTGGGCGGAGGCGATGGCGACGGCGGCGATGGCGGCGGTTTCGGCGCGGAGGATGCGTGGGCCGAGGGTGACGGGCTGCCAGGCGTGGTCGAGGAGGAGCTGAATCTCTGCGGGGGTCCAGCCGCCCTCGGGTCCGATGGCGAGGGCGATGGGGGAGGGGTCGGCGGCGGATGGCGAAGAGGCTTGCTGGAGGGCTTGGGC
>CAXUIB010000241.1:0-3396 GCA_964250945.1 uncultured Acidobacteriaceae bacterium
GTCGAGGGCTGGGGATGCGCGGGCGGGTCGGGCGACGTGCCCCTGATGCCGGTCGCGACGGCGATCACCACCTTACCCTCCACCGACTTCCGCCAGAGCTTCGCCCTCGGCTTCGCCCACGCCGACGAACGGGCCGAGCCGGGGTCCTATCAGGTCAAGCTTGCGGACGGCATCGAAGTCCAGCTCGCCGCAGGCACCCGGAGCGGCGCCGCTATCGCCCGATTGCCGCCCGGCAAGGCCGCGCGCGGGCGGGGGCGCACCGCCGCCCCCGAGGGCGGATCGACCGCGGAGTCGACCCGCATCGACCGTGCCGCGCGAACCGTCTCCGGCGGGGACGGACGTGGAGGCGAAGCAATCGGCGGAGGCGCTGGCGGGCGATATGGTGATCGCGGAGCAGACGTGGGAGTGGCTTGAGTTGCAGCGGCGAACGGGGAAGGCGCCGGTGTATGGGTACAAGTTCACGTACACGTCTGGGTACTTGCCGGTTGCGGCCCATGCGACGGACGTTTCGTTTGTGTTTGGGACGTTGCCTCCGGGCGGATCGGGCGATGTCGTCTCTGATGATGGCGTACATGATCAACTTTGCTCGGACGGGGGATCCAAACGGGCCGGGGTTGCCGCGGTGGCCGAGCTTTGACGGCGGCGCTGTTTTGGAATAGGGACGGACGATCGCGCCGGTCTCGCCTGGGCAGATTGCGCGGTTTCGGTTTTTGGCGAGCTATCGGGAGGGTGGGGCGTTTCCGGCGAGCTGGCGGAGGTTTCCGTCGCCGGATGTTTTGGGGGATGTTTCGGGGCCATCGACCGGATCAAGGAGCGAGACTCCAACGCATGATGACCTCAGTAGCGGGGTCAAGTGACTACGGGCACCAACTATAAACGTCCTGCTAACCTAAGATGGGGGACGGATCGATGAGTCAAGAACAGGACGTCGCAGAATACAGGTTTCACATCGACGCATTCAGTCCGGAAACTATTCCGCTCGAGCGGTTGGCGGAGTACCTCGGTTATATAGCCCGAATTTTCGGAGAAAAGGAGAGCGTTCATTTTGTCCGACTTGAGGGAGGAAGCACGACGCCTATCCTTAGGGTAGATCGTGAGGCCCTGCCTAAGGTGCGGGAACGGATTGACTTGATGCGCGTTGGCGAAGACCCTATCGACTCGCGCGCGGCAATACATGAGTTGAACAAGCGACTTGCTGAAGATAATGCCACGGGTGTGCTTGTTGATCCACTGAGCGCGAAGGTCCTTAGATTTCCGGGACGGGAAGCGGCCAATCATGTTCAATTCGGGCCGTTGTCCGAGAGCGGATCCTTTGAAGGTATACCGATCAAGGTCGGGGGCGAGCGTCAAGACGTCCCCGTACACCTGCAAGACGCGGATCAGGTCCACATCATCTATGCCCCGCGGCGTATCGCCATCGACATTGCGAAACATCTATTTACTTCGCCTATAAGGGTTCGAGGTGAAGGCAAATGGACGCGGAACCGTATGGGGGAATGGATTATGCACCGGTTCTTGGTTGACGGCTTCGATGTACTTGACCGGAGAGACCTCGAGGAAGCTATGGGGAGACTGCAGGGTATTCAGGCGGAGTGGAAGAGCCGGGAAGATCCCTTGCGAGACCTAGCAGAGCTACGCAACGGCGAGGCAAATGCTTGACAAACGCCGTGGATAGCAATTTTCTTGCTATGTTGCTTCACCCGGATGTAAAGCCTCCTATCGACCCGGCAACGAAAGCTGTGGTCGATCAAATCCCGGAACGAATGCGGGCACTTGTTGACACATGGAACAGACGCGGTGACCGCATAATCGTTCCTATTCCGGCCCTGGCAGAGTTCCTTGTGTTTGCGGGAGCAGACGCAAACAACTATCTATCTGACCTTAATAATCTCGCGACGGTGTATCTCCGCCCGTTTGACTTACGAGCCGCCGTTGAACTGGCTTCAATGGAGATAGAGGCGATGAATGTAGGGCACAAACGACATCCAGCGGACGCCGATGCACCCTGGCAGAAAGTGAAGATCGATCGTCAAATTGTCGCTATTGCTAAAGTCGCGAACGTAGATGCGATGTTCACTGACGACAAAGAGGTGGCCAAGTTCGCACGGGCGGCCGGTATGCGGGTTGTCTCTTCTTGGGAGTTGCCGGTTCCGGCAAGTGCGCAGGACCTCTTCCCGAGCCCGAGTGAAAAGGTTCAGGAATGATTGACACCTGTCGATAGCTCCAGGGCCGTTTCGAGTTGAACAAGGATCTCTTTTCTAGGGGTAGATCCTGTTGAGGGTTCGGGCGAAGGGGATGGTTTCTCGGACGTGATCGAGGCCGCAGATCCAGGCTACGACACGCTCGATGCCCATGCCGAAGCCGGCGTGGGGGACGGAGCCGTAGCGGCGGAGGTCGAGGTACCACTCAAAGGCGGCGAGGGGGAGGTGGTGCTCTTCGATGCGTTGTTTGAGGAGGTCGAAGCTGTCGATGCGTTGGGAGCCGCCGATGATTTCGCCGTAGCCTTCGGGGGCGAGGACGTCGACGCAGAGGGCTTTGGTGGGGTCGGCCGGGTCGGGCTGCATGTAGAAGGCTTTGATGGCGGCGGGGTAGCGGTGGATGAGGACGGGTTTGGTGAATTGGTTGCTGATGTAGGTTTCGTCTGGGGAGCCGAAGTCGTCGCCGTAGGTGTGGGGTGCGTCGATTTTGCCTTCTTTGTAAGCCGCGTCCAGCATGGTGTGGGCCTGGTCGTAGGTTAGGCGGGGGAACCCACTCTGTGTGGTTTCTTGGCCTTCGGCGTGAGTTCCCGACGGGTCACTGGAAGAACCCACCCCTGACGATGGAGCTGCCATGGATGGGGCACTCGGTTCTGCGCTGCTTCCTTCGGGGCCAGGAATCAGGATGGCTTGGAGTTTGGCGATGTCGCGGCCGATGAGTTGAAGGTCGGCGGTGTGGGATTGGAGGACGGTGGTGACGATGTGGGTCAGGTATCGCTCGGCGAGGTCCATGAGGTCGTCGAGGTCCGCGTAGGCCATTTCGGGTTCGACCATCCAGAACTCGGTGAGGTGGCGGCGGGTTTTGGATTTTTCGGCGCGGAAGGTGGGGCCGAAGGAGTAGACCTTCCCGAGGGCGAGAGCGGTGGCTTCGATGTAGAGCTGGCCGGACTGGGTGAGGTAGGCCTTGTTGTCGTCGAAGTAGTCCATTTCGAAGAGTTCGGAGGTGCCTTCGCAGGCGTTGGGCGTGAGGATGGGCGGGTCGGTGCGGATGAAGCCGTGGGTATCGAAGTACTCGGCCGCGGCGCGCATGATGGTGGCGCGGACGCGGAGGATGGCGGACTGGCGGGGGGTGCGGAGCCAGAGGTGGCGGTGCTCCATGAGGAAGTCGACGCCGTGCTCTTTGAGGGAGATGGGGAAGGGG
>CAXUIB010000242.1:0-3330 GCA_964250945.1 uncultured Acidobacteriaceae bacterium
AGGGGATGATCTGCGCTACAGGGACGCCTCGTCGGAGGATAGTGATGGGGGTGCGTTTCTGCTCGACGGTGCTGACGACGGCGGAGAGGGTGGCTTTTGCCTTGGCGAGTGAGAGGCTGGCGGAGGGAGAATCTTGTTTTGTGAGGCGGGCTGCGTGCGACATTGGTCACCTCGATGTGACTAAGTGTACCACGGGTGGGGGAGTTTGTAGGCGGACTTTCAGCCGTATCTGAGTCTGGGGTCAGGGCTGTGCACAGACCGTCTCCGTTCCACGTTGTTTCGACCATGGCCTGGGAAGTGCTTTGACTGGGGCTCGCAATCTGTTACCGTGAACTCACAAAGCGGCTTGTGTGTTCGTGGCGAGTTGCTTTGTTTACCCGACATCCCTAATTCAGGTTTTTACCGGCTCTCTCCTCTTTCGGTTTTTGGGAGCCGTGTATCTCAACTTTGTCCGTTGTTTTTTTCAGAGGAGCATTTCATGAGGGAGTTTCGCGATTTTGTTGAACTGTCGTATGCCGAGTTGGAGGATCTGAACCTCGCGGCCAAGGATCAGCGGAAGAAGCGCGTGCCGATGGAACAGCTGCAGGAGGAGCGGCTGAAGTACCTGACGGATACGCCTGGGGTGAAGGCGGTGACGGTGCTGTTCAGCGATCTTGAGGGGCGTCTGCACATGCTGGACTATGACGCGAAGTTTCTGGTTAAGAGCTACGACAACCTGACGTTTGACGGGTCGTCGATTCGCGGGTTTACGGCGCAGCGGGAGAGCGATCTTCGGCTGGGGCTGGACTGGAGCGCGTTTTACTGGGTGCCGGCGGATGTGTTTGGGGCGGGCAAGGTGTTGGTGTTCGGCGAGGTGATCGACAAGAATGGAGGGACGTATTCGGCCGACATTCGCGGGGTCTTGAAGCAGTTTTCGCAGGAGCAGTTCTCCAAGAACGGGTACACGCTGAATGCGGCGAATGAGATTGAGGGATTTCTGTTCGACGGCGTGGATGCGGAGCAGAATTTTCTCGAGACGGGGACGTTTGAGTTTGTGAACAAGGGTGGGTACTACCACTCGCTGCCTGGGGATCCGTTGCGCGACTTTATCGATGTGGCGGCGGAGGTGCAGCGGGCGATGGGGTTTGAGAACGAGAAGGACCACCCGGAGGTGGCGCCGAGCCAGTTTGAGATCAACTACACGTATGGCGAGGTGGTTGCGGCGGCGGACCAGATTCAGCTGTACAAGCTGATCTGTAGACAAGTCGCCACCCAAATGGGGATGACGGCGAGCTTTTTGCCGAAGCCGGTGGTGGGGGTGAACGGGAGCGGGATGCACACCAACATCTCGATTACGAAGGACGGGAAGAATCTGTTCTGGGATCCGGCGGGGGTGGAGAAGATTTCGGGGATGGCGTGGGAGTTTGTGGATCGGATCTTGACGCATGGCGACGAGCTTTGCCTGTTGTTGAATGCGAGCGTGAATGCGTATCGGCGGCTTGATCCGCACTTTGAGGCGCCGAACCAGATCAAGGCTTCGGCGACGGATCGCGGGTCGATGGTCAGGATTCCGATTGGGAATGAGAAGTCGGCGCGGGTGGAGGTGCGGTCGGTTGGACCGGACGCGAATCCGTACCTGGTGCTGTATTCGATTTTTCGGAGCGGGCTGGAGGGCGAGACGGCGAAGATCGAGAACCTGCGGCAGGCGCAGAGGTACTTGCCGGACAATGTGTACAAGGCGCTGGACAGCTTCCGCGCGGCGCCGTGGACGACCAAGCTGTTAGGGGAGGATGTGAAGGGGCGGTACGCGGATCTGAAGGAGGCTTCGGCGGACCGGTGCGCGAAGCTGCTGGGGACGATTGTGAAGGCGCCCGAGGTGCAGTTTCATCATGATGTTTATAACCAGATGTTGTGGGGGAGGTTTTAGGGGCTGGGACTGGACGTTCTTCGAAAGTTGCAGACACAGGCGCTTTCTCGCCAGAGAGAGCGCCTGCTCCTTTTGCTAGAGTGATCCGTAGCGATGCGAAACGGAGAGCTTAGCTTGTGAGTTTGGAACCTAGCCGACAACAGTTATTTGCTCAGCACCGCAGGGTGATCGAGCAACTCGCCCACGGTCTGCATCCGGAGACCGGCGAGCCGCTTTCCTCGTCGCAGGTCGTCCATGAAGCGAGTGTTATTCGCGCTTTGTTTTCCGTGCTGGAAGCTCTGCGGAGTGAAAGAAGTCTGAACGAGGGAGTGACAGGGCAAGCTGAGCGAGCGCGAGCGGGGCGACCCTGGACTCGAGCCGAAGATGAGGAGCTTCGGGCTGAGTTTGCTGCGCATGCGACTTTCCGCGCCATTGCCCAGAATCATGACCGTACACGAGGAGCGATCCAGGCCCGGCTGGTTCGTCTCGGTCTCGTCCAAGCGACCTATCTGTCGCGCAAGTTGGGCGTGACCGCCAAGTAGTAAGAGTTCTTTCGCCATGCTCCAGTAATCAGCGGAGGGCTTTCAGATGTCCCGTCCTTGCTGGGTGCAGAAATCGATTGACCTCCGGAGCCGTGCCGGGTGATTCTGGTCCCGTCTGTGAGGTCGGGGATGAACGACGTTCGATCGAGGGAGTTTTTGTTGCCGGCGCTGGCGCTGGGTGGGTGTCTGACGCTGGGTCTGATTGCGGGCGGGTGGATTCTTGGCTCTGAGATCAGGGCGATGAAGATGGCCGATCGCTATGTGACGGTGGAGGGTCTGGTGGAGCGGACGGTGAAGTCGGACCGGGCGATCTGGGCGGTTAGCTTCAAGACGGCGGGCAACGATCTTTCGAGTGTGTTTGCGAAGAGTGAAGAGGACAGGGCGCAGTGTTGAAGTTTTCGCGGACCAGGGGATCAGCGGGGGCGAGATCAACGTCGGCCAGATCAGGGTGATGGACAGGCAGACCAACGAGTTTGACGGGAATGAGGAGAAGGGCAGCCGCTACATCGTGACGCAGACGGTGACGGTGAGTTCGAGCGACGCGGACAAGGTCTCTCGCGCCGATTCGCATGCAGTTCCTCCCAGGTCATCCTGCCTGATGAGCGGTGATTAGGAAAGCGAAACCTTGGCGGGGACGGTTTTGATGGAAGCCACGGAACGGCTGCGTTGCCAGCGGTTTTAATGCGATGGTAGGCTGGATCGACTTCTACGACTGAGGGGATTGCGCGATGCAGGAGAGTTACAACGGGATCCGTGTGCCGGTGGATGGGCGGGCGATTGGGTATAGCGACGGGAAGTATGCGGTGCCGGACACGCCGGTGATTCCGTTTATCGAGGGCGATGGGACGGGGCGGGATATTTGGCGGGCTTCGCAGCGGGTGTTCGATGCGGCGGTCGAGAAGG
>CAXUIB010000243.1:0-3303 GCA_964250945.1 uncultured Acidobacteriaceae bacterium
ATCCACCCCCACGCCGGCACCCCCATCTCCACCCTCCGCGGAGAGGTCGCCACCGCCGTCGCCCGCACCCTCCACCTCTACGGCAACTAGCCGCCTACGGCAACTAGCCGCCGTCGTCCTTCCGGTTGTCATTCTCGAAGGGAATCTGCTTCCGCCCTTGCTTCTGCCTTTGCCCTTGCCCCTCTGGTCGTCATTCCCGAAGGGAATCTCCGCTCCGCTACCTGCAGAAACCGTGGCGCAACTCCCCACCGGAACCGCTAAACTGGAATCAGAGCAAGCAACCCGCAGCTCCGTTTCAGCAATTCCTGTACCCCTAACTTCAATCGATGGAAGATTTTGGATACCACCCAGGGTACAAAAACGGGACTTTTCGGTTAGCGAGCATACCCCGGTCCTGACCTAAAGTCTTTGGATCGAAGATTTTGCACCAAAACCGGGGGAGTGGGGAGGGTGATACCCCCCGACCCGAACGGCGCAAACCTCGCATCTGCATGCATATTTTCACGCGATCTTGTTGCGGTTCCGTCACAATAGCAAAACAGATCGGATCAGGGGCCCCGCCGCCATGCCGCGCATCAACTTCCAGCAACAGCTCGTCGCCCTCAAGGACAAGCTCCTCGCCATGGCCGCCCTCTCCCAGCAGGCGCTCGAGTTCTCGCTCGAAGCCTACCTCACCGGCGACATGAGCCTCTGCTCCCACGTGGGGGAGATCGAGGCCGCCATCAACGCCGCCGAGCGCGACGTCGACCAGATGGCCCATGACCTCCTCGCGAAAGAGCAGCCCATGGCCATCGACCTCCGCTTTATCCTCTCCGTCATCAAAATCAACGGCGACCTCGAGCGCATCGGCGACCAGGCACACAACATCGCCCAACGCGCCGAAAGCCTGCGCGACCTCCCGTCCATCGCACTTCCGATCGACATCCCCGACATGGGCGAAAAGGTCCGCATCATGATCCGCCGAGCCATCCAGGCGCTGCTCGAAGCCGACGCGGAGCTGGCCGAATCCGTCCTCGAACTCGACGACCAGGTCGACGACCTCAACCGCGCCGTCCAGACCGAACTCGTCGCCGTCATGCAGCAGCACCCCGTCTTCAGCAGCCAGGCCCTCAGCGCCATCATCATCTCCCGCAACCTCGAGCGCGCCGCCGACCACGCCACCAACATCGCCGAAGACGTCATCTTCTGGGTCCGGGGCTCCGACGTCCGGCACCAGATGTCCCTCGCCACCGCCGAGTAGCACCAGGGTTTACGATCGGGAGGTCATGAGCCTCCTCCTCAGCACAGGCTCCAGCACCGCCGAGATCTCAGACACGGAGCTCCGGGAGCACATCTTCACCGCCCTCGCCGCCTTCCCCGACCGCAAACGCGTCCTCATCGTTCCCCCGGACATCACCCGCCTCCACTCCCGAGCCGGCCGCCTCACCGAGCTCGCCGCCGAGTTCCTGGGAGACCGCCTCACCGACATCCTCCCCGCCCTGGGCACCCACAAGCCCATGTCCGACGGCGACATAGCCATCATGTTCAACTCCACCCCCCGCCGCCTCTTCCGCCCTCACAACTGGCGCGACGACGTGGTCACCCTGGGGGAGGTGCCGAGCAGCTTCATCGAAAAAGTCAGCGAGGGCAAGCTCAGCTACACTTGGCCGGCGGAGGTCAATCAGCTCCTGCGCGACGGCGGCCACGACCTGATCCTCTCGATCGGGCAAGTGGTTCCCCACGAAGTCGTCGGCATGGCCAACGGCAACAAGAACATCTTCATCGGCACCGGCGGCGTCCTCGGCATCCATCGCTCGCACTTCCTGGGCGCGGTCTACGGCATGGAACGCATGATGGGCCGCGCCGACACCCCCGTCCGCCAGGTCCTCAACTACGCCAGCAAAAACTTCGGCGGCCAGCTTCCTCAAGTGCTGTACATATTGACAGTCGTCGCGAAGAACAGGGAAGGGAAGCTCGTCCTTCGCGGTCTGTTTATCGGCGACGACACGGTGTGCTTCGACCGTGCCGCGGCTCTCAGCCTCGAGTGCAACTTCGTCAAACTCGACCGCGAGATCGCCAAAGCCGTGGTGTACCTCGATCCGGGCGAGTTCCGGTCGACCTGGCTCGGCAACAAGAGCGTCTATCGCACGCGCATGGCGATGGCCGACGGTGGCGAACTCATCGTGCTCGCGCCCGGCGTCCACGAGTTTGGCGAGGACCCGACGATCGACCGCCTCATCCGCCGACACGGCTACAAGGGAATCCCCGAGACCCTCGCTGCCGTCAAGGCGGATTCGGAGCTAGCCGCCAACCTAAGCGCCGCCGCTCACCTGATCCACGGTTCGAGCGAAGGCCGCTTCCGCATAACCTACGCCCCCGGCCACCTCACGCGAGACGAAATCCAACACGCGGGATACGGGTACGCGGACCTAGTGCGGATGGCAGAGAAGTACCAGCCAGAAGCGCTTCAGGACGGTTGGAACCTTGTCGACGGAGAAGAGATCTTCTACATCTCCCATCCTGGGCTGGGATTGTGGGCGTACGAGGGGCGGTTGTAGTAGGGTGCACAGTGTTTGCAGGTCGCGGCTAGCAGACGTCAGGTATGCTGGAGCGGCTCTGCAGTTCAATGTCGAGCATCGAGGCGAATGGAAGTGAGTGAGCGAGTGACGCTGCCGCAGTTTGTGATTGAGATCTCGATGGACGAGACTGATTCGCCCCAGACGCCGATGGAATTGCTCATCATCCTTGCAGCCATTTCGGATGAACGCATTCCGATTCAGACGATCGCGCCGAAGTTCCCGGGGCGCTTCAACAAAGGTGTCGACTATGTGGGAGAGGTCGCACAGTTTGCCACCGAGTTCCGCGACGATAGCGCCGCGATCGCCTATGCTGTTGAGCGGTACACCTTGCCCGAGAATCTGAAGTTCAGCGTTCACTCGGGATCGGACAAGTTCTCGATCTACCCGGTGATGCACCACGCGATGCGGGACCTGGGTGCGGGCGTGCATCTCAAAACCGCCGGAACCACGTGGCTTGAGGAGATTGGAGCGCTCGCGGAGAGTGGAGGCGACGGCCTCTGGATCGCCAAGGAGATCTACCGCGAGGCATACGCGCGCATCGACGAGTTGACGGCTCCGTACGCGACCGTTCTCAACATCGATCGTGCGCATCTGCCAAAAGTAGAAACGGTCGAACGGTGGTCGGAAGAACAGTTCACGGGCGCTCTGCGGAACGAGGTGAAAGATCCCTTGTATAACCCGAGTTTTCGCCAGCTTCTCCATGTCAGCTTCAAAATTGCTGCGAAGATGGGGGACCGGTACTTAG
>CAXUIB010000244.1:0-3299 GCA_964250945.1 uncultured Acidobacteriaceae bacterium
CTCTTCCAGAACGGGCGAAGCCAGGCCGTCCGCCTCCCCAAAGAGTTCCGCTTCGAAGGCACCGAAGTTCGCATCCGCAAATCCGGCTCTTCCGTCGTCCTTGAGCCAGTCAACGACGGTTGGGATTGGCTACGCGACCTTCGTGCCAAGGGCGTCAGATTCGACGACGACATGGTAGCCGCCGTCGAAGAAGAGGTGCCACAGCAGGAACGTCCCGAGCTCGATAAGCTGTTCTCCTGATGCGGTATTTACTCGA
The DNA here is from genome assembly GCA_964250945.1 of uncultured Acidobacteriaceae bacterium. GTDB lineage: Bacteria > Acidobacteriota > Terriglobia > Terriglobales > Acidobacteriaceae > Edaphobacter. Next base: position 257 of record CAXUIB010000244.1, read on the forward strand.
TTCCAATGTAATCATCGCCAGCCTGAACGAACCTGGTGGACACGTCGCGGCGGCAATCATGAGCCGTCCCCAGCAGGACCTGACCACATCGTCGGTGGTGCTGCATGAGCTCTACTTCGGCGCATACAAGAGCGCCCGCGTAGAAAGCAATCTCAGAAAGTTGGCCACCCTTCACTTCTCGGTCCTGGAATATACGCGTGAGGACGCCCAGGAAGCGGCCCGCCTTCGCTCTGCTCTGCGTCTCGCTGGCACTCCCATCGGACCATACGACGTCTTGATCGCGGGACAGGCACTCCAAAATAAATTGACACTGGTGACGGCGAACCTTCGAGAGTTTGAGCGAGTCCCAGGCCTCATCTGCGAGGACTGGTCACCGTGATGCCAAGCCTAACGCAGCTTCACACTCGGCTGCGTCGGCAACGTAAAGTGAAACGTCGTCCCCTCCCCAGGCTCGCTCGTCGCCCAGATCCGACCGTTGTGCTGCGTAATAATCGACCGGCAGATTGCCAGCCCCAGCCCCGTTCCACCCATCGTGCGCGAGTCCGACGCGTCCACCTGCTGAAACCGCTCAAAAATGTGCTCCAGCTTGTCCGCCGGAATCCCCCGGCCATGATCGGTCACCTCGATCTCCGCCTCCGCCTCATCGATCCGCCTTGCCGCCAGTTCAATCTTGCTGCCCGCCGGAGAAAACTTGATCGCATTCGAGATCAGGTTCGTCAGCGCCTGCAAAATCCGGTCCGGGTCCGCCCAAACCTCCACATCCTCCCCCTTGCAGCTGATCTGAATCTCCGCCTTCGTCGCCGCTGCCTGCTGCAACGAAGCCGCCCGCTCCAGCAGATCCTCCGCCCGCGACAACATCAGCTGCAGGTCCGACTTGCCGCTCGAAATCCGCTCCAGATCCAGGATGTCGTTCACCAGACGAACCAGCCGGTCCGTGTTGCCCAACGCAATCTCCAGCATCTGCCGCATCTTCTCCGGACGCGCCGTCAAAGCGCCTCCCGTCACCAGACCCAGAGCCGCTCGCAGCGACGTCAGGGGCGTCCGCAGTTCATGCGACACCGTCGAAATAAACTCGTCCTTCATCTTGTCCAGCGCGCGCCGCTCCGTCGTGTCCGTAAACGCAATCACCACACCCACAGCCTTGCCGTCCGAACCGTCGCTCGCTGACTCAATCTGCGGCCGCGCAACGTACTCCACAGGGATGCACGTACCGTCCTTGCGCCAGAAAACTTCATCCCCCACACGCACCGTCGCCAGCTCCGTAATCGTCCGCTGAACCGGCGACTCCTCAGCCGCATACGGCGTTCCATCCGCCTTCGTGTGATGAATCAGCTGGTGCATGTTGCGGCCCATCATCTCCTGCGGCTTGTATCCCAACATCTGCGCCGCCGCAGAGTTCACCACCGTAACATTGCCCTTCAAATCCAGGCCGTAGATGCCGTCGCCCACCGACTCCAAGATCGAATTGGACTCGCGAATCAACGCCCGCAGACGGCCTTCCGCGCGCACCTGCTCGCTGATGTCCACGCCGAATCCAAGCACATACCGGTCCCGCCCCGCGACGTCGATCAGCTTGTTCCGATACGCAATCACCCGAGTCTCGCCGCTCCGGTGAGAAAGGTGAAACAGCCCCTGCGACTCGCCGTTCTGAACCATGTCGCGCAAATACGCCTTCAAAGCAGACATCTGTTCCGGCCGCATAAACTCAGCCAGCGAGTGGCCCACCAGATCCTCCACCGTTCGCCCAATCGTCTCCGCCCCGTGCCGGTTCACCGAAAGTACCTTGCCCTCGAGATCGTGCGTGCAAACCATCCCCAGCGAACCTTCCACAAACTGCCGGTACCGCGCCTCGCTCTCCCGCAGCGTGGCCTCCGCCGCCCTCTGCGTCGTCACGTCAATCCCGGTCGCGATAATAAACGTCACCTCCGACTGCGAATCGAACAGCGCCGTCGCCGACCAGGCGATCCTCCGCAACGACCCGTCCCGGTTCAGCCAGCGATTCTCAAACGCCACCGGCAGCCGGCAGTACCGCAACCGCTCAAACGTCTCCACCGCCTCCGCAACGTCCTCCTCCGGAATCAACTTGTCCCACGCATACCTCCCAACCAGCGTGTTGAAGTCGTAGCCGGACGCAATCTCGCACGCACGATTGAACCGCACAATCCGACCAGCCGTATCGAACACCGCCACCAGAGCGCCCACCGTATCCAAGACCGCGGAAACAAAGTTCCGCTCCACCGTCAGGGCGCTCTCCACCCTCTGCCGGGCTCGGGCCGCCCGATCAATCTGCCGAATGCGGCCGTTCAACTCCAGCCGCTGCACCACCTGCCGGCTCAAGATCGTCAGAGCCTCCCCCTGCGCCACCGTCAGCCGCCGAGGACGGAGATCAAAGACCGCCAAAGCCCCGATGCTGATGCCGCCCGGCGTCGTCAAAGGCGCGCCCGCATAAAATCGAACGCTGATCCCATCCACCCGCAGACCCCTCTGCGAAAAATCGCGGTCCTGCCGCACGTCCGACAGCTCGTACAGCGTGTCTCCCAAAATCGTGCTCTCGCACGGCGTGCTCCCCAGCGGAAGCTCCGTCACACCGATGCCCACACGGCTCTTCAGCCAGATGCGGTCCGCCCCAATCAGCGATACCGCCACCATCGGTACGTCGCACACCTGCGCCGCCAGCAGGCAAAGATCGTCCAAAACAGGGTCAGGCGTGTAGTTGAGCACCTCATATTGATTGAGGGCCTCGATCCGAAGAGCTTCGTCCTTGACCAGAAGGGCGTTCATGCAGGGCGTCCCCATGATAGGAGTTCCGCCCCCAGACGCACACTGCCCCGTTTGGGGGAGAAGACGCCCAACCAGGGCCAGACCAGAACCAGGGCCAGATCAAAGTCAAATCAATGCCCAGATCAGGCCCAAATCACGGCTTCGGCAGCGTGCAGCACTCCCCCACCGCCGCCGGTTCGTCCGCGCTCGCATCCATCAGCACCTTCCACTCGCCATCCGCCTGCTTCTTCCAGATCGTGATATACCGCCCCGTCGTCACCAC
>CAXUIB010000245.1:0-3297 GCA_964250945.1 uncultured Acidobacteriaceae bacterium
GGCCCGGTCGCTTTTATCTTTCTCGTACAGGAATTTGCCATAGTCCTGAATCTTGCAGACGGGAGGGACGGCGTTTGGCGAGATCTCCACTAGATCGAGCGACCGCTCGCGTGACATCTTCAGAGCCTCAAAAGGCGGCATAACGCCCAGCTGCTCGCCGTTCTCATCGATCACGCGAACCTCGCGCGCGCGAATGCGTTCATTTGTACGGATAAAGGACTTGGCGGCGCGCTTGTCGATCGGTGGAATCGGTACCTCCACAGCCTGCTTTTGCAGGCCATGTATTTCGGTTAAACAGGGTTGATTAGGCTCATACAGCGGTGAGCGACAGAACCGAAGTATACCATCTGGTAACTGCCAGCCCGCGGCATCTTTGCCCGTGCGAAGCGTCGTCGCGTCCCCTGCACGGTATAGTGTTGGATGCGGGTCCCATCGAAAGGATTGGAATGAAACGACGGATTCTCCTGGTCGACGATGAAGTTGCTGTTCTCCTGACCATGAAGGCTGTGCTCGAGATCAGCGGCTTCGACGTCGAAACGGCGGCATCGGCGCGAGAAGGCAAAGCCAAGATTCGAGCGCGTCAGTTCCACATGATCATTACGGATATGCGGATGGAAAACGATGCCGCTGGCGCAGAGGTCATCCAGGCCGCCCGAACCGCGCCGTACCACCCTGCAGTCGCTCTGCTCACCGCATTTCCGGACGACGAAGAGGATTGGAACGGGGTCGGCCCGGACAAGGTACTCGTAAAGGCGACGCACACGCGCCTTCTTCTCCAAGCCATTGAGAAGCTCTTCGCAACCCACTCCGCCAAGCTCGCCAAACTGTCGCAACAGACGGCCGGAAAGATCGCCGCGCCAGAGCCCACGTCCGCCTCGGCCCCTGAGACGACTGCCGGCAAGCGATCCTCCGGCGCCGTCAAAAACTCACCGACAGACGACACAATCTCGCTCTACGCGGGCGGCCAAAACGGCAGCTCGGCCGGCACAGCCACCGGGAACGGCAGCTCGGCCAAATCGGAGAGATCTTCCGAGAAAGCGGCGGCGAAGCAGGCCGCGAACGGAAGATCCCGCACCCCTCGGTCCTCAAAGGCGGAGCCGCCTTCACCTTAGAGCGGTTTCCTGTCCCTGTGAGTCGGATAGAGTGTGGGAGCGCCGTTTTCATTGGGGAAAACGGCCATGAGGTCTATGTTCTCGCTATACACCTACAGGAGAACCGGCTCTAGCGGACGCGGATGGAGAGCCCGGCGCTGACGCCGTACGGGTTCAGGCCACCGTAGGTGAAGTTGGGCCAGCTCTGGTATTCGAAGTCGATGAGGCGGAGGGTGAGGCGGCTCTTGCCGACGGGGACATCGAGGCCTGCGCCGGGGGCGAGTGTCAGGTAGGTGCCCTCGCCGTAGTTGTAGGGGAAGTGGAAGCGGCCTTCGCCAATCAGGAGTTTTGCGTACGGGTTGAACCAGCGCCGACCGAGGGCGAGGCGGGGGCCGATAAGGTAGGTTTCCTCGTAGGTGCCGACCTCTTCGTGATGATGGAGGAGGCGAGCTTCGAACTCCAGGCCGAGACGGTTGGTGCGGTTCAGGTCGGCGTAGACAATGTAGCCGCCGAGGTCGCGCTTGCCGTAGTCGGCCTGGTAGTACGAGACGCCGCCGCCGACGCTGATGTATCCGCCTGGACCGGTGGCGGTCGGCGTGGCCTGGGCGTGCGAGCTCCGGTCTGCTGTTCCCAGCACGAAAAGGCAGAGGAGCAGACCGAGGGCAGGGGGCGGTATCGCCGATCTCAGGATGGCTCTTGTCATTGGGTCACGGTCAGGGTCATGGGAGCGGACTGGGTGGCGGCGGTCTGGCTGCCGATCGCGGTGACGTTGAAGGTGTAGGAGCCGGGGGCGGTTCCGTTCACCTGGAGGCCGCCGCAGCCGGAGACGGCCATCGAGACTGCGAAGACAAGGAGGGCCAGGAGGCTGCCGAGGAGTTTTCTGGTTTTTTGCGAGCGCCGGAGGGTGAGACCGAGGAGCAGGCCTCCCGGAAGGATCGAGAGGGCAATGCCGGAGAGGGCCGGGGTTTTGTTTTGGGCGAGGCCGCCGGCTGTAAGCGGCGAGCCGGTGTCGATGGTGAGGCTGACGGTTTGTTTGCCATCGGAGGCGAGGGTGACGTGGTCGCTGCTGAAGGTGCAGGTGGCGGCGTTTGGCAGGCCGACGCAGCCGAGGGCGAGGGTGTCGGTGAACCCCTGGACGGAGCTGAAGGAGAGCTGGACGGTGTTGTGCTGCCGGCTCTGCAGGCTCATGGTGTTGGGGGTGAGGGTGATGGTGAAGTGGGTGGGCTCGATGACGGTGGTGGAGACGGCGGCGGAGACGGAGCCTTTGTAGAGCGAGTCGCCCTGATAGGTGGCGATGATGCTGTAGGGGCCGAGCGCGGGGGTGACGGTGAGGGTGGCGATGCCGGAGGCGTTGAGGGTGGCGGTGCCGAGGGTGGTTCCGGCGGCGCTGAAGACGATGGATCCGGACGGCGGGACGGGCGCGTCACCGCCGAGGGTGGCAACGAGGGTGAGCGGCTGGCCCTGGACGACGGTGGCGGAGGAGACGGTGAGGACGTCCGTGGAGGTGTGGAGGCCGACGGTTTCGGTGAGGACCGGGGAGGTGCCGGCGAAGTTCTGGCCGTCTCCGGTGTAGGTGGCGGTGAGGGAGTGTTGGCCGACGCTGAGGTTGTTGAGGCTGAAGGTTGCGGCGCCGGTCGCGCTGAGGATCGCGGTGCCGATGTTGGTGGAGCCGTCGAGCAGAGTGACGGAGCCGGTGGGCGTGACCGTGCCGGTGCCGGCGTTGACGGCGATGGTGAAGGTGACGGCGTTGGCGGCGAGGGCCGGGTTGGCGCTCGATGTGAGCGAGACAGTGGTGCGCTGCTGGACGCTCTCGAGCAGCGGCGTCGAAGTGCTGGTGACGTGGTCGGTGTCGCCGTTGTAGATGGCGACGAGGACGTGCTGGCCTGGGGTGAGGGTAGAGGTGGTGAGGGTGGCAGCGCCGTTGGTGACGGTGCCTGTGCCGAGGACGGTGGAGCCGTCCTGGAAGGTGACAGAGCCGGTGGGTGGGACGCCGGTGCCGCCGATTTGGGCGGTAAGGGTGAGCGGGCCGCAGAAGATCGCGGGGTTGGGGCTGCTGGCGTGCGTGGTGAGGGTGGCGACGACCGCGCGGCCGTCCTCGGCATCGGGCCTGCGCCGGACCAGGCGCTGGTGCTCCAGGACGTCCACCACGCGGGACAGGCCACTCCTGCTCAGGCTGGCCCCCTCGGCCAGGTGCGTCATCCGCAGC
>CAXUIB010000246.1:0-3294 GCA_964250945.1 uncultured Acidobacteriaceae bacterium
CGGCGTAACCTCCGCGGCGGGGGAGAACGCAGGCTGGGTCCGAGTAGGCTGGGTGGGTTGGGGCTCCAGGCCCTGTTCGAACACCACGGCCGGAGTGGGGGCCGGTGGACGGGACGGCACGGGAGAAGGGGGGACTGCCGCGGCCGGTGCGGAGGCCTGAGGCCGGACGACGCGCGGGGCGACCGGAACCTCATAGCGGATGCCGGGGAGGGTGGCCTCGGCCAGCATGCGCTCGCGCCGCTGGGCCATGTCGCCCTCCTGCCGGAAGCCGGTCGCGATGACGGTGATCTTGACATCGTCGCCCATGCTTTCGTCCTGCACGGCGCCGAAGAGGATGTTGGCGTCTTCGTGCGCGGCGTTCTGGATGAGGCTGGAGGCCTCGTTGACTTCGCTCAGCTTGAGTGAGTTCGAACCGGTGATGTTGATCAGGATGCCGCGCGCGCCGTCGATCGCTCCGGCCTCAAGCAGGGGCGACGCCATGGCGGCCATGGCGGCCTCGCTGGCGCGGTTCGGGCCGGAGCGCAGCGCGGTTCCCATGACGGCGTACCCCATGCCGGCCATGGTCGTCTTGACGTCGGCGAAATCGCGGTTGATGACTCCGGGAATGGTGATGATGTCCGAGATGCCCTGCACGCCCTGGCGGAGGACGTCGTCGGCGATGCGGAAACTCTCAAAGAAGCCGGCGTCCTTGGCGACGGCGAGCAGCTTTTCGTTGGGGATGACGATGACAGTGTCGACGGATTCGAGCAACTCCTGCATGCCGCGCTCGGCCTGGATCATGCGGCGCTTGCCCTCAAACGAGAACGGCCGCGTGACGACGGCGACGGTCAGCGCGCCCATCTCGCTGGCGAGCGACGCGATGACCGGAGCTGCGCCGGTGCCCGTTCCTCCGCCCAGACCGGCGCAGACGAAGACCATGTCGGCGCCTTCGAGCGCTTCGAGGATTTTGTCCGAGTCTTCAAGCGCGGCGCGGCGGCCTATGTCGGGGTTGGCGCCTGCGCCGAGGCCGCTGGTCAGCTTAACGCCGAGCTGCAGCTTGACGGCGGCGCTCGAGAGTTGGAGCGCCTGCGCGTCCGTGTTTGCGGCAATGAATTCTACGCCTTCGACGTGCGCCGCGATCATGCGATTGACGGCGTTGTTGCCGCCCCCGCCGACGCCGATCACCTTGATCCGCGCGCCTCGCGGGATCTCGTCGTGGTAGAGGATGCGGAGATCGTCGTCGGCAGAGAGGTTCGGCATGAGGGCAGGGCTCCTTTGGCGTTCGGAGATCGGGGTACGAGGATAGGTGAATCGGGAGGTCGAGTGTGTGGAGGTGAATTTCGATCCGGTGCCGTCTCTCCGATTTTCCCATCAAGTTTCTCCGTTCGACGGCTGCTTTCTGACGGGTACCTCGCATGGTTCGGGAGGCATTATTTGTGCCTGCTGTGACGCGGTCTGCGGTGAGTGACGGAGTGGACGTATTCTTATTGGAGGTACCCGGCCCGCGAGACGACCGCCGACAGACACGTATGCTGACCAACGCCCTCAAGAGTCTTTTTCGCCGCCCCGTCGCGGCCGCGCCGCTCGCGCGAGCCTTTTCTGCGACCGAGACGGTGGCGCTCGGCCGGACCGGCATCCGGACGACACTCCTGGCGATGGGTACGGGGTCGCATACCAGGCACGGTCAGTCGCGGCAAGCGGCTCTGCCCGGCGATGGGCTGGAGCGGATTCTCCGCAACGGCTACGACCGCGGTTTACGGTTCATCGATACGGCGGATTCGTACGGGACACACGCGCAGGTCGGGCGGGCGCTGCGGCACATGAGCCGGGCGGAGGTCACCGTACTCACGAAGACGATGTCGCGCGATCCGAAAGAAGTTCGCGGCGAGGTGGATCGATTTCGCCGGGAGCTCGGGACTGACACGATCGACGTGCTGTTGATGCACTGCGTCGTCGAGCCGGACTGGACGGAGCGGTACCGGCCTGTGATGGACGTGCTCTCGGAGCTGAAGGCGCAGGGCGTGCTTCGGGCGCACGGATGCTCTTGCCACTCGCTCGCCGCGCTTCGGGCCGCGGCTCGGTCGGAGTGGGTGGAGATCGACCTGGTGCGCCTGAACCCGATCGGCAAGCGTATGGATGCGTCGCCCGAGGTTGTCTCGGGTGTGATCCGCGAGATGCGGGCGGGGGGCAAGGGTGTCGTCGGGATGAAGATCCTGGCTGAAGGGGCACTGCGCAACCGGACCGACGAGGCGCTGCGGTACGCGCTTGGGTCGGGGCTGCTCGACTCGATGACGATCGGGGCGGAATCGATCGCCGAGCAGAACGACCTGATCGACCGTATTGGCAGGCTGGGGGCGGAGCCGGAGCGCGCTCAGAGCACCGCGAAGGCTACTTTGTTTGCTGATCCAGAGCCTGCTTCCCATGCCTGAGGACACAACCGGTACGCTGCCGGGGGCGGTTGCGGGACCTGTCTTTCGCGCTGGACGACCGACGGTGTCGGTGGCGATGATCGCGACGAACGAGGAGAAGAATCTGCCGCGCACGCTCGAAGCCCTCCGCTGGGTGGACGAGATCGTGATCGTCGATTCGGGGTCGGTGGACCGGTCGCCCGAGATCGCGCGCTCCTTTGGCGCGAAACACACGTTCAATCGCGACTTCCGTGGACACGCGGAACAGAAGAACGTGGCGATCCGGCAGTGCACGGGCGATTGGATCTTGCTGCTCGACGCCGACGAGGTGGTGACGCCGGCGCTCGCCGAAGAGATTCAGCAGGCCGTCCGGGACCCCACGCACAACGCCTTCTGGATTCCGCGTCTCAATCTTTTTCTGACGCGCTGGATGCGCCACGGCGGCCTCTTTCCAGACACCAAGCTCCGGCTCTTTCGGCGCGGCGCCGCGATGGTTGAGGAGGGGGCGGGACCGCACGGAACGCCGCAGTTTTCCGAGCACAAAGGCATCCTGCGCAACCACCTGGAGCACTTCGGCTACCCCGACTTTGCCATGTACCTCGACCACATGAACGAGTACAGCACAGGCACGGCCGAGCCGCTGTTGCGCAAGCACCAGACCACTCCCCGCGCGTGGATTCTAGCGCTTTCCGTGCTGAACCCGCTCGGTAATTTCCTGAAAAATTACCTCTTTCGCGCAGGTTTTCTCGATGGCGCGGAGGGGTTTATCTTTCACCTGAACCATGCGGTGTATGTTCACTGGAAGTTCGTCAAGCTGTGGGAGAAGCGATCGACGGGCATCCGGCCGGATCGCTAGAGCGGTTTTCCTGTAGGTGTATAGCGAAGGAACAGGTCTCATGGCCGTTTT
>CAXUIB010000247.1:0-3288 GCA_964250945.1 uncultured Acidobacteriaceae bacterium
GCTATAACTGCTCGACGGATTCCGCTGCCATCTTTGTTGCAGGCCTAGCCCTCACCACCCTGAGCGTAATGACCGCGGGAGCAGCACCTGTCCTCATGATGGGATTCTGGGGTACGTTCGTGCTCTCCGGAGGCGTTATGGTCGGTGGCTGGGGCGCTGGACATGCCATCATGGGATGCCCGTTCTAAGGAGAGGACACCATGACCTGGCTCTACCGGAACATCAATCACTTTACCTATCCTCTCGGGATGCTGCTCAGCCTGTTCGCTGTCACCGTCTCGTACCGGGGTATCCGGAGACGAAAAGCAGGACTTTCACCGCAGGTCCTGGGTCGCAGGGCCACAATCATGATGTGGTGCGTCATTCTGGTGTGCTGCTTCCTGCTTGGAATCGCTGTTGTCCGTAACTTTGTCAGGATTTAGCTTCGTGACATTTACTCCAAGAAGCTGGCGAAGCAAACATCACCTGCTTTGCAGGTTCGGTGCGTACTGCTTGTCCGTAACTTTCGCGAGACTCTAGCTTCGGGAAGTCACCGATTAGTCACCGTCTAGGCAGCGTAGCGCAGATAGTAGGGACGCTTCAACCAAAAAGCGCCACCCAGAAAGGGTGGCGCTTTTCTTTAGAACGTGTGTCTCCTGCTACAAAGTCGACTCAATCTCAAATCCCCAGGCCTCGAGCAGCGCCTCCGGGATGTACTTCGAATTCTTGTTTCGCCGCGCCCACTCCCGCAAGCGCGTCGACCGGATATACTGATCCGGCGTCAGCTTGAACTCCTTTACCACCAGCTCAAACGAAGTTACGGTCGGCACCACCGGCCCGATCGGCTCCGGCTTGCCCCAATTCGGATTTCCACGACGCTTTGCCATCTTGTCTTACTCCTCATCCTGGCGGCATGCACGCAGAGACGCTCCACGGTTTCCGCCGCAATATGCTATTTTACTCGGCTTGATCTCAGAAATCAAAGCGCGGCGAATGCCCGCATCCCGTTTCCCCTCCGGCGAGGTCCTGCTCGACGTCCCGGCCAACGTCACCGCCCTCCTTCGGCGCTTTGTTCACAGGCTCTGGCGCGCCACAGCCCTCCCGCTGCTATCTCACTCCAGCTCCCGCCCGATCGCCCGCGCCTGAAGAAGCCACGCCACACCAAACAACGCCACCACCGCACGCACGGACATCGCGGACGTATGCAGGGCGGCCTCGAAACCATCCAAGCGCAACGCCGCAACCACGCACAGCACAGCCATAGAACCCACATTCGAACTCCAAAAAGGACCGCCTTCATGAGCTCGCCTCTCTGCTCCGATCTCAGTCTGCATCGAGATGCAGACATCTCCGAAGCCCCGAACAGCAACCCGGACCACCCCTTCTCCCGCCGCGGCTTCCTCAAGTCCGCCGGCGTCCTCTCCGCCGCCGCCGCCGCGACCAGCCTTCCCAACCTCGCCTCGGCCGAGCGTCCTCACACCGCCCCCGTCGCGCAGCCGCAAATGCTCCATCTAAATCTCAACATCAACGGCCAATCCCACCCCGTCTTGCTCGACAGCCGAACCTCGCTGCTCGACGCCCTCCGCGAGTACATCGACCTCACCGGCTCCAAGAAAGGCTGCGACCACGGCCAGTGCGGCGCCTGCACCGTCTTGCTCGACGGCCGCCGCGCCAACAGCTGCCTCACCCTCGCCGCCGCAGCCGAGGGATACCGCATCACCACCATCGAAGGCCTTGCGGAGGGCGACAAGCTCCACCCCGTTCAGGCCGCCTTCCTCGACCACGACGGATACCAGTGCGGATACTGCACCCCCGGCCAAATCTGTTCCGCCGTCGCTCTCCTCGACGAACAGAAGAAGGGCGAGCTCTCGGTTATCTCGTTTGAGACCGGCCACACCGACCATCCCAGCCTCTCCGACCCCGAACTGAAAGAACGCATGAGCGGCAACATCTGCCGCTGCGGCGCCTACCCGAACATCGTCGCCGCCGTTCGCGCCGTCAGCCGTACCGGAGGACCCTCCGCATGAACCCTTTCGAATACCAGCGCGCCACCTCTCCCGAAGCCGCCATCGGCTCGGTCCAGGGCCACAACGCCAAGTTCCTCGCCGGCGGCACCAATCTGGTCGACCTGATGAAGTACGACGTCGAGCACCCCTCCACCCTGGTCGACATCAACCACCTCAGCTTTACCGAGGTCACCCCGGGCCCGGACAACACCGTCCTGATCGGCGCCCTGGTCCGCAACTCCGACCTGGCCAACCACCGGCTCATCGTGCAGAACTACCCCCTGCTCTCGATGGCCCTGCTCTCGGGCGCCAGCCCCCAGCTGCGCAACCTCGCCACCACCGGCGGCAACCTCCTCCAGCGCACCCGCTGCTACTACTTCATGGATACCGCTTTCCCGAGCTGCAACAAACGTATGCCCGGCTCCGGCTGCGGAGCTCTCACCGGCTTCAACCGCATCCACGCCATCCTCGGCCAGACCGACAAGGGCCCCAGGAGCCCCGAAACCTGCATCGCCACCAACCCCTCCGACATGAACGTCGCCCTCCTCGCCCTCAACGGCACCGTCGAGGTCCAGGGACCGCGCGGCGCCCACCGCTCCATCCCCCTGCGCGACTTCCACCGACTCCCCGGCACGACGCCGCAGATCGACACGGACCTCCAGCCCGGCGAACTCATCATCGCCGTCCACCTCGCCCCCGCCCGCTTCAGCCGCAACTTCTACTACCTCAAGGTCCGCGATCGCCAGAGCTACGCCTTTGCCCTGGTCTCGGCCGCCGCCGGCCTCGATCTCGACGGCCCCAACATACGCTCCGCCGGCCTCGCCCTCGGCGGCGTCAGCCTCAAGCCCTGGAACTCCCCCGAGGCCGAACAGGCGCTAATCGGCAAACCGGCCACCGAGGCCACCTTTCGGCACGCCGCCGACCTCGCCCTCACCGGCGCCCGAGGCTACAAAGACAACACCTTCAAGATCGAGCTGGCCAGGCAGACCATCGTCCGAGCCCTCACCCTCGCGACCCAGGGCTCGCAGCGAAATGCCCCAGGCACGCAAAATACAGGAGCACAGGCATAATGGCCCTCCAGGACGAACGCACCAACCCCTTTCCCAAACAGCTCGACCACCGCTACGAAGGCATCCTCAAGGTCACGGGCCGAGCCAAGTACGCCGCCGAGTTTCTCCCCGCCAAAGAGACCGCCTACGCCTTTATGGTTCAGAGCACGATCCCCTCGGGCTCGGTCGCCGCCATCGACCAGACTGCCGCCGCAAAGGCGCCCGGCGTGCTCGCCGTCCTTACCCCCTTCAAC
>CAXUIB010000248.1:0-3277 GCA_964250945.1 uncultured Acidobacteriaceae bacterium
ACTTTGGGCAGGCCGCGCGTAGCGGTGATGGCCTTCCAGGCCCAGCTGGCGGCGACGATCCAGGCTGTGAGTTTGATGGTGGTCTGAAGGTTGGGTCGGCGGAGCGGCACTCGGTTGGATGTCCTTTGGCGGTTGGCTCAGGCGGTGCCTGGTTGGGTAAGTGGTGGAGCGTAACGCGCGCCGAGGAAGAAGATCGCGGAGGCGAGGACGAGGGTGATGAGGGTGGAGCCGAGGCCGACGCTGAGGTCGGAGTGGTCGCTGACGGCGCCGATGATGGTTGGGGAGATGGCGTCTCCGAGGGCGTGGATGAGGAGGAGCTGGCCGGCGAGGGCGGTGGCGCGAATCTCGGGGCGGACGGCGTTGATGGACGCGGCGTTGACGGGGCCTGTGCCGAGGAAGATGAGCAAGATGGCAAGGCCGAGCGAGGGTAGGGTGAGGACTCGGGTGCCGAACAGGCGTGGGCCGAAGAAGCAGACCACCGCGGGTGGGACGGCGAGCAGGGCTCCGATGGCGGGGATGAGGTAGAGGGCTTGGGGCGTGCGGCGCGACCAGCGCTGGGCGATGGCGCCGCCGAGGACGGTTCCACCGAGGCCGGCGACGACGGTGATTGCGCCCATGAGGAAGCCTGCGGAGCTGAGGGATCGGCCATCGACGCGATGGAGGAACGAGGGCATCCACCAGGAGATGCCGCCGAGCGAGAAGGTGACTGCAGCATATCCGAGGACGGAGGTGAGATAGGCCGGATTGTGGAGGAGCGAGAGGACGGTCCGCTTCTCTGTGCCCGGTTTGGAGAACTCAGTCTCCGTGAGTTCGGTCTGGGTGAGTTTGGTCGCGGTGCGTTCGGGTTCCTTCATAACCGCGGCGATCAGGAGGGCGATGAGAACTCCGGGGACGGCGGAGACGATAAAGCTCCATCGCCAGCCGAAGTGTTGGGCGACGGAGCCGCCGATGAGATAACCGAGCGCGGCGCCGACCGGGATGGCGATGTTGAAGAGGGTGAGGACGCGATTGCGGCTGGAAGCGGGGTAGAAGTCGGCGAGCATTGCGGGGGCGAAGATGCCAAAGGAGCTCTCGCCGACGCCGAGCGCGGCGTGACGGAGGTTGAGGGCGCCGAAGGTGTGGGCGGTTGCGGTAAGGAGGTTGATGGCGCTCCAGAAGAGAGCGGCGACGACGATCATGGGTTTGCGAGGAAAGCGGTCGCCGAGCCAGCCGGTGATCGGCGAGGTCGCCATGTACGCGACCATGAACCAGAGGGTGAGCGAGCCGATCTGCCGGTCGGTGAGGTGGAACTCGCCTTTGATCTGCTCCTGAACGCCGGGGAGGATGTACCGATCGATGTAATTGACGAAGTTGAGGGCGGTGAGGAGGATGAGGGCGGTGGTGGCGCCGGGGTTGGGCTTCTCTCTGGCCGGCATGATCGGGTTTGAGGATAGCAGAGCGGTTGACTGGGTACCTACCCCTCATTGGTCGCAGGTTATTCGTTTTGTTTCACTTACGCTAGAGTACTAACCGCCGGAATGACAACAACCTGTTGAGATCTAGGTCCTCGCAGGTGTGTTTTGCCTTCGATACTTTTGGCTGTCGGTACGCTGACGGGTGATTTGCTGTAGCCGAAGCTGGGCGACAGCGCCTGATTGCCCCGAGATTGTCAGGGCAGATCAGGTGGTTAGGCGCTTTTCATTTGGATCAGGGTTCCGACTTTTGCGGCGGCTTCGGCCAGGACCTTGTGGTGGATGGTGAAGAGGGCGAGTTCGAGGCGATCGGAGACACCGGTTTTGTCGTAGATGCCGCGCAGGTAGTTTTTGATGACCTGCTCTTTGGTGCCGAGCTGGGTGGCGATGTCCTTGTTTTTGCAGCCCTGGACGATGAGCGCGACGATCTGCATTTCCTTGGGTGTGAGGCGATCGCGCACGCGCGTGCCGACCGTGTCGTTGGTCTGAAGCGTGGTGACGTTGGCGTGGTGCATGCAGCGGTGACCGCGAGCGACGCGGCGGACGCAGTCGACGAGGTCGGTTCCGGCGATGTGACGGCGAATGACTCCGAAGAGCATGGCGGCGACGGGATCGGGGACTTCTTCGGCGTTTTCCGCGATGAGCACGGCGCGGCTGCCGGCGGCCTGCACGCGTTCGAGCAAGGGCTGCGCCTCGACTTTGAGGCCGGAGGCGAAGAGGATGACAGAGCTGCGGTTGGCGTCGATGGCTGCGGAGAGCTTGGCGGCGTCGTCGCACTGTGCGACGATGCGGATGTCGTCTTCGAGGGCGAGGACGCGCGCTGCGCCTGCCCGGAAGATGGCCTGATTATCGGCGAGAATAAGTCGAGTCATACTGTGTTTTCCTCCTGCCGGGGGTGATTGCCCCGTGTTGTGTTTATCGGCTGAGGATGGGTTTTCAAGAGGAGTGTCCGTAAACCGGACACCTCCCGGTGCTGAGATGTGTTGCGGACCTCCATGGCAACCAATTTAGTGCACCTCGATCTACTCTGGGCGAATCGAATATAGGAGTTAACGGATGGGCGCGCTCTTTGGATTAGGCTCCCCTCGAGAAAGAGTGATGGCGAAACCGACTTTGCTGGCGGTGGACGACGATGCGAGTGTCCTCGAGGCGGTGGTTCAGGACCTACGCCGCAATTACGGACGGGAGTACCGGATCGTGCGCGCGGCTTCCGGTGGGGCGGCGCTGGATATCTGCCGGCAGCTGAAGGATCGCGGAGAGACGGTGGCGCTGTTTTTGTCGGACCAGCGTATGCCCGGGATGACGGGGGTCGACTTCCTGCAGCAGGCGATGGTGCTGTATCCCGAGGCGAAGCGCGTCCTGCTGACGGCGTATGCGGATACGGAGGCGGCGATTCGCGCGATCAACTCGGCGAAGATCCACTACTACCTGAACAAGCCCTGGGATCCGCCCGAGGAGAAGCTGTACCCCGTTCTCGACGATCTGCTGGAGACGTGGAAGCAGGGGTACACGCCGCCGTTTGAAGGGATACGGGTGATCGGGATGCGCTGGTCGGCGACCGACCATGCGGTGCGGGATTTTCTTTCGCGCAACCGCATCCCGTATCTGTGGCTGAATCCGGAGCAGAGTCCCGAGGTGGATGGCCTGCTGCGGGAGAAGGGCCTGGACGGATCGCGCCTGCCGGTGGTGCTGTTTGGCGATGGAACGGCCCTGGTGCAGCCGTCGCCGACGGAGCTGGCGAGCAAGGTAGGTCTCAGAACCGAGGCGGAGCAGAAGTTTTACGATCTGGTGGTGATTGGGGCGGGGCCGGCAGGTTTGGCGGCGGG
>CAXUIB010000249.1:0-3266 GCA_964250945.1 uncultured Acidobacteriaceae bacterium
GGCGACGTCCCAATCACCGGCACACCGGCGCGCTTCAACGGAAAGGACAGGTTCAGCGGGGTCTGCCCGCCGAACTGCACAATCACCCCAATTTCGGCTCCCCCTGAAGCCTCGTGCTCGTACACCGCTAACACATCCTCAAGCGTCAACGGCTCAAAGTACAAACGGTCGCTGGTGTCGTAATCCGTCGAAACCGTCTCCGGATTGCAGTTCACCATGATCGTCTCGTACCCGTCCTCGCCCAGCGCAAACGCGGCGTGGCAGCAGCAATAATCGAACTCAATCCCCTGCCCGATCCGGTTCGGCCCGCTGCCCAAAATCAGCACCTTCCGACGCCCCGTCGGCGCGGCCTCATCCTCCTCGTCATAGCAGCTGTACAAGTACGGCGTGTAGCTCTCAAACTCCGCCGCACACGTATCCACCAGCTTGTACACCGGCCGCACCCCCAGCTGCCGCCTGACCGCACGCACCGCCGCCGTCCCATCCGCGCCTTGCAAACCCCACCCCGCCGCCAGCCGCTCATCCGAAATCCCCATCCGCTTTGCCGACTGCAGCTCGTCCTCCGTCACCTGATCGATCGCAACCCCACCGATCTCCCCGATCTCGTCCGTAATCTGCTTCACCTGATGGAGAAACCATGGGTCCATCGTGGTCATCCGCGCCACCTCGCGCACCGTCATCCCGCGCTCAAACGCATACCGCACATACGCCAAACGCTCCGGGTGCGGCGTCACCAGCCTCTGCGTCAGCCGCCGCGGCTCAATGTCATCCGCCGTCGCCTTTTTCCCCGTCTCGAGCGACCGGATCGCCTTCATCAGAGCTTCCTTGAAGGTCCGACCGATCGCCATCACCTCGCCCACCGACTTCATCTGCGGCCCCAGGGTCTCGTCCGCACCAGGAAACTTCTCAAACTGCCACTTTGGAATCTTCACCACCACATAGTCGATCGTCGGCTCAAAACACGCCGGCGTCGCCTTTGTAATGTCGTTCTGAATCTCGTCCAGCCTGTACCCCACCGCCAGCCGCGCCGCAATCTTCGCGATCGGAAACCCCGTCGCCTTACTCGCCAGGGCCGACGACCGCGACACCCGCGGATTCATCTCGATCACCGTCATGCGGCCGTTCTGCGGATTCACCGCAAACTGCACATTCGACCCGCCCGTCTCGACCCCGATCTCCCGAATGACCGCGATCGCCGCATCCCGCATCGTCTGATACTCGCGATCCGACAACGTCTGCGCCGGCGCCACCGTTATCGAGTCCCCCGTATGCACGCCCATCGGGTCGAAATTCTCGATCGAACACACAATAATCACGTTGTCGTGGAGGTCGCGCACCACCTCCAGCTCGTACTCCTTCCACCCCAGCACGCTCTCCTCAATCAGGCACTCATGCACGGGCGAAAGGTCCAGACCGCGCGTCAGCGTGTCCGTCATCTCCTCGCGGTTGTACGCAATCCCCCCCCCCCCCCCCCCCCACCTAAACGCCCGGCCCAAAACCCCCCGCAACCCAAACTTAGCGGCGAACCCAACACCGCCGCAAAGCCAAGCCCATCGCTCACATTCGTCACCAGCTGCGACTGCGGCATGTCCAGCCCAATGCGATTCATCGCATCCTTGAACAGGAGCCGGTCCTCCGCCTTTTTGATCGCCTCGAGCTTCGCCCCGATCAGCTCCACCCCATACCGCTCCAGCACCCCCGAGTCCGCCAGATCGACCGCCAAATTCAACGCCGTCTGCCCACCCACCGTCGGCAACAGCGCAAACACCCCGCCGCCCTTTTGTTTGTCACTCCCAAAGCGAATCCGCGCTTCCCCCGCGGCGCCGACCATCATCTCGCTTTCCACCCGCAAAATCTCTTCCACATACGCCGAGGTCAGCGGCTCAATATACGTCCGGTCCGCCACCTCCGGGTCCGTCATAATCGATGCCGGGTTCGAGTTCACCAGCACCACCTCGTACCCCTCCGCCTTCAAAGCCTTGCAAGCCTGCGTCCCCGAATAATCAAACTCCGCCGACTGCCCAATCACAATCGGCCCCGAGCCAATCACCAAAATTTTCGAAATGTCATCCCTACGCGGCAATCCAAACCGTCCTTAGTTTCAGGAAACTCTGTCCCGCAAACGGCTTAGACATCTCGGGAGCTTCGACCCTCGGTCCAGTCTTCTGGACCACCGTCGTACACGTCACTGCGATGACCGGCCTTTGCGACCATAACCAGCAGTTCTTCACTTCTGATCTTGCAGATAACTCGGTAGTCACCCACTCGATATCGCCAGTAGCCCTGCCAGACACCGGTTAGCGCGCGACCAATCGCGTGGGGATGAGCTAGCCCTGCAACTCGGTCGCCCATGAATCTCAAAATCCGATCCCGGACCTGTGGATCCATCTTCCTAAGCTGTCTTTTGGTGCTGTTCAAGTACACGACGGTCCAGGCCAAACTCCCGCTCCATTTCTTCTTGTGTAAATGTCGGACCGCCCTCTCGCACCGCTGCTTCCGCGTCTCGCCCGTCTTCGTAATCCTCCATAAACGTCAGGATCGCCTCCCCCACGAAGTCATCAACACTCCGCCCCATCTCCTCGCACAATCTTCGTAAATGCGCTTCACGATCCGCTCGAAAGTTGATCTCCATCGCGTCCTCCTCAACTACTTCTTCCAATCTTCCATCATCCGCCGAAAATCCCGGAACAAATAATGCGAATCATGCGGCCCCGGCCCCGCCTCCGGGTGATACTGCACGCTGAACATCGGGTCCGACCCGTGCTTCAACCCAGCCACCGTCCCATCGTTCAAGTTCACATGCGTCACCTCGACATCCTTGCCCGCCAGCGACTCCGGATCGACCGCAAAGTTATGGTTCTGCGCCGTAATCTCCACCCTGTCCGTCGCATACTGCTTGATCGGATGATTGCCGCCATGATGCCCAAACTTCAGCTTGTACGTCTTTCCTCCCAGCGCCAGACCAAACAGCTGGTGCCCCAGGCAGATCCCAAACATCGGCGTCTTTCCCTGCATCTGCTGGATCGTCTCGACCGCATACCCCAACGGCTCCGGATCCCCCGGGCCATTCGAAAAAAACACCCCATCCGGCTCCATCGCCAGCACCTCCGCCGCCGAGGTCTTCGCTGGAACCACCGTCACCCGGCAGTTCTCGCGACCCAGCATCCGCAGGATGTTCTCCTTGATCCCAAAGTCATACGCCACCACATGCATCGGCTCCCCGGGCCCCGTGGCAGCGCCAGACCCGTCCCCCTCCCACACATAAC
>CAXUIB010000250.1:0-3234 GCA_964250945.1 uncultured Acidobacteriaceae bacterium
TTGTCAGGGAGATTTGCAGTTTGACAGCGAGGCGGGAGGGGGCTAATTTGGGCCGCGGGGAAAATGGCGTGGGTTTCTGGATCTTCTACCCCATGTTCTCCGCATGTTTCTCCAGGAGGCTGCGATGCGTCATGTTCTCGCCGGATCTGTTTTAGCAGGGATGTTGTTGATGGCCGGGCCGATGTCGTTTCGGGCAGACGCGCAGGTTTCGGCGCAACCGACGCTGGCGCAGCAGACGCAGGCGGGCGTCGACGAGATGCAGAACTTATATACGCCGTCGACCGGGCTCTACCAGGGGACGAATTGGTGGCCATCGGCGAACGAGCTGACGACCTTGGCCGATTATGCGCTTTTGACGCAAACTACCCGATATAACGGCGTGTTTGCGAACACGTTTCGTCTGGCTCCGAACCAGAACGCCGGATTTCTGAATAATTTTTACGATGACGAAGGTTGGTGGGCGCTGGCCTGGATTGCGGCCTACGATGTGACCGGGAATCAGCAGTACCTGACTACGGCGATGCTGATCTTCAGCGATATGACGGGAGGCTGGGACACGACCTGCGGCGGCGGCATTTGGTGGAGCAAGGATCGGACTTACAAGAACGCGATTGCGAACGAACTCTTTCTTTCGGTGGCGGCGCACCTGGCGAATCGTGTCGCGGCGAGCGACCGGGCGGGGTATCTTCAGTGGGCCGACCAGGAGTGGAGCTGGTTTCGGGGGTCGGGTCTGATCAACGGTCAGAATTTGATCAACGACGGCCTGACGACATCGACGTGCACAAACAACGGGCAGACGGTGTGGAGCTACAACCAGGGCGTGATTCTGGGCGGTCTGGTGGAGTTGAATGAGGCGCAGCCGGCGCCGGTTCTTTTGGCGACTGCGAATGCGATTGCCCAGTCTGCGATCAGCCACTTGACGGATAGTCGGGGCGTTCTCCATGACGCGAACGAGCCGAACCTGGGGACGGACGGACCGCAGTTCAAGGGCGTGTTTTTGCGCAACCTGATGGCACTGACAGCGGTGTCACCGCGGCAGCAGTATGGGGATTTTGCGCTGACCAATGCGGAGAGTATCTGGTACACCTCGCGCAATGCGAACAATGCGTTTGGGCAGGTGTGGACGGGGCCATTTGACGCGGTGAATACGGCGAGCCAGGGATCGGCGGTGGACGCTTTTGTGGCGGCTCTGGCGGATGCGCAGGATCCGATTTTGAACGCGTTGCCGGACTTTGCGATCGTCGCGTCTCCAGCTGCGTTCAGCCTGGTGGCCGGAGCTTCGGCGACCTCCACGATTACGCTGGCCGGGAGCAACGGCTTTGCCAATGCCGTCAACCTCTCGGTGTCGATTGTGCAAGCACCTGCCGGGGTTTCCGCGTCGCTGGACCGATCGACGCTGACGGTGGGCGGGCAGGCGACGCTAGCGATCGGGACGACGTTGGCAACGCCTGGCGGCACGCTGGTGGTTGCGGTGACCGGAAGCACCGGCGGCGGCCTGCTGCACACCGCGTATGTGCAGCTTTTGTTGCCCGATTTCAGCCTCGGCACGACGTCCTCGAACCTTTACCTGAACCAGGGTGGGAGCACGAGCACGATGGTTGAGGTGGGTGAGATCAACGGGTTTGGGAGCTCGGTTTTGCTTTCGGTTCAGGGGGTTCCGCCGCTGGTCCGAGCGAGTTTTTCGCCGTTTTCGACAGCCGGTACGAGCACTCTGACGCTGGCGGCCGGCGTGACGGCCCCAACTTCGAGTGGATCTCCGATCGTGGTCTCGGGCGCGTCCGGCACGACGCTTCACAGGGCCGGCTCGATCCCGGTGGCGATCAGCGCGGGACTTGGCGAGTGCGGTTTGGGCGATGAAGTGGATTTGGGAAGCAGCTATAACCTGACGGCGATCCGGTCGGACGGCACGGCCTTTAGCGATGGCGGCCTTGACGGCGGGGGATCGGCTCTTTCCGCGCAGGTGCTGACGTCTGGCCGCGTGCTCAACGGGATCCGCTTCCACCTGGGCGCGGCGGATGTCGCGGACGCGGTGTACGGGGCGGGGCAGACGATCGCTCTTCCGCAGGGTAAATATCAGGCGCTGCAGTTGCTGGGAACCGGCATCCAGGGGAACCAGGGGGGCCAGACGATCACCGTCACCTACATGGATGGATCGACCGCGGCGCTGACGGCGAGCTTTAGCGACTGGTTCAATCCGTCGGTCAATGTCGACGAGGAAGAAGCGGTTGCCATGCCGTACCGCAACACCAGCACGGGCGCGGCTGACAATCGTCAGTTCAATGTTTACGGATACACACTTCTGCTCGACAGGACAAAGCAGGTTAGGAGCATGACGCTGCCGCGGAATCGCAACGTTGTGGTGTTGGCGGCAACGATGTCCGATGTGGCGCTGGGCGAAGAGGTCGACCTTTCCGGGGTGTACAACCTGATCGGGATGACTACCGACGGAAGGACGATTCCGTCCAATGGCGGGGCGGACGGAGGTGGATACGCGTTTTCAGCAAACGTGCTCAACGATTTGGGAGCGGCTGGGGAAGAGATCGCGGTGGGACCGTCCCGGTTTCACCTGGCGGCGGCCGATGTGCCGAACATGGTGTACGCCGCCGGGCAGACCGTCTCGCTTCCAGCGGGCGCCTATGCGGAGTTGAAGATGCTGGGCGTAGGGGTTCAGGGGGATCAGACGGCTCAGCTGTTTCTTGTGCAGTACGAGGATGGATCGTCCAACCTCTTCAAGCAGGGCTTTAGCGACTGGTTCTCGCCTGCGGAGAATCCGAACGAGTCGATTGCCGTGAAGATGGCGTATCGCAACGGCAGCAATGGGACGCCCGGGGGTGGCCCGTTGAATATGTATCTCTACACGTTGAAGCTGTCGCCAACCAAGCGGGTGAAGAGCATTACGCTGCCGAACAACCGAGATGTCCTGCTGTTTTCGATTACGCTGGCGACGCCTCCGGCGGGGGAAGATCTTTGCCAGGTTGCCGGTGGCGGCCTTTAGGGACTGATGGCGAGGGGGAGATAAGCTAACGAAGCGCGGCTGCGGACCTTGTTGGTTGGGGGCTGCTGCCGCGCTTGTTTTGGCCAGTCGTTCTACTGGTTGCCGCCCGAGGGGCGTGGGCCGGAGTTGCCTCCTTGGCCGCTGCCTCCTGGGCCTCCGGGGCGGCGGCCTCCTCGGCGGCGGCGGCTGCTTCCGCCCCCGGGTCGGCGTTGGTTGCCGGGGTTGGGTCCGCTGAGACC
>CAXUIB010000251.1:0-3217 GCA_964250945.1 uncultured Acidobacteriaceae bacterium
CCCCGATGCCGACCACCGTCGACACCGACGTAGCCGGAAACAGGTCGCTCGGCGTCGAAAACAGATTCGCCGACCAGCCCTGATGCGCCGCCGCCGCCAAGGCAAACAGCCCCACCGCCGGCCACGCGCTCCCCGGCGAAAGCACATGCATCTCCGGCACCAGGACGATCGGCACGACGCACATCGCCGCCACCAGGAGAGCAGTCTTGCGGCCGCGATCGACCGTCGCCCCCCGCTTCATCAAGAAGCCCGACAAGCCGCCGCCCAGAATCGAGCCAGCCGAAGACACGGCGTACACGGCGACAATCGGCCAGTAGGCATGCCTCAGATCAAGCCCATAACTCTCGTGGAGAAACTTCGGCAAGTAAAACAGGTAAAACCACCAGATCGGATCGGTCAGCGCCTTGGCCAGCGAAAACGCGTAAAGTCCACGCGTCCGCGCCAGCTGCCCAAACAGCGCAAAGAACGGCACGGGCTTCGGCGCAGCGGCAGCCGCCGCAGGAACAGCCGACGACGCCGGAAAAGCCACCGCCCGAAGCCGGTTGTACGGAAAGAAAAGCCACACCAAAAGCCACAGCAGACCCATCGACCCCGTCGTCAGAAACGCCGATCTCCAACCAAAACGCGCCGTGACAAACGCCACCAGGGCCGGCGCGATAAACGCCGACGCATTCGATCCGGAGTTGAACAGCCCCGTCGCCAGGGCTCGTTCGCGCGGCCGAAACCACTCCGTCGTGGCCTTGATGGCGGCAGGGAAGTTGCCCGCCTCGCCCAGCCCCAGCAGAGCCCGCGCCACGCAGAACCCCAGCACCGAGCCGACCAGCGCGTGGCTCACCGACGCAAAGGCCCACACCGCGATCGCGACCGCGTACCCCAGCCGCGTGCCGAGCCTGTCGACCACGCGGCCGGCCGTGAGCAGACCCGCGCCATACGCCACCTGAAAGCAGATGATGATGTTGCCGTAGTTGTTGTTGAACAAACTCTGATGCGCCGCGTCGGCCTGTGGGTTCCATCCCATAAACGGCAGCGTGTGGAGCAGCGGCTCAATCAGCGAAAGCACCGACCGGTCCATGTAGTTAATCGTCGTGGCCGCAAACAGGAGACAGCAAACGATCCATCGCGTGTTGCCCGACGCGGATGGAGGCGATGTCGCCCCGAGGTTGGGGCGGGTCGGGACGTCGATGGCCGAGGTCGACATGAGGGAACGAGCGCCAGAGCCTCGCAGAGATGCGGCAACGGCGGTGCCCGGATTATTGCATGGACCTCCTCAGGCGCGTCTCCGCTTTCAGAATCGCGCCACCAGCCAGATCCCCGCAATCAGCAAGGCGCATCCGGCTAGACGCCCGGGCGATGCCGTGTGCTGCTTGAAACCGATCCAGCCAAACTGGTCGATCAGCACCGAGCTGATCGTCGCCGCGGTCAGCGACAGGCCCGTAAATAAGCCCGAACCTAGCTTCTGCGCGAGCGTAAGTCCCGCCATGGTCGCGGCAATCGATATAATGCCGCCAAACCACGCCCATGGGCTAACTGAAATCGCCCTCTCGCTGCCGGGCAGCGCCTGCCGAACGAACATCTGGATCAAAAGCAGGAAGATCAGGCCCGAGAGATACACGGTCACGCCCGCCCACATGGGCGATCCAAGCTGCTTGTTCAGCTGCGCATTGGTCCCGGTTTGTAGCGGATTCGAGGCGCCCGCGGCAATGGCAATCAGAAAGATAATCCAGGTCATCGGCTGGTGCCTCTCCTACATTCGCTGCTCATGCATTCTCCGACGGACGCGATACCCGCCCAGCCGCAGCGGACATCGTAGGCGCAAAATGCCGGCCAAGAAACCCCGCCATCGCCAGGAGAATCCGTCCCTGCGCCGCCGAAGAAAACCAGTGACCCTCGCCCCGGAGCAACTCAGCCTGGTGCGGCGCGCCTCGGCTCTTCAGCCAGCGCACCAGCTCATGCGCCTCACGAACCGGCACCACAGCGTCGGCCTCACCATGCACCACCAGCGTCGGCGGAAATCGCGGGACCGTCACCGCCGCCGATGGTCGCGGAAGACCCCCCGAAATCTCCAGCACGGCGCCGATGCGAGGGTCGGTGTGGGCGCGCGCCACCGCCAGAAACGCCCCCAGCGAGATACCCAGCAGGGCGATCCGGCCCGCGTCCACCCCTGGCCGCGCCGCCACCCACGAGATCGCGTCGCCCACCGTCTCAGTCCAAAGCGGGAAGTGATATCCATCCAGAATCGTCGCCGCATCCGCCCGCTTGGTCCCGGTGCGGTCGAAGTAGTGCGGAGCATAGAGCGCAATCCCGAACTGCCGCAAGGGCGCCGCAAATCGTTCCGCCCAGAAGCCGATGTTGCCCCCCGAACCGTGAAGAAGAACGATCGCCGCAAAGGGCCCCGCGCCCGCCGGCTCGACAGCGTCGATCCCGATCAGCTTCTCTGCGCTTTGAAACTGCGGCATATCCGGATTGGATGCGAGACGAATCGCAAAAGCGAGACCCGCACGGAGCGAGCGACGGCAAGTCACGCTACGCCACAAGACGGCGAGTCCCACATCGAGTCGGACGATACGATCGTTGGGATGACCGCTCCGCCCAACTCCGTGCCGCAAACTTCCGGCCCCCTCACGTCCGAGACGCCAACCCGACTCCTTCTGCTCGACACCTCCGGCGCCGAGGCCAGCCTCGCTCTGGCCGAGGCTCCGGCCGGCGACGCAGATCCGCACATCGTCGCCACCGACACATTCGCCGGCCGCCAGGCCTCCGAGCTGCTCCTCGTGCGCCTCGGACGCTTGCTCAACCGCGCCGGCTGGACCAATCACTCGATCAGTGCCCTGGCCGTCGTCACCGGGCCGGGCTCCTTCACCGGTGTACGCATCGGCCTCGCCGCCGCCAAGGGTCTCGCCGAAGCTTGCCAAGTCCCGATTCTGGGCATCTCCCGTCTGCGCCTGCTCGCGGCAAGTGCTGGAGCCCAGGCCGTTTCAAACCAGCCCAGACCGAAGCAGCCCGAACCCCTCTTCGCCGCACTCAACGCCGGCCGCGGCGAGATCTTCCTCCGCAGTCCACCGGCCGACGACCTCCATCACACCTCCGCTCAGGAAGAACTCCTCTCCGTCGCCGAGACACACAGACGCATAGCCGACGGAACCGTCGCCGTCTGCGAGACCCCCGTAGCCGATCTGCTCCGAGACCTCCGCGTCCTCCTCCTCCCCCCACCCACGGC
>CAXUIB010000252.1:0-3216 GCA_964250945.1 uncultured Acidobacteriaceae bacterium
GTTTGAGGGTGGTGACTTCGGGGGGGAGGGGGGTAGTTAGTGTGGCCATGGTGAACTCCTTCGGAACTTTGGCTGTGAAGCAGCGATGCCAATTGCAAGAGCAATGTTTGAGCAGAGCGCATCAGGCAGGAACAAGGCCCACAATCCAGCCGAGCCACGGAATGAGGTCATCGCCAATATTGTCGCAGTCACGAGTGAAACGATCGGACCAACGAGGAGCAAACTACGCGTAAGTGCTTTGTTCGCCAGAAGCTGCCGCTCCTATCGCAAGCAAGAGCATGCTCGCTATCTCGGCTAGAGTTGGAAGCCAATACCGAATCGATCCCGCAGGTAAACCACCAAAGGCTGTATCCATAGCCAGCATCAGAACTGGCCACAGATTTACCAGCGCCGCACAGAAGTAAACAATGGCTCCAAGGACTCTCATGGAAATATCATGCGGCCTCGAAGATGCCGGCGGCGCCCATGCCTCCGCCGACGCACATGGTGACCATGCCGTAGGGGGCGTTGCGGCGGGGGATTTCGCGGAGGAGGGTGGCGGTGAGTTTGGCGCGGGTGCAGCCGAGGGGGTGGCCGAGGGCGATGGCACCGCCCGAGGGGTTGAGTTTGGCTGGGTCGATGCCGAGCACTTTGATGACGGCGAGGGACTGGGCGGCAAAGGCTTCGTTGAGTTCGATGACGTCGATGTCGGCTAAAGTCAGCCCCACCATTTTGAGGACTTTGGGGATGGCGTGGATGGGGCCGATGCCCATCTCTTCTGGATCGCAACCGGCGTAGGCGAAGGCAAGGAAGCGGGCCATGGGTTTGATTCCGAGAGCGTCGGCGCGGGAGCGCGACATGACGACGGTGGCGGCGGCGCCGTCCGAGGTCTGCGACGAGTTGCCGGCCGTAACCGCGCCCTGGGCGTGGAAGACGGGCTTGAGTTTCGCGAGCGCTTCGAGCGAGGTGTCGGCGCGGGGGCCTTCGTCGCGGGTGAACTGGGTTTGGACGGGGATGGCTTTGGGCTGCTTTTTGCCGGCGAGGTCGGGTGTTGTGTTTGTAACGGTGACGGGGACGATTTCGTCGTCGAAGCAGCCGGCTTGCGTGGCGCGGACGGCTTTTTCGTGGGAGGAGAGGGAGAACTGGTCCATCTCTTCGCGCGTGATGCCGTAGTGTCGGGCGACGCGTTCGGCGGTGAGGCCCATGGAGATGTAGGAGCCGGGGTAGTTTTCGACGAGCCACGGGTTCAGCGAGATCTTGTTGCCGCCGAAGGGGACGTAGGACATGGACTCGGTGCCGCCGGCGACGATGACGTCGGCCGAGCCGCCGCGGATGCGATCGGCGGCGATGGCGATCGACTGAAGGCCGGAGGCGCAGTAGCGGTTGACGGTCATGGCGGAGGCGCTGTTGGGGAGGCCGGCGCGGTGCGAGGCGATGCGGGCGACGTTCATGCCCTGCTCGGCTTCGGGCATGGCGCAACCGAGGATGACGTCGTCGATCTCTCGCTTGTCGAGTTGAGGAATACGGTCGAGCGCGCCAGTGATGGCAGTGGCGGCCAGATCATCCGGGCGGGTGTTGCGGAGGGTGCCGCGCGGAGCTTTGCCGACCGGGGTGCGAACGGCGGAGGCGATGATGACTTCGTTGTTCATGGGGTATTACCTCGATCGTTTATCCCTAGCTGGAGAAGAACTGTCTTTTCGATGAGTGCCATATCGTGTGCGGAGAGCGCCCCCGACGCGACGTTGAAAGCGAAGCTTGCTTGCCGTCGTCAGCTGATCCGCCATTGCTTTGCTTAGCTGCCCGCGCACCTGCACCAGAATTTCGCCGGGGTAGACACGGGTGATCTGGGACGACAGAGGAACGACTAGAACCCGGTTCAGCGCGCTGTTTGCCGCGTCGTTGCTGATGATGACCGCTGGACGTGCCTTCTTGATCTCTCCTCCGACGGAGGGGTCGAAGTCGACCCAGTAGATCTCACCGCGCTTCAAATCCATCCCCAATCAACGCTTCGCACCATTCAAGAGCTTCGGCCTCGCGTTCCTTATCGGCGGCCATGTCTCTGTACCCCTGCGCGAGTTCGTCTTCGGTAGCTAGGGACCAGTCGTGGTTTGTGTCTGGAACCTGCAATTTATCGCTCATCATTCCCTCCGTCGCTGCGCTTCCAGTTTAGTTGCGGAGCGGTTTGCCGGTTTTTAGGGTGAAGGCGATGCGGTCCTGAGTCTTCTTTTCGCCGCAAAGGGACAGGAAGGCTTCGCGTTCGAGGTCGAGGAGGTACTGCTCGCTCACCGGGGTGCCGGGAGTGAGTTTGCCGCCGCAGAGGATGTGGGCGGCTTGGGTTGCGACCCTGGCGTCGTGCTCGGAGATGAACGCACCTTCGCGTAGGGTCCAGACGGCCAGCTTGAGGGTGGCGAGGGCGTTCTCGCCTGGCGCGGGGATGTCGGACCGGGGCTGGGGCGCGGTGTAGCCCGCCTCGGCAAGCTCGCGGGCGCGGTGCTTGGCGTCGGCAAGGAGGCGGTCGCGATTGACCGTGACGAGATCGGACGGGCGGAGGAAACCGAGGCCGCGGGCTTCGGCGGCGGAGGTGGAGACGGTGGCTTTGGCGATGGTTTCGAAGTTCTTTTTGAGCGCCTCGAAGATTTCGACGCCCTCCCCGCGAGCGTCCGGGCGGATGGAGGATCCGGCTTCGACCGAGCGG
This sequence comes from uncultured Acidobacteriaceae bacterium, assembly GCA_964250945.1. Taxonomy (GTDB): domain Bacteria; phylum Acidobacteriota; class Terriglobia; order Terriglobales; family Acidobacteriaceae; genus Edaphobacter. The sequence goes on from CAXUIB010000252.1 coordinate 2,675, forward strand.
AGGGTCATCTCCTTGCAACCGCCGCCGCCGGGGATGAGGCCGACGCCTGCCTCGACGAGGCCCATGTAGAGCTCGGCGTGCGGCTGCCGAGCAGCGGCGTGGAGGGAGATTTCGACGCCTCCGCCAAGGCACATGCCGAAGGGCGCCACGACGACCGGACGGGGGCAGAACTTGATCAGCTGCGTCATGGTCTGGAAGCCGCGAACCATGACGTCGACCTCGTCCCACTCCTCTTCCTGCAGAGCGAGGAGGAGTTGCATGAGGTTGGCGCCAACGGAGAAGTTCGCCGACTCGCCCGTGATCACAAAGGCTCGGAAGTTCGCGACAGCCTCAGAGGTGGGCTTGAGCGTCTGCGTGATGAGCGAGAGGATGTCGGCGCCAAGGGCGTTCATCTTGGAGTGAAGCTCCAGGCAGGCAATGCCGTCGCCGAGGTCGATCAGAGACGCGCCGGGATTCCGTTTGACGACGCCGTTCGACGTTTTGATCGCTGCCAAGGAAAGCGCGCCGGGGGCCGCGGGAACGGGCTGGTAGGTGTCGGTCGC
>CAXUIB010000253.1:0-3204 GCA_964250945.1 uncultured Acidobacteriaceae bacterium
GGCGGCGCAGCGTCTGGGCCGGATAGCTGTGCGCGGGTACGCGCGGGATGATGGGACGGGAGCGCGGTGGGCGCGTCGGTTGCCGGGGGTGATGGCGGGTTGGACGAGTGTGCGGGATCTGCGGGCGTTGCCGGAGGAGACGTTTCGGGAGTGGTGGGAGAGGCGGGATGAGCGGAGGTGTCCTGCTTCCGGGAGCGGTGTTTCTGACGTCGTTCGCGTGGCTTCGGTTTCTGAGAACGCAGAGGGTGCAGAGGGCCCGGAAAGATCTGTGGCGGAGGTTTCTTGAGCGATCTACCGGCGGTGGGGGCGGATGCACGACGCTCCATTCTGGCGCGAGTTCGAGCGATCCGTGGATCCGCCGGCGCGGACCTGATGTCGGCGCTGCCGGGGTTTTCTGAGGCGTCGGACGCACTCTCGCGCGACTACCAGGTGCATGGTGGGCTCGATCTTGGGGCTCGGCTTGATCTGCTAGACAGCCGTCTGCGGGACTACGACGCTGAGGTTACGCGCGTGCGGGGCGGTGAGGTAGCGGGGGCTGCCGCGGCCGTGCTGGGTGCACGGGGCAGGCGGCCTGCGGTTGTGGCGCCGGGATTTCCGGCGGAGTGGCGTCCGGTGGGCGTGCCGCTAACCGAAGACGCCGATTTCTCCGCGCGGGCGCTGGACCGCTTCGACGGCGTCCTGGCGACTGCGTCTGTCGCGATCGCTGAGACCGGCACGCTTGTGCTGCGGCATGGTGTGGGCGAGGGCCGGCGAGCGCTCACGCTGGTTCCGGACTTTCTGCTGTGCGTCGTGCGGCAGGAGGATGTTGTACAAACGGTACCGGAGGCGTTTGCCCGTTTGGAGGACCACAGGACGCGGCCGATCACGTTTATCTCAGGTCCTTCGGCGACAGCCGACATTGAGATGACGCGGATCAAGGGTGTGCATGGTCCGCGATTTCTCCATGTGTTGCTGGTCACCGGCGACGGATAGTTTGGCATTGCCTTTAGAGCAAATTACCTGTTGCTGTGGAGCGGACATCTTTGTGCAGAGCCGTTTTCTTTGGGAGAAAACGGCGTTGATACCCGTGGCTCCCTGTACACCGACAGGTGATTTGCTTTAGGCTGCCGGGATCTCCTTGATTGCGATCGACATCTTGCACCCAAACAGGAGATCCGCTTTATGACCGCGTATATTGGCGGAGGGAGAGGGATTCGAACCCCCGTTACCCGCTAGGGTAAAGCGGTTTTCAAGACCGCCTGTTTCAACCACTCACACATCCCTCCGCTCGTCGCTCTCTGGGCAAGCGCCTCACAGGAGAGGTTAGCAGAGACCGGCGGCGGCTGCGATACTGAAATGGTTCCGTCCGCGAGCGCGGGAGTTTGCACCTTTTATGGAAAGAGAACGTCCAGTATCTGATGGCCACCACGCTGCCTAGTACGCCGACGCCTCCGACGCTCAGGACTTCTCCGACACCCCTGACGAAGTCAGGGCGGCAGAGCATCGACGCGACGCTTGCCGCTGCGCGAACCACCATGGTCTTCTCCGAGGTTACGCGACTCGCGGTCGACAGCTTTCGCGCCTCCAAGGTGCGTTTTCTTCTGACCATGCTGGGCATGGTCATCGGCTCGGCTTCGATCATTCTGGTGGTGACGCTGGGGCTTACGGGCAAGCAGTACGCTTTGGCGCTGATCAACTCGATTGGTCCGAGCATGATCGAGATGCAGTTTAGCGGCGGCACGATCGCGACGGCGGACAACACCAGCACACCGGACTGGATGACGCACGAAGACGAGACGTCGGTAAAGGAGCAGGTACCTGGAATTGCGGCCTCTTCCCCCATGCTGGAGGTGCAATACAACGTGTCGATGGGATCGGGGCTGACCAAAAATGCAATGCTTTTGGGGGTCTCGCCGCAGTACAAGGATGTGCGCAATCTGCAGGTCGTTGCGGGCCGGTTTTTTGACGATCAGGACGCGGCGCAGCACACCAAAGTGGCGGTCCTTGTCGAACCGTTTGCGCGCGCGCTCTATGGATCTTCGAGAGCTGCCGTCGATCAGACGATCACGGTAAAGGGCATTCCTTTCACGATTATCGGTGTGTTCAAGATGCGGATGGACACGTTTGGTCAATCCGAGGTCTCCGACCAGACGATCCTGATCCCGTATCCGGTGGCCCGCTACTTTACCGGGACAGACACGGTGAAGGAGATTTTTTTTGCGATGAAGGATCCGGCGGATGTTTCTCGGGCCGCGCCGAAGATTCTCGCCGTCATCAAGAGCCGGCACCGTCCGAACTCGGTGTACAGCGCATTTACGCTTACGGAGGTGCTGAGTGTGATGGCGAAGATTGCGAATATGCTCACCATCGTGCTGACTTTGGCGGCGGCGGTAACGCTGGTGGTTTCGGGGGTGGGCATCATGAACTCGATGCTGGCCAACGTGCAGGCGCGCATCCGCGAGATCGGCATTCGCAAGGCGCTGGGGGCGACCAACAGGGAGATCCGTCTGCAATTTTTGACCGAAGCCGTTTTTCTGTCGTTGTCAGGCGGGTTGGTCGGGACGCTGATCGGCTTGGCGATTCCGTTTTCGATCGGACTGCTGACACCGTTCCAGATCCCGACCTCGAAGTGGTCGGCCGTGATCGCGCTCGGCACGAGCGTGCTGGTCGGCGTGCTGTTCGGGACGCTACCTGCGAATCGCGCCGCGCGCCTTGACCCGGTGGAGACGCTGAAGTACGAGTAGGCATTTTGGGGCTTTCAGGTCTAAAGCGGTTCTCCTGTAGATGTATAGCGAAACCACAGGCCTCATGGCCGTTTTCCCCAATGAAAACGGCACTCCCACACTCTATCCGACTCACAGGGACAGGAGAACCGCCTCTAAAGCGGCCATTGTACCCGGGGAGACAGAGAGTTCGGAGCGGCTGCAACTGTTGTCAGGGAAGGACGGCGGCAAGGGGGAAGGAGTCACCCGTTCGCCCCACCTACCCTACTGACCAACTCCGCCGAACTGACAACTCCGCCGAACCCTCTAACCCGCAAGCCTCTATCCTGAACAGATGCCCGCCCCCTCCAAGTCCCCTGCACCCGACCCACAAACCTGGCTCCGCAATCTTCCGAAAGTCGAGCTCCACCTCCACAACGAAGGTTCCATCACGGCCGAAACGCTTGTCGAGCTTTCCACGCGAAATGACCTCTCACCACTCACCCTCTAGCAAGCCGGCAAC
>CAXUIB010000254.1:0-3182 GCA_964250945.1 uncultured Acidobacteriaceae bacterium
CCGCTCTAAACGGGGCGATGGGAAAGGGTAGCCCCATGCTGCCGGCCTGCCACGTCGTCCGCGATGCCGTGGGCGATGGCGTAGCGCACGAGTTGGGCGGTCGAGGTAAAGGTGAGTTTGCGATTGATGTTGTTGCGGTGGGTCTCCGCGGTGCGCTGGCTGATGCGGAGGCGGCTGGCGACCTCCTTGTTGGTGAGGCCCTGCGCAAGGAGTGCGAGCACCTCGGTTTCGCGATCGGTGAGGATGTTCTTTGAGGACCGAGGCTCGACCCAGCTCGACTGCGCCAGAAAGCTGCTGACGATCTTGTCGGCGATACTCATCGTAAAGAAGAATCGACCGTTGTGGACGGCTTCGACGGCGCTGACGAGATCGACGTCCGCGGAGGATTTCAGGAGATAGCCGCGAGCTCCGGCCTTCATGACGCGGAGAAAGACATCTTCGGTGTCCCACATCGAAAGGACGATGACCTTGGTTTGCGGCGACACTGCGTGGATCTGTTCGAGGACGCGGTGGCCGTCGAGGTTGGGCATCGAGAGATCCAGGATGGCGACGTCCGGCTGCGTGGTGGCGGCCAGATGGAGCGCCTCTCTACCGTCCGCGGCTTCGACGACGCTCCAGCCTGGTCGCTCCTGCAGCAGGCTACGGAGGCCGCGGCGGATCAGTTCGTGATCGTCGGCAATGAGGATGCGCAGGTCTGGGGTCCGGAGCGAGAGGTTCATGGGCGTCCCTCGGCCAGAGGGATCTCAGCGAGAATCCGGGTTCCGTCGATGCCGGACCAGATGTGGAACAGGCCGTTGAGCTCCTCGATCCGTTCGCGCATGGACTGGATGCCGACGCCTTCCTGCGGCGGCGCGGAGACGATGCATCCCGGGGTGCCGGCAGCGGGAGCGTTGGTGAACGAAAGACAAAGGCGCGCGTTGCTGATGCTCAGGTCGATGCGGACGACCGAAGCCGGGGAGTGTCGGAGCACATTGGCAAGCGCCTCCTGCACCAGCAGAAAGAGGGCGACTTCGATCTGCTCGGGAGAGCGCGGGATGCCGGGACTGATGTGGGTTTGGACGGCGAGGCCGCTGCGTTGGGCGAAGCCCTCGGCCATCCATCGGATCGCGACTTCGAGGCCGGCCTCGCCTAGCACAGGAGAGTGGAGGAGGTAGGCAGTGGTGCGGATCTTGGCGGCGCACTGGAGCGCGACTTCCTGGGTCTCCTGGATCAGTTTCTGTGCAGCGGGGTCGGTGTCGCCGACCAGGCTAAGGAGGCGATTCAGGTTCCAACGCAGGATGGTGATCTCCTGCGATGTGGAGTCGTGGAGGTCGCGGGCGAAGCGCCGGCGCTCATCGAGCCGTGTGCGATCGAGGCGACCGGCGATCTCACGAACTTCGACTTGCGCGCGATTGCGTTCGGTAACGTCCTGGTAGAGGCCGTACACACCCTCGACCTCGCCGTCGACGATCAGGGGAATGCCGTAGAGCTCGACGTCGACAACCATGCCGTCCTTGCGACGACGTTGGGTGAGCGCGTGGACTTTGCGGCCGGCAAGCACATCGCGGCTGAAGAGAGCGGCTTCGTGGAGGCGGTCGGGGGCGGCAATAAGAGCGTCCAGGTCGCAGGCGATCAGATCTTCGTTGCGGTACTGAAACAGAGCTTCAAAGGCAGGGTTGGACATCTGGAAGCGATGCTTCCGGTCGAGCACGACGACGGCGATCGGGTTGTGCTCGATCAGGGCTTGGAGATAGAGAGAAGACGCGGCCGTATCCGTCAGCGTCTCTATCCAACAGACTGTTGGGGACGAATTCTCCGCCAGCATGAGACCTCCAGATGGACTCGCGCAAGGTTCGTGGTGGAAAAGATTTTGCAGCTTGACACGGAGTTTACAACGAACAGAGATCCCCCGCTGAGTTCTGGATCTCAGCGGGGGATCTCCGGGCGACGCACGGGTGCCATTGTGGCGCGACGGCTCTGGGCCATGGGTGCGGGCTTACTGGGCGGCGGAGGCGCCGGTGAAGATGTTTTTGGGACAGATGGCGTGGACGCCGACGTTGCCGTCGACGAGCTGGGTGATGTCGAGATCGACGGCGACGCTCGCGAGCATGTAGGCCTGATCGCGCGTGAGGTGGCGGGTGTCGACCAGGAAGTCGATCATGTCGCGCAGCGCGTGCTCGGCGGCCTCTTTCAGGTCGGGGCTGAAGCCCATGCTGATGTAGGCGGTCGGGGTTTCGGCGCGCGGCCACAGCAGGGGTGTGTGCTTGTGGACGACAAAGCGAAAGGTGCCGGTGAGGTAGGTCTCAAGCGCGGTAATGTCGACCTCGCCGTTGCCCTGTCCGGCGTGGCCGTCACCGGCCTCAAACAGCGCGCCCTTGACGGCGACGGGGATAAAAAGCGTGGTGCCGGCCACGAGCTCTTTGTTGTCCATGTTGCCGGCGTGCGAAAACGGAGGCGCGCTGTCAATTTTGCCGCCCGACGGAGCGACTCCCATGCTGCCGAAGAAGGGATGGAGCGGGATGTCGATGCCCGGAGCGAAGTGCGCGACCATCTTCTGGCGGTCCAGCGGGATCATGCGAAAGCGGCTGTAAGGGAACTCCATGGGAAGAAAGCCGCGATGGAGCCCAAAGCCGTTGCAGGCATAGTCGGTGTCGAGGTTGATCTTGAGGATCTGGACTTCGAGGACGTCGCCGGGTTCGGCTTCAGCAATGGCGACGGGCCCGGTAAGGATGTGGCCGCCCGGACCTTTGTCCTTGACCTCCTTGTAGATGGCGTCGGTGTAGGCGGGGATCTGTTCGCGCTTGATGCCGAGCGCCATCTGGTCTTCGGGCGATCCGCAGGTGGACAGCGTCTGCATGGTGAGGGTATCGCCGGTGTGCACGGTCAGTACGGGCGTGGACTTGCCGGAGTAGTAACCCCAGGCGACAGTCTTGGGCGTGGCTAAGAGGGTTTGGCCTTGCCCGAGGCTGCTCGCAGCAGCGGCGGCAAGCAGAAGTGGAGCGACGGTGAACGCGGTGAGTTTCATGGGAGAGATCTTCCGTTTTCTTGAAAGGCCGGATGTGGGTTTCACAGGATCAGTATGGGTCATCTCTCGACGACAAAGTGGGTCGGTCTGTCTTTCTATGACTATGGAGGAGAGGAGCCGGCTTGCCAATCCGTATGTTTCGGATGGATGTCCACGGGCGTGTACGTAGAGTTACGAA
>CAXUIB010000255.1:0-580 GCA_964250945.1 uncultured Acidobacteriaceae bacterium
GCCCCCAACCGCCCGCGACGCCCCCTCCAGAAGCACATAGTTCGGCAAGGTCTCCAACCGCTTCTGCTCCCGCTCGGCCGCCAGCTTGTCCAGCCACTGCGCATACGTCATCGACGTCCGCGGCGTCAGCATCCGCACCCAAGCCCGGTGCGTCGGCTCCGTGAAAAACACCGGCACATCCAACCGCCGCGCAATCACCGGCAAGCCCGCAACATGGTCCTGATGCTCATGCGTCACCAGGATCGCCGAGATCTCCTTCGGGTCCTCCCCCACCATATCCAATCGCCGCAGCAACTCGCGGCACGAGAGTCCGGCATCCACCAGGATCCGGGTTCGCCCAGCGCTCACCACCGCCGAGTTGCCCTTGGATCCAGACGCCAGAACCGTCATCCGCATCTCCCCAAGATACGCCTCTTCCCCCTGCAAATACCGTCCCGCCCGCATCCATCCTGGTTACCTCCGCGTACCCGGCCAACCGTCGTCGCGGCCCAAACCCGCCTCTACGGATTTCGCAACGGCGCCAGGAAGTTCACCGTCGACCGCATCACAATCTTGTTCTCCTGGTTGAACACCGTCGTTC
>CAXUIB010000255.1:590-3134 GCA_964250945.1 uncultured Acidobacteriaceae bacterium
CGTCCACCCAGGGGAAGCCCTCCGGGTCGCGGGCGGCGCGCTGGTTGACCACGGGCGGGCGCGAGCGCACGATGCCGAAGGTGGGGCGCGTGGCCGAGCGGCGGACGTGGAGCACCTCCGCTTCGGTCCGCAGCGTGTCTCCCGGGCGCACCGGCTCGGTCCAGCGAATTTCCTCCACGCCCGCTCCAATCATCCCGCCCGCCACCCGGATCGACTGCACCCGCAGCCGCATCACAATCGCCGCCGTCAGCCATCCGGACGCCGCCAGACCCTTGAAAAACGAGCTCTCCCCAGCCTTCTCGTCCAAGTGAAACGGCTGCGGATCATACTTGTTGCCAAATTCCTTGATCTCCTCCGCCGTCACCCGATAGCTCGTCTCCGAATGAAACGTCTGGTTCGCGTGAAAATCCTCAAAGTAAAGCTCGTCCAGCATGCTGGTTCTCCCGCTCCGTAAAAAATCTGCTCTCCACACCGCCGATCAGGCAGCGCAAATCCAAAGCATACCTCCCCTCCACCCTCCTCACCTCGCCGGAAAGCGTAAAATCCATCCTGCTGCCCCTGGAGCGGTTCTCCATAGATCCGCCCCAACCTCCATGAAACTCCTCCCCGCCAACCTCCGCCTTCTCGCCCTTGCCTCCGCTCTGCTTCTCGGAGTCGGAGTCGGAGTCGGAGACGCCGTCGCACAAGCTCCTCGCCCTGCCATCCCATCCGCCATCCCATCCGCCAACCCAGCTCAGCCCATCCGCGTCGCCATCGTCGGCCTCGTCCACGGCCACGTCGCCGGATTTCTCCATACCCTCCCAACCAACGCCAACGCCCGTCTCGTCGCCATCGTCGAGCCCGACACCGCCCTCGCCGCCCGCTACGCCGCCCGCTTCCACCTCGACCCCAAGCTCTTCTCGACCGACCCCGAACAGATGCTCACCCGCGAACACCCCGACGCGGTCCTCGTCTACACCACGGTCCGCGATCACCGCCGCATCATCGATCTCGCCGCCCATCACGGCGTCTCCTCCATGGTCGAAAAGCCGCTCGCGACCACGCTCGAGGACGCCCTCGCCATCCAGCAGACCGCCCGCGACCACCACGTCCACGTTCTCGTCAACTACGAGACCACCTGGTACCCCAGCAACACCGACGCCATCGAACAGGCCCACGCCGGCAAGCTCGGCGACCTCCGCAAAGTCGTCGTCCACGACGGCCACGAAGGTCCCAAGGAGATCGGCGTCGGCCCCGAGTGGCTCCCCTGGCTCACCGACCCCGCCCAGAACGGCGCCGGCGCCCTCTTCGACTTCGGCTGCTACGGCGCCGATCTCATGACCGTCCTCATGCACGGCCAGGCCCCCCTCAGCGTCACCGCCGTCAGCCAGACTGACAAACCCGACATCTACCCGCGCGTCGACGACGACAGCACCGTCATCCTGCGCTATCCCAATGCCCAGGCCGTCCTCATGCCCTCCTGGGATTGGAGCTTCGCCCGCAAAGACATGGAAGTCTACGGCGTCGCCGGCTACGCCATCACCGTCGGCGCCAACCACCTTCGCGTCCGCTACAAAGGACAACCGACAGAATCCGACCAGACCGCGCCACCCCTCCCTACCCTCCGCTCCAACTCACTCGACTACCTCGCCGCCGTCCTCCGCGGACAGATCCAGCCCGACGGCGACCTCTCCTCGCTCAGCACCAACCTGGTCGTGATGCAGATCCTCGACGCGGCCCGGCAATCCGCCAGCACCGGCAAAACCGTCACCCTCATCCCACTGCCACGCTAGCCATACGTGTAAAATCCGCGCCCCGACTTCCGCCCCAGCCACCCAGCATCCACCATCCGCACCAGGAGAGGACATGGCCGAAACTTCGCCGCTCCAAGCTCCCCTTCAAGCACCCGCAGAATATCGAGGCACACATCCAGCCCGATAAAATCCGCAAGCGTCAGCGGGCCCATGGGATGCGCCATCCCCAGCTTGAAGATCTCGTCGATCGCCTCCGCCGTCGCAACCCCCTCCATCACCGCAAACACCGCCTCGTTGATCATCGGCATCAACACCCGGTTCGACACAAATCCAGCCGCATCGTTCGCCGCAACCGGCGTCTTGCCCATCCGCTCCGCCAAACCGCGCACCGTCTCAAACGTCTCGTCCGAGGTCTGCAACCCGCGAATCACCTCCACAAGCTTCATCACCGGCACAGGGTTGAAGAAATGCATCCCAATCACCCGCTCCGGCCGCCCCGTCACCGCCGCCAGCCGCGTAATCGAAATCGAACTCGTATTTGAAGCCAGCACCGCCCCCTCTGGCAAGATCCGGTCCAGCTCCCCAAACACCTTCGCCTTCACCGCAAACCGCTCCGTAGCCGCCTCGATCGCAAGCGGAGCCCCCGCCAGATCCTCCATCCTCGTCGTCACCCGAATCCGGCCCCGCGCCTCCTCCGCCTCAACCTCCGTCAGCGTCCCTTTGCTCACCTCGCGCGCCATGTTCTTCCCGATCTCCTCAAGACCGCGCGAAAGCGCCCCCTCGTCCACATCCGCCAACACCACCCCCAACC
>CAXUIB010000256.1:0-302 GCA_964250945.1 uncultured Acidobacteriaceae bacterium
CCCCCCTCCTAGCCTCCGCCGCCCTCGCCCTCCTCGCCGGCTGCCAGAAGCCCGAGATGCAGCGCTGCGTCGATGAAAACAACAAGGTCGTCGACGACAAACTGTGCGCCAACCAGACTCCAGACCAGCCCGCCAACCTCACCAAGGAGCAGCCCCAGCGCGACCCCAACGGCGTCCTCATCCCCTTCCTCCTGCCCTACCACTACTACTACGGCGGGTACGGCGGATACGGCCTTGGCTCCACCGTCGGCGGCGGCAGCAACACCCCCTCTACCGCCACCGCAAAACCAACAACAACCGCC
>CAXUIB010000256.1:312-3108 GCA_964250945.1 uncultured Acidobacteriaceae bacterium
TCGCCACCCCGTCCTCGGCCTCTGGACCGTCGACCAGGAGTGCTGCGGCCTCGGCATCCGCGAATCCGCCGGCCCCATCACCGACAACCTAAGCTCCTTCATCCCCCACTTCTTCCGCTAGCCGCTCCCTCCCACAATCCAGCACACATAGGTTCGCGCCCGCTTCCTGCGGGACCGTGTCCTACACTGTACGTACAGGGAGCCATCCACCGATGCCCAAGCCCGTCCAAACTGCACGAAGCGAACGCCTCAATGTTCGCGCGACAAGCGCCCAGGCGCGTCTGATCCGGCTCGCGGCCAGCCAGTCCCGCGAGACCACCTCCGCCTTTCTCATTGAAAGTGCTTGCCTCAGGGCGGAAGAGACCCTCGCATCCCAGCAGCACCTCTTCTACAGTCCACAACAGTGGGCAGCATTTACGGCGGCGTTGGACCGTCCACCACAGTCCAAAGCGCGTTTAAAAAAGCTGCTCTCAGAGCCCAGCATCCTCGAAAAGCGCTGACGTGTCCGATCTCTCCGGAGTCGAGCTTCTGACCTCGGCGCACGATACCGGCCACTTCGATTGCGGCACACACAGATCCCTCAACGTATGGCTCCGCAAGTACGCCCTCCAAAGCCAATCCGGCGATAGCGCACGAACCTACGTTGTGCACCGCGACGGCTTGGTGGTGGGCTACTATGCTATCGCGGCAGGGTCCGTCGGCCGAGATGCCGCGACCCAACGCGCCGGACGCGGCCAACCAAACCAGCCCATTCCTGTGGCCCTGCTCGGCCGTCTCGCGGTCGACCGTCAAGAGCAAGGAAAGGGACTCGGTGCGGCTCTGCTCAAAGACGCCCTTCTCCGAATCGAAGCTGCTGCCGACGTCCTCGGCATCCGCGCCATCCTCGTTCACGCCATCGACCGGCAGGCAAGAGCCTTCTATGAACGCTATGACTTCGAACGCTGTCCGAGCGACGATCTCCACCTGATGCTGCTGATGAAAGACCTTCGCAAACAGTTAGCACGATAATCTGATCCAACAGCAGCTGCGTTATCTGACAAGGAGTCCGATGCTCGACGTCCACCCCCCGCACGAGCCCGTCCACGGCTGGCGCGACTTCCTCCTCCACATCCTCACCATCACCATCGGCCTCCTCATCGCCCTCACGCTCGAGGCCGCCGTCGAAGCCATCCACCACCGCCATATCGTCGCCGAAGCCCGCGAAAACATCCGCCTTGAACTCCGGCAAAATCACGAAGCCATCGAGAAAAACATCGGCTCCGTAGATCAGGAGTCGAACAGCGTCAAGGCTGCCCTAGACACGATGCGATTCATGCGAACGCACCCACACGCCAAAGGCTCCATCGATTTTCACTGGGATATAGAGAGCCTCCACGATGCCGCTTGGCTCAGCGCGCGCGATACCGGCGCGTTAGGGTACATGCCGTATAAAGAGGTGCAAGGATATGCCGACCTATATGCCTCACAAGAGTCGGTAAGCCAACGCATGGCGAACCACATTACGCGAGAGATAGAACTGCTTGCGCCAATTCTGATCGCACCAGATGAGGACTTCTCCAAGATCCCCGAACAGCAGTTCGACGACATGGTGCGGGATACGGGGGTCACCCTCCTCGACCTGCAAACTCTCAAGCAGCTCATGCGCGGCCTGGATGCAAGCTACATCGAAATGCTGAAGCAGAGCTAACTCAGCCCGGTCAGAGTGACACCTCACAAAAAGGGAGCAATCGTCCCCTGCATCGGGACAAGGGAGTCCTCATGAAATACCAGATCGAATTCGAAGTGGAAGAGGACGGCCGCTGGATCGCCGAGATCCCAGACCTCCCAGGCGTGATGGCCTATGGCATCTCAAGGACGGAGGCCGAGTCGAAGGCCGAAGCGATGGCTCTGCGCGTCATTGCCGACCGGTTGGAATCGGAGCATGCGGCCATCGGCAGCGCTGCCCCCACCGTAAGATAAAACCACACCATGAAGATCGTCCTAGCCGAAAAAGTCTCGCCCTCCACCCTCGCCGTCCTCCAAGAAGAACCCGGCTGGCACATCGTCACCGCCGACAAAATCCCCAACCCCGAAGCGCTCAAAACCGAGCTCGCCGACGCCGACGCCCTCGTCGTCCGCTCCGCCGTCCAGGTCGACGCCCCTCTCCTCGACCACGCCCCCAAACTCCGCGTCATCGGCCGCGCCGGCGTCGGCGTCGACAACATCGACATCGAAGCCGCCACCCGCCACGGCAACGTCGACATCAACCCCCCCGGCCCCAACGCCGACCCCGACCCCGAACTCACCCTCGGCCTCATGATCGCGATGGCCCGCTCGATCCCCCGCGCGAACAGCTCCATGCACAGCGGCAAATGGGACAAAAAATCCCTCCAAGGCACCGAACTCCGCTCAAAAACCCTCGGCATCGTCGGCCTCGGCCGCATCGGCCTCGAAGTCAGCCGCCGCGCCCGCGCCTTCGGCATGACGCTGCTCGGCTACGACCCCTTCGTCGCTCCCGTCATCGCCCGCGAAAACGGCGTCACCCTCGTCCCCATCGACGAAATCTTCAAACAATCCGACTTCCTTACCCTCCACGTCGGCCTCACCTCCCAAACCGAAGGCCTCATCAATCAACAATCGCTCGCCATTGCGAAGCCCGGCATCCGCATCATCAACTGCGCCCGCGGCGAGCTCATCGTCGAAGCCGCCCTCGCCGAGGCCATCCGCTCCGGCCGCGTCGCCGGAGCCGCCCTCGACGTCTTCACCGTCGCGCCCCCCAAAAACTCGCCCTTCGCCGACCTCGACCAGGTCCTCCTC
>CAXUIB010000257.1:0-3094 GCA_964250945.1 uncultured Acidobacteriaceae bacterium
TCCTGTGTCTTCGCTATATACCTGCAGGAGAACGCCTCTAGCGAAGCCGAAGTCCCGACTTGCTTTTGATGGGATGGTCAAGGTGTGCATGCGACATCGAATCAAACTGTCCCTTGCCTGCTTTCACTGGCGATGATCGTGCGCGGCCCCGCATGGGCGCAGGTAGCGGCGGATCTGTTCCAAGGGCAGCACGAGGAGCAGATGGAACGAAAGTCGGGGACGTTCAAACCGGCTTCCTGACCAGGTTCGCGGGCTCTCCGAGGCCGCACCGACGCCCCTTAGTCACATCGCGCCGACAACGCACACAGCCCCTGCCCCGTCATCCGCATGATGCGCCAGTCCGAGCTGATCTGCCCGCCGAGCGAGTGGTAGAACTCGATCGCCAGATCGTTCCAATCGAGCACATTCCACTCCATCCACGGACAGCCCTCGACGACTGCGACGCCTGCCACCTTGGCCAGCAACGCCCGGCCGATCCCCTTGCCGCGAAACGCCGGCTCGACAAACAGGTCCTCCAGATGGATTCCGTGGTGTCCCTGCCAGGTCGAATAGTTGTAGAAGTACAGTGCAAAGCCAGCGGGCTTGTCCTCCCACTCGGCCAGAAATACGTGAAATCGCGGAACGGGCCCAAACCCGTCGCGATAGAGATCCGTCGCGGTCGCCCGAACAGCCTCCGGCTCTCGCTCATAGATCGCAAGCTGACGAATAAATCCAAGGATCGTCGGCACATCCTTTGCCACGGCCAGCCGGATCTGAAGCGGTTCGTTCTGCATACAAGCAACAGTCTAGCCGAGGAACATACACCTCTCGGACGGTCGCTCCGAGGAAAACGGATCTAACGCGGCGGAGGCACCGTATCGGGAGCATCCCGCGTCGTCGTCGACTTCTGCCCTGCCGCGGGCGCCGGCTTTGGCTGGGCTGCCAGCCACTTGTCAAACGGGATCGAGAACGCAAACAGCTCGCTTTTGCCGTCCATGGTCTTGATCATCTTCAGGTACAACTCCGCGTGCCGGAGTGCCGGATCGTCCAGCTCGCGGACGTCGTAGAACAGATATCCTGATAACGTGCTGTGCGCATTCACGACCGTCCCTGGGAACCCGAAGTCGGTGTCGTCCTCGGTAATTTTTTGGTCCACCGGCGCATGGTGGATGGTGATCGGGGTCATCGGAACCTTTGTCCCCATGGCCGACCGCGTCGTAAACAGCCGCCGATTCAGATCCTCGGGCGTAGCGGCGGGCAAGACGTCGTGGTTCTCCGAGATGAACTGAATCCGCACATCGTCCAGCGACAATGCTCGGTCCGAGTCATTGGTCACCACGACCCGCACCGGAATAAACCCGTGCTGCACATACGGCAGCCGAAAGAAATCGCACGCCTTCGGATCGAGGCACGGGTCCGCCGCAATCGTCACACGCTCGTTCGGGTGCGTGTCAAACGCGGCGTACTGGGATGCCGGCTTGGCCGGGGGCGCAAGCTTCTTCGCCGCTGCCCAACCGCTCGGCGCCGCGGCCAGGAGCAGACACAACGCCGGTCCCGCAGCACAGGAGAACCTCCGCCGACCAGCCTGGCAACTCTGAAAACTTTGAAAAAGGACCATATCAAGAGAAGGACGCGCCAAACCCGCGGAAGAGAGTCGCCGCTCTCTCCACCTCTTGATTATCATCGCCCCTAGCACAGGTGAGGACAGAAACTTCACGGGAGCCAGCCGCTGAACCAGCCACCATCGCGCACCAGTCGAGCTCTGATGGGCCTCTACAGCGCCGTCTTCACCGGCGTTCTCGTCCTCGGCGCCCCCCTTTGGGCATGGCAGATGCTGCGCAGCCGACGTCACCGCGCCGGTCTCTCTGCACGTCTTGGCGTCGTCCCCCGCAACCTGCGCGACGCCACCACCGCAGGCCAGCGTGTCCTCTGGCTCCATGCCGTGAGCGTCGGCGAGGTCCTCGCCTCGGTCCCGCTCATCCACGCACTTGGAGTGGCCCTCCCGGGCACGGTCGTCGCCGTCTCCACAACGACTGCAACCGGCCAGGCGATCGCCCGGCAGCGCCTCCCCGGCTCCCCGGTCTTCTTCTTCCCGCTCGACCTCCGCATGATCGTCCGCCGGTACCTCCGGCTCCTCGAGCCCGAGCTCCTCATCCTCGTCGAATCCGAACTCTGGCCGCGCCTTCTTGTCGAGTGCACACGCGCCGACATCCCCGTCGCGGTCGTCAACGCGCGCATCTCCGACCGTTCCCTGCCCCGCTATCTCCGTCTCCGCCGCCTTTGGCGACCGCTCCTCGGCCAAGTCGGCGTGTTTCTGGCCCAAAGCCCCGAAGACGCCGCCCGCCTCGTCCGGATCGGAGCTCCTCCCGACAGGGTCCAGACGACCGGCAATCTCAAGTACGACCTCCCACCCAGCAGCTCGGCGAGCCCGCTCGTCAGGCTCCTCGAAACCCTGCTTCCGGGCAGCCCAGACCCGGTTTCATCCACGCGCGTCCTTGTCGCCGGAAGCACGCTCAGAGGCGAAGAAGAGGTTCTGCTCGACCTCTGGCCGCGCCTCACCGCCAGCATCGCAGAGCCGCTGATTCTGATCCTCGCACCGCGGCATCCACAACGCTTCGAAGAAGTTGCGGACCTTGTCCCCAGGGCCCAGCTCCGGCGCGCCTCCGAGCTCAGCGCTGCTGCTCCGCCGCTGACCTCCGGCACCATCCTCCTGCTCGACAGCCTCGGCGACCTCGCCGATGTCTACGCTCTCGGCACCGTGGCCTATGTCGGCGGCAGCCTCGTCTCAGCCGGCGGCCATAGCCCCCTCGAACCCGCGCGCTTCGCCGTCCCCGTGCTGATGGGACCGTCCTTTGAGAATTTCCGCGAGATTGTTCAAACGCTCTGGAGCTCCGGCGGCCTCGAGATCGTCCAAACCGCCGCCGAACTTGAGAGCGCGCTCCTCCGCCTGCTCTCTGACCCCGAGGCCGCCCACAACCGGGGTGAGCTCGCCCAGACTGTCTTCCACCAGCAAGCCGGAGCCACCGAGAAGACCGTCCGAGCTCTCCTCCATCTGCTCGCTCAGCCCAATCTCGAGAGCCCGGACCCCAAACGCCCCACGCCCGACGCCCGACGC
>CAXUIB010000258.1:0-3090 GCA_964250945.1 uncultured Acidobacteriaceae bacterium
CCATGAATCGCGTCCGCCAGGCCGCCATCACCAAGGAAATCATCGAAATCGTCAGCGGCGCCGCCGCGCTCTAAAGTCACACAACCCTGAAAGAGACCATGGCAGAAAACATCGGAAAAGTTATCTCCATCAGCGGCCCGGCCGTTGACGTCCAGTTCGAAGAAGCAAACATGCCTCCCATCTTCCAGGCGCTCCGCATCACCAGCGAGGGCTTCAACATCCCGGAGCCGCTCGACGTCATCGTCGAGGTCCAACAGCACCTCGGCGAAGGTCGCGTCCGATGCATCGCCATGGTCGCCACCGAAGGCATGGTCCGCGGCATGAAGGCCATCGACACCGGCGCCGGCATCACCGTTCCTGTCGGTCGCGCCACCCTCGGCCGCGTGATGAACGTCCTCGGTCAGCCGGTCGACCAACTCGGCCCCATCGACGCCAAAGTTCATCTCCCCATCCATCGCCAGGCCCCCGCCTTCGACGAACAATCCACCTCAGAGGAAATGTTCGAGACCGGCATCAAGGTAGTCGACCTCATCCTCCCCTTCCTCAAAGGTGGAAAAATCGGCCTCTTCGGCGGCGCCGGCGTCGGCAAAACCGTCGTCATCCAGGAACTCATCAACAACGTCGCCTCCAAGCACGGCGGCTTCTCCGTCTTCGCCGGCGTCGGCGAACGCACCCGCGAAGGCAACGACCTTTGGGTCGAATTCCAGGAATCCGGCGTCATCGACCTCAAAGACCTCCCCAAAAGCAAGGCCACCCTCATCTACGGACAGATGACCGAGCCGCCAGGAGCCCGCCTCCGCGTCGCCCTCACCGGCCTCACCGTCGCCGAATACTTTCGCGACGAAGAAGGCGCCGACACCCTGCTCTTCATCGACAACATCTTCCGCTTCACCCAGGCCGGCTCCGAAGTCTCCACCCTCCTCGGTCGCATGCCGTCCGCCGTCGGCTACCAGCCCAACCTCGCCACCGAAATGGGCGAGCTGCAGGAACGCATCACCTCCACCAAAAAAGGCTCCGTCACCTCCGTCCAGGCAGTCTACGTGCCCGCCGACGACTTCACCGATCCCGCCCCCGCCACCACCTTCGCCCATCTCGACGCAACCATGTTGCTCTCCCGTCCACTCTCCGAGCTCGGCATCTACCCGGCCGTCGATCCGCTCACCTCCACCTCCCGTATCCTCTCCGCACGCATCGTCGGCCAGGAGCACTACGACGTCGCACAGGGCGTCAAAAAAATTCTCCAGCGCTACAAAGACCTCCAGGACATCATCGCCATCCTCGGAATCGACGAACTCTCCGAAGAAGACAAAACCACCGTGGCCCGCGCCCGCAAAGTCCAGCGCTTCCTCTCACAGCCCTTCCACGTCGCCGAAATCTTCACCGGAATCCCCGGCGCCTACGTCAAAGTGGAGGACACCGTCCGTTCCTTCAAGGAAATCATCGACGGCAAGCACGACGACATCCCCGAACAGGCCTTCTATCTCAAAGGCGGTATCGAAGACGTCATGGCAGCCGCCGAAAAGATGAAACAAACCGCGTAAATCACCGCAAACAGGAGATCCGCTCTAAAACCTCATGCCAGACAGCCCACAAACCGGTCAACTCGCCGTTCGCCTGGTTACCCCCAATCGCGTCCTGGTCGATACCACCGCCGATGCCGTCGATCTCCCCTCCGCCTCAGGCTACCTCGAAGCCCTCTACGGCCATGCGCCCCTGCTCGCCGAACTCGGCGCCGGCGAGGTCCGCTTGCACGGTGGAAACTCCTCCGACCAGAAGTTCTTCGTCGCCTCGGGATTCGTCGAAGTCCTCCCCGAGCGCGTCACCATCCTCGCCGAAGAAGCCCTCCCACCCAACGAAATCGACCGCGCCGAAGCCGAACAGGAGCTCCACGCCGGCCAGGAACTCTGGCAAAAGGCAGGCGACGACGGCCGCGTCTACCAGCAAGCCAACGCCCTCACCCGCAAGGCCGAAGAGAAAATCGCAGCCTCAGAAGACAAGAACACCTAGAGCGGTTCTCCTGTAGGTGTATAGCGAAACCACAGGCCTCATGGCCGTTTTCCCCAATGAAAACGGCACTCCCACACTCTATCCGACTCACAGCAACAGGAGAACCGCTCGAACCAACCTCGAGCCGTTTGGCCGAAAGCCCGACGCAAACGTCAGCGATACCCCCTGGCGCAACAACTCGCGCGTTCCCCTAGAATAAGAACAGACACCCAAGAATCCGCGCCGATCCCGGCCAGCTTCAGACGCCTAACCCCAATGTTTAGGATATTTTAGAGCTAACATGCCCGCAAAAACGGGATCTTTTCGCTCCCAAGAGACCGGAGGTCCAGACCTAAGTCCCATCGATCGAAGATTTTACGCAAAATGAAAGGGGATGGGAGGTACCCCCCCAACAGGGAAGTGGTGAGCGCGCTGGGGCTCGAACCCAGGACCAACGCCTTAAAAGGGCGATGCTCTACCAACTGAGCTACACGCTCTCAACACTACCCTTAAACGTTAGCACAAACACACCCACCCAAACCGCCGCTCAAAACTCACCCAACCTCGATCCCCAATCTCCCTCCAGACCATCTCCAGGGAGCACAACTCGGTATCCCAGTGACACTTAAGTAGCATCCCAGGCCGTTGACTTGCATCACCCCCCGACGTAGCCTCAGCCATAAGACACACCTCGGTCTAAACCGCAGTCATCCCGAGTAACTCGGGCGCGGCGCAGCCAGAGACCCAAGGCAGAGAAAACACTCGGGCGGCAATGAGCACACGAAACTCGGATCCACACAGGTCGGTCCACGACGCCTACGAATCGTCCGTCGCCGAGACCCCCGACGATGTCGCGGTCCTCTACACCTGGGCCAACCTCAACGGCGCAAAATACCGCGACTTCTCCGCCTCCCGCCGCGAATACCGCGCCCAGCTCCGCCACCGCAACGCCGAGCAGGTCCGCGAGTTCGAACTCCAGGCTCAGGCCGAGGCCGAAGCCGCCGCCCTCGCCGCCGATCAGGCAGCCGAGGCCGCCGCCGCACGCCATCGGGAAACCTCCAGCCAAAGCCCCGACGGGAGCCAGTCCCGCGAACGAGCCCTCCG
>CAXUIB010000259.1:0-3083 GCA_964250945.1 uncultured Acidobacteriaceae bacterium
GTGCTGGGGATGGCGGGAGCTGGGGCGGCGCAGGCGCCGGCGATCGCGGGCAAGCCGATCTTCGGATATTTAGCGGCGATATTGTTGATTGCTGCGTGTTCCCTGGCGGTTCCGAGCCTGGTGCATGGGGTGTTGTCGACGACTTCGGGGATGCTGAGACGTTGGTTGGGGGTGGAGGCGCTCCTGGCGTCGAGGAGCCTGGCTGGATCGCTCCGAAGAACGTCTGTGCTGGTGTGCGCTCTGGCGACCGCCGTTGCGATGATGACGTCGGTGGCGATCATGGTGGGGAGCTTTCGGCAGACGGTGATCAGCTGGATGGATACGCAGCTGCCGGCCGATCTTTACTTGCGCGCGGCGGGGAGTCCGGGGGTGGATCGGCATCCGACGCTTGCGCCGGAGCTTGCGCAGCAGATGGCGACGTTGCCGGGGGTGGCATCTGTGAGCCGGTTTCGGGCGTATGAGGTGGAGTATCAGGGGCTGCCGATCACGGTGGCTTCGATCGACACGGAGGCTCCGCGGTACGACGAGAGTTCGGGCTTTGTGTCCGGCCGGCGTCCGGAGGCGGTTTTGCGGGAGATGTCCGAGCCCGGCACGGCGATGGTGAGCGAGCCGTTTGCGAACAAACATCACGTTAAGGCGGGCGATGTTCTGGAGCTTCCGTTGGGCGCGGAGATGGCGCGGCTGCGGATTGTGGATGTGTTTTACGACTATGCGAATGAGCGCGGGTATGTGGTTGTGGCGCGGCGGAATATGCTGTCGTACTTGCACGATCCGTCGACATCGAATTTGGCGGTGTATGTGAAGCCGGGCGCGGATCTCGAGACGGTACGCGGGGAGATTGAGCGAGCGGCGGCGCATCGGGACGTGTTGATTTTTTCGGATCGCGAGCTGCGGCATGAAGCGATTCGGATCTTTGATCAGACGTTTGCGATTACGTATGCGCTGGAAGCGATCTCGGTGCTGGTGGCCGTGATGGGGATCGCCGGGGCGCTGATGTCGATTGTGTTCGATCGCAGGAGCGAGTTTGGGCTTCTGCATTATCTTGGGGCGTCGACTGGGCAGATTCGGCGGCTGATTCTGGCGGAGGCAGGATTGATTGGGATCCTGTCCAACATTGCGGGCCTTGTGCTGGGGGTGGCGCTGTCGCTGATTCTGATTTTTGTGATCAACAAGCAGTCGTTTGGATGGACGATCCGGTTTCATTGGCCGGTCGGCGTGTTGTTGGGCGCGCTGACGGTGGTGTATGCGGCGACGGTGCTGGCGGGGATCTATCCGGCGCGGGTTGCGCAGAGGCTGAATCCGATCGAGGTGGTGCATGAGGATTAGGCTGTTGTGTCTCTCGCTGCTCACGGTCTTGTGTAGCGCGGCCTATGCGCAGACGTATGTCCCGGCGCTGCCAGGGTATAAGTACGAGTTTCCGCGGGACCACTTCGATCATCCGGAGTATGGGACGGAGTGGTGGTATTACACGGGGAATTTGCGGGCGAAAGATGGGCATCGATTTGGGTTTGAGCTTACTTTTTTTCGGCAGGGTATATCGCGCGCGGTGAGCGCTTCGCCGTGGTTTATCCATGATGTGTATATGGCGCATCTGGCGCTGAGCGACGTGAGCGGCGGAAGGTATTACGCGGAGGAGAGGATCAATCGCGCGGGTCCGGGGATTGCGGCTGCCGATGCGGCATCGGGGACGATCTGGAATGGCAACTGGCAGACGCGGGTGGGGGAGCGAGCGCACAATCTCCGCGGCGTGGGGGAGAATTTTTCGTTTGAGTTGGAGGTGAGACCGCAGAAGCAGCCGGTGATTCATGGGCAAAACGGCGTGAGTCAGAAGGCCGAGGGGAAGGGGCATGCATCGCACTACATCTCGTTTACGCGGATGACGACGACGGGAACGGTCGGGCTGAATGGAACGGCGTACAGGGTGGAGGGCGACGCGTGGATGGATCACGAGTTCTTCAGCGAATCTATGGATGGGGACGAGGTGGGATGGGATTGGTTCAGCGTGCAACTGGAGGACAACAGTGAGTTGATGCTGTATTCGCTGCGCCACAAGGATGGGAGCGTGGACCCTTACTCTTCCGGCACGTATGTGGATGGCCAGGGTAGGGCGATGCATCTGGAGCTGCGTGATTTCAACCTGACGAGATCCGGCGAGATGTGGAAAAGCCAACAGACGGGGGGAACGTATCCGATTGCGTGGAGGATTTCGGTTCCGGTGTTGAAGCTTGAGCTCGATGTATCGACGGCGCTGAAGGGGCAGGAGTTTGTGAGTCGATTTGGGCCCAGTTATTGGGAAGGTGCGATCGATGTGACGGGGCGCCATCAGGATCAGGCGGTGCGTGGGGCGGGGTACCTGGAGATGACGGGGTACTCCGAGAGCAAACTGACGGTGTTTTCAGGGCAGTCGCGGTAGGAGGGGGGCTAGTCTTAGAGCGGATTACTGGGGATTGTCTGCTTGGGTCAGGAGAGTTGCTCTGGGAGGTCGAGGGCGACCAGGCGGAACTTCGTTCCCGTGCCTTCCGGTTCGATTACGGCGATGTGCTGGTGTTTCTCCGATCCGGCCTTCAGTTCGAGGCCGCCGGACCTGTCCTCGCTCGCCGAGATGTGGGTCTGCTGAACCTTGTCGCAGGTAAGTCCCTCGGAGGTTCGTGCATGGGACCCGACCGGGCGGTTGTTGACGCAATCGATGACATCGCCGTAGCGGCTGAGGGCTTTGGTGTAGAAGGCTTTTACCTGGTCGGGATTGTCGGGGGTGTGGAAGCTGGCTGCTTTGACGCGCAGGTGAAAGTTGCCGAAGCTCAGGTTGACGTCAGCTGCGCCGCTGTCTTTATCGTCTTTCTTGACCGGAGTTGCGCCGGTTTATGCGGGGAGTCCGATGCCGGCGAGCGTTACGGCTTCGTCGGTTTTGACTTCCATGCCGCCGAAGGGCGTGCTGAACTTGCTGTGATCGTTTCTATCGGATTTTTTGGCTTCGAAGCGGCAGCCGGTGAGGAGGGTGGATGCGAGGAGGGTAAAGCCGAGGATGCGAGATGTGGGCAGCATAGGAGGTGGCTCTCGTGTGGTTGCAGAGGATAGTACGCGAG
>CAXUIB010000260.1:0-3066 GCA_964250945.1 uncultured Acidobacteriaceae bacterium
AGTGCCGGAAGTAGTCGCCCATGTGATAGCCGCAGAAGGGGAGCATGGCCATGGGATCGCGGCGTACCTTGCCGGGGGTGCCGGCGGCCGCGGCGGTCGTCTCCGAGCCCATGGTGGCGCCGACATAGACACCGGACGACCAGTTGAAGGCCTGGTAGACGAGCGGCATCGTCGTCGGGCGGCGGCCGCCGAAGAGGAAGGCGGAGATCGGGACGCCTTCGGGATCTTCCCAGGCAGGGTCGATCGAAGGGCACTGGCTGGCTGGGGCGGTGAAGCGGCCGTTGGGGTGTGCGGCGGGACGTCCTGTCTCGCGAGCCAGATCGGGGGTCCAGAGGCGGCCTTGCCAGTCGAGGCACTCGGCCGGTGGGTTATCGGTCATGCCTTCCCACCAGACGCCGCCGTCGGGCGTCAGGGCGACGTTGGTGAAGATGGTGTTGCGGGAGAGAGTCGCGATGGCGTTAGGGTTGGTGTGCGCGCTGGTTCCCGGAGCGACGCCGAAGAAACCGGCTTCGGGGTTGATGGCGCGCAGCTGGCCGGACGCGTCGGGCTTGATCCAGGCGATGTCGTCGCCGACGGTCCACACCTTCCATCCCTCGAAGCCGGGAGGCGGAATCATCATGGCGAAGTTGGTCTTGCCGCAGGCTGAGGGGAAGGCTGCCGCGACGTAGGTCTTCTGGCTCTTGCCACCTTGGCCCGGTGGGCTTTCGAGGCCGACGATGAGCATGTGCTCGGCCATCCAACCCTCGTCGCGGGCGATGTTCGAAGCGATGCGGAGGGCGAAGCACTTCTTGCCGAGCAGGGCGTTGCCACCGTAGCCGGAGCCGTAGGACCAGATCTCGCGCGTCTCGGGAAAGTGGACGATGTACTTGTTGTCGTTCGACGGCCAGGGAACGTCGGCTTCTCCGGGGGCGAGCGGGGCGCCGACTGAGTGCATGCACGGGACGACGCGCTTGAGGTCCTTGTCGATCTCGGCGAAGACGGACGAGCCGATTCGCGCCATGATGCGCATGTTGACGACCGCGTAGGCGGAGTCGGTGAGCTGCACGCCAATCTGGCTCATGGGCGAGCCGATCGGTCCCATGGAGAACGGTAAGACGTACATCGTGCGTCCGCGCATGGAGCCGCGGAAGAGCTGCTTGAGGCGGCGGCGCATGACGAACGGGTCTTCCCAGTTGTTGGTCGGGCCGGCGCTGTCGCGCGAGAGTGAGCAGATAAAGGTGCGGTCTTCAACGCGGGCGACGTCGTTGGGGCTGGAGCGTGCGAGAAAGCAGCCGGGCCAGAGCTCCGGGTTGAGACGGGTAAAGGTCTCGGCCTCGACCAAACGGTCGCAGAGCAGGTTGTACTCGGCCTCGGAGCCGTCGATCCAGTGGATGTGCTCGGGCTGGCAGAGGTCGGCCATCTTTTCGACCCATCGGATGAGGTGCTTGTTGGTGGTCGGAGGCGCTTCTGTCGTGCTGATCTTCATGTCTGAGGGAGGACGGTCCTTTCGGGAGGGCCAATCGTTTGATTCTTCGCCTCCGACCGGTTCAAGTCAATGGAGCCGACCTCCTTGAAGGCCGATCCGGGACGCTCCAACCCCGCCCCCCGGGGTGCTTTGGCGTAACTCGCACGGTACCATTAGAAGCTGCAGCCCACACACAATCAAAACCAAAGCCCGAGTGTCCCAGGCAAGAACGTTTGGCGTAAGGAGCACCTCCGAGCGATACAGGTGTCCATCTAGAGCGGATTTCCTGTTGCTGTGAGTCGGACAGAGTATGGGAGTGCCGTTTTCATTGAGGAAAACGGCCATTAGACCTGTTCTTTCGCTATACACCTACAGGAAAACCCATCTAATCATCCGCAAGCCTCCATTCTCCATTTCCATACTCGCCTGACTCGAGACCACGCCAAAGTAACTTGGCGGGGAAAAGTTGGACAAGGACCACATGCCCGCACTCATCGAAGCCATCCACATCAAACGCAAAACCCTCTTCGAACTCGACAATACCCCCTACACCTGCCTCGACTCCGACATCAGCACACCCACCGCACGCGGCGGCCAAACCCTGGTCCGCCTCAAAATGCGCAACCTCCTCACCTCCGCCGTCTTTGAAAGAACCTTCAAAGCGAACGACAAATTCAAAGAGCCCGACCTCAACCTCGTCCCCGCCACCTACCTCTACACCGACCGGGACGGCTCCTATTTTCTCGACCAGGAAAGCTTTGAAACCCTCACCCTCAACAGAGCCCAGCTAGGCGACGCTCTCGACCTCCTCACCGACGGCACCCTCCTCCAAATCCACAAATACAACGGCAACCCCATCGGCCTTCAACTTCCCCTCTTCGTCGATCTCACCGTCGCGTCGACCGAACCCGCCGTCCGCGGCGACACCTCCTCCGGCAGCGGAACCAAATCCGCCCGGCTCGAAACCGGCCTCGAAATCCGCGTCCCGCTCTTCATCAAAGAAGGGGAAAAAGTCAAAGTCTCCACCGAAACCCGAGACTTCGCCGGCCGCGCCTAGTCTAGAGCAAATTACCTGTTGCTGTGAGGCGGACATGTTTGTGCAGAGCCGTTTTCTTTGGGAGAAAAAACGGCGTTGATACCCGCGTGGCTCCCTATACACCCGACAGGTAATTTACTTTAATCCGGCCCCGCACCCTGCTCGCACCGCTACGGCCGCGTCGCGCCTGCGCCCGGAGAACATCGAAACGTCCGGGCCGCTCTCGCCCCCGGAGAAAACTTCAGAGCCTCCGCCAACGTAGCCTTCGCACCCGCCTCATCGCCCAGCGCACACTCCGCCAGCGCCAGATTGTGCGCAAAATCCATTAAATCCTGGTTGCGCGCAAACGCAGGCTTCAGCATCGAAACGGCCGCCCCGACATCTCCTTCACGGGCGACATGGACGCCCAGATTCGACAGCGCCGTCAGGTTCAGCGGATCGATCGCCAGCAACTCCCGAAATCGCGCCTCGGACTCCCTCGCCCGCCCGCTCAGCGCCTCCGTCACCCCCAAAGCCTCCAGCAACAACACATCGCGAGACCCCGCAACATAGGCACTCTCAAGCGCCGCCAACGTCCCTTCACGAT
>CAXUIB010000261.1:0-3065 GCA_964250945.1 uncultured Acidobacteriaceae bacterium
TCGGTGGATCGATCGGTACGACCCTCCTAGCGGTGGTGCTCGCCGACGCCGAAGACGGAGAGGCCGACCTGATCGGCGAGCTGGATCTCGGCAAGGAGATTGCCGAGCCGATCGGCGGGGCTGATGTTCGCGCCGGTGATGGGGTCGGGAATGGCGGCCGCGAAGCTGTCTACGCCGATTTCGATCACGGGTGTGTGTGTCCTTGGGGTTAGTGGATGTCTTCGGGTGTAGTTTCGATGCGGGTGGAGGTGCAGGTCTCGTTCGCTGCGCGGGCGGTACGACGGTCTGCGCAGCGAGAGGACACAGCTACGCCTGATGTGACACACTCCGATTCACCCTAGGCGTAGCGTCATGGAGACGGCAAACCTGCCGGCATAAGGGACAGCTAACGCCCTGTCGCTTGCTACTTGACACGGGCGTGTATTCGTCGCTACATAGCGGTATGCTCGAAGTCCGCAACCTGTGCAAGCTTTACTCCCAGATACCGGCAGTTGAGGACGTCAGCTTCGTTGCCAGGGCGGGGGAGATCACGGGCTACCTGGGGCCAAACGGCTCAGGAAAGTCGACGACCATGAAGATGATCACTGGGCTGATCGAGGCCAGCTCGGGAGAGGTGCTGTTCGACGGGCAACGGATCGAGGACGATCTGATGAGCTTCCGTCGCCGCCTCGGATACGTTCCCGAGGAGCCGTACCTTTACACGCACCTGAGCGGCCTGGAATACCTGGTGATGGCGTCTCAGCTGCGCGGGCTCCCGAATAAGAGGGCGCGTGAACGGATCGCGGGTCTTTTAGAGGCCTTCGGTCTTTATGGCGACCGAGAGGCCCTGATCTCGAGCTACTCGAAGGGCATGCGACAGAAGATCTTGCTGGCGGCGGCGCTCCTGCACAATCCCGATCTGGTGATTCTGGATGAGCCATTCTCTGGGCTCGACGTCGGATCGGCGCTCGTTCTTAGAAGTTTGATCGAGGAGCTTGGAAGGCGTGGGAAGGTCGTGCTTTTCAGCTCTCACGAGCTGGAGACGGTGGAGCGACTCTGCTCCCATGTCGTCATCCTGCACAGGGGTCGAGTTGTAGCGGACGACTCGGTCGAACACCTCCGAACTCTGATGGCAGCGCCAAGTCTAGAGAGTATCTTCGCGCAACTCGCTGTGGAGCAGGATTCGCCCGCGATCTCGCGCCAGATCATGGACCTTATCTATGCATGAGGCTTCTCAACAGGACACCCACTTTAGAGTTCTCTACAAGGTTTTTCTGCGCCGCGTCGTGGATATCGATCTCCTGTCGTCTGGGGCGGACACAAGCAAATTGCTGGCACAATTCGGAGCTTTGTTTGCTGGAGCCAGTTTTCTGTTCACGGCTCCGCTCATCCTGGTTGGGGGAGGCCTGCCCCTGACGGATCTCCGGACCATGGAACATTTGCTGATCGCTACCTCGATGCTGCTCGTCGGCATCTTCTCTGTCCTCGCTTGGGAGTCTGCCTTCCCGGAGCGTCTCGATCTGCTTATTCTTGGACCGCTGCCGGTTCGAGTCGAATTGATCTTCGCAGCCAAACTCGCTTCGCTGATCGGTGCTCTGGGGTTTTCGCTTCTTGCGCTGAACATCTTCACTGGCTCTGTCTGGCCTCTGCTCTTTATCCCGTCTGGAGGCGGTTGGCTTGGCGCTCTCCGGTCGATCGCCGCCTATTGGAGCGTGATCCTTGCTGCGGCCGTCTTTACATTCAGCTCGGTCCTGGCCTTTCAGGGCCTTCTCTCGCAGGTTCTGCCGCGCCAATTGTTTTTGCGCTACGCCGCATGGATCCAGGCATGTGCGTTTGCAGGACTTCTTGCGCTGTACATCCTGGAACCTTCCCTTGAGACTCCCGAGGCCCTCCTCGATCCGGCGAATCGACGGCTGCTTGCGGCGCTGCCGACGTATTGGTTCTTTGGCCTTTTCCAGCAACTGAATGGATCGGTGTTCCCGGGCTCGGGACCCCTTGCACAGCGTGCCTGGATAGCGCTGGCGATATCTATAGCCGCGGCATGCGTCGTCGTTGGGCTTGGGTACTTGCGACTGCTGAGAAGGATCATCGAACAACCGGATATCGCAACACGCAGTGGCGGTTTACTCACGGTCCTTCGATCCGGAACGGGTGCGGCGGCGGCGGTTCTTCTGTTTAGTACCCTGACGCTGGCTCGAAGCCGCAAACATCGAGTGCTGCTGGCCTTTTACTGGGGCGCCGGGGCGGCAGTTGTGTATGCGCTGACGCGGTCTCAGATCGCCGTCTCGGAGTCCCCGGCTTTTGCGCGGTCGGCGGGTCCTACGGAATCGTATCTGCTGGCAGGTGTGCTGCTCGTTTGCCTTGGGGTGATCGCGCTCAGGAGTCTCATCGTGCTTCCGGTTGCGACTCGATCCGACTGGGTGTTCCGCATGACGGAGTCTGGAAATCCAGGCTCCTACCGTAGGGCGACAGGCCGCTTTCTTGCGGGGCTGGCTTTAGCTCCGGTCTGGCTGCTTCTATCCGTTACGGCTGTCGTGTGCTGGCCCGGATGGAGAGCCGCCGCGTTTGCACTTGCGTTAGGGCTTTTCGGGCTGGTGATTGTCAGGCTCTGCACCGTGCGTTTTCGGAAGATCCCTTTTGCATGTGCGTACCTTCCGGGCGGCGGCAATGTTCATTTGATTTTCTGGAGCGCGGTGCTGCTTCTACTGCCCATCGCTCGGGTGTTGGCGAAGGGCTTTCATCGGGGTCTCCAAACCGCTCCAGGCGCCATACTTATGAATGCTTTTCTACTCAGCGCCCTTTTGATTCTCAACTGGCGGTTCGATACTGAGCCCTCGGATGCGCAGGGATTGCTCTTCGAGGAAGCTGTTCCAGATGACCTGCTCTCGTTGGGTATTCGATGAGACCTAAGTCTGCAGGAACCTTAGTTTAGAACGCTGACCCGGCGCAGGCTCCTGAGTGCGGCGAGGTCATGCAGGGCGCAGCCGGAGTTCGCAAGATGCGGGTTGGCCGGGCCTAGAGCGGTTCTCCCGTAGGTGTATAGCGAGAACACAGCCCTCATGGCCGTTTTCCTCAATGAAAACGGC
>CAXUIB010000262.1:0-3050 GCA_964250945.1 uncultured Acidobacteriaceae bacterium
GTCGACTCCGAAGACGCGCATGAGGTTGAGTCTAAACGATGGGTTGCCGGAGACTTGCACCCCTTCCGCTAAATTATGCAGTATTCAAGACAGGTCAGTTACGTCTTGAACCTAGGTGTGCGGGAAGTCGAACTAGTTTCCGCGGGCGGTTCCATAGGCCGCCGCTACTTTATTGACCAGCATTTTCGAAAGTTATACCATTGCGAAAACAACTAATTACTGGGCCCCTGTAAAGCGTGGAGGCTAGTATGAAGGTGATTGGCTATGTTTTTATGATAGCTTCGGTGGCCGCATCCTTGGGTGGGGCTTGGGTGTTCATCAGCACTAATAAGAAAAGTAATCCGAAGGACTTTGTCGGGGTCACTATGGTTGCACTTTTCATCTTTGTCACCACTGCTACTGTGGGATTGATCGTCCTGTCCACCTGCGATCCTCCCGTAATGAAGATTGACTCCTGGTTGGTGAAGGGCCTGATGGCCGCAACCGTAGCAGAGGTAGCTGGAATCTGCACGCTCATTGTAAAAGCATATTTTCCTGCTGGTAAGTGAGATATCAACGACTGATGCCTTCGAGTGGGGAGCTGGCGGTGGCGTAGAGTTTGCGGGGCATGCGGCCGGCGAGAAAGGCTTGTCGGCCGGCGAGGACGGCGTGGCCCATGGCTTCGGCCATGAGGAGGGGGTCTTTGGCCGCGGCGATGGCGGTGTTCATGAGGACCGCGTCGAAGCCGAGTTCCATGGCGAGGCTGGCGTCGGAGGCGGTGCCGACGCCGGCGTCGACGATAAGGGGGACTTCGGTGATTTTTTCGCGGAGGATCTGGAGGTTGGCGGTGTTTTGGAGGCCGAGGCCGGAGCCGATGGGTGCTCCGAGGGGCATGACGGCGGCTGCACCGGCGTCGATGAGGCGGTGGGCAAAGACAATGTCGTCCGAGGTATACGGGAGAACGGTAAAGCCTTCCTTGACCAGGACGCGGGTGGCTTCGAGGGTGGCCTGGATGTCGGGGTAGAGGGTGGCCTGGTCGCCGATGACCTCGATCTTGACCCAGCTGGAGAGGCCGACTTCGCGACCGAGGCGGGCGGCGCGGATGGCTTCGTCCGCGGTGTAGCAGCCGGCGGTGTTGGGCAGGAGGAAGTAGCGGCGGGGGTCGACGAAGTCGAGGAGCGAGGCGGAGGTGCGATCGAGGTTGACGCGGCGGACGGCGACGGTGACCATCTCGGCGCCGGAGGCTTCGATGGCGGCCTGGGTTTCGGGGCCGTCCTTATATTTTCCGGTGCCGACGATGAGTCGGGATTGGAAGGCTTTGCCGGCGATGACGAGAGGGTTCATGGTGGGGCGTCCTTTTGGGGGGTGTCGGGTCTGGTCTGGGTTCTTGGGGACGGAAGCGCAAACGGCTCGCACTCTGTTGAGGAGGCGAGCCGTCTGTCGGTGATCTGTTGAGATTGACTTGAGGGCATCCTCTCTTTGGATGGGCCTCGGTGGGAGTTGCTGGAGCGGACTAAAAAACCACCAGGTCTAGAGCAGAATGCCCTAAGCCTCAGTCACCTCACGTACATTGAAGCCACAACTCTTGCATTCAGATTTCATAGGCTGGACCAACCTCCTTTCCCGTGTAAGAGAAAGATAAACGGTGTGGAATGGATGCGTCAAGGGGACGAATGGGGGATGGTCAGCGGCGGAGTTTGATGGTGCGAAGGTCTGGATCAGGGATCAGGGATCGGTATGCAGAGCGGGGAGGGCCGGACTTATGAGAGAGAAATGTGCGCGGGTTAGGATAAGAGGTCAAATCTCTCCCGGCGAAAGGTTTCCGCGATTTTGTTTTCCCGAAGGGTGCGATCTGCTTGTGTGTTGATGGTGTGTTGTTTTGTGCGCTTCGGCGAAGCGCAGCGATCTTCGGTTCCGACCGCGGCGCCTTCTACCTCGCAGATCGAGTCGCCCGCGCCGGCGGAGTCCAATGCGCCGACGATGTTTCCCCATCCGGCGAACGCGCGGTACTTCATTGCGGGGCAGGCGAATATTATCTTTCAGGCCGATGAGCCGTTTCATTCGCCCTACGAGGGGACGAACAGCTTTATCGGACGGGGCGAGTACAAGACGTCGCTGATCGGGACGCTGTATCTGGGGTATCAACTGCGCCGGGATCCGGAAAGCAGCACGGACGTGATTGTGGATGTGGAGTCGGCGGGCGGGCGTGGGTTATCGGAGGCTCTGGGTCTCGCGGGGTTCACGAATCTGGATGTGGTGCGCAACCCGAATCTGGGGTCGGCGCCGTATCTGGCGAGGTACCAGATTCACCAGATTGTCGGTCTTTCGAAGAAGCTGATCGAGGGCAGCCGGACGACGTTTTCGATGGCCGATGAGGTTCCGGAGCGGCGGCTCGAGTTCCGGATCGGCAAGATGAGCGTTCCGGATTTCCTGGATATCAACGTGATCGGGACCGACAGCCACCTGCAGTTTATGAACTGGACGGTGGACAACAACGGGGCGTTTGATTATGCGGCGGATACGCGCGGGTACACGCTTGGGTTTACGGGCGAGTACGACGACCGGCTGTTTTCGGCGCGGTACCTAGTTGCCTTGATGCCGACGGTGGCGAACGGGATCAACCTGGAGTACAACCTGCGTCGGGCGAGCGGGCAGAATGTGGAGCTGGAGCTGCGGCGCGGTCCGCTGAGTTTTTTGAAGCGGTATGCGCCGAGCAGAGGCGAGGATGTGCCGTTGATGGCGAGTCCGAATGTGGAGCAGGGGAGGCATGGCGCGGTTCGTCTGCTGGGGTATGTGAACCACGCGCATATGGGGCTGTACCGGGCGGCGAATGAGGCGTTTTTGGCGGGTGTGGGCACAAGACCGGAGATCACCGCATCGGCGAAGGTTGGGGCGGTGAA
Organism: uncultured Acidobacteriaceae bacterium; assembly: GCA_964250945.1. Classification (GTDB taxonomy): domain Bacteria; phylum Acidobacteriota; class Terriglobia; order Terriglobales; family Acidobacteriaceae; genus Edaphobacter. Next base: position 2,880 of record CAXUIB010000262.1, read on the forward strand.
GTACGGCGTGGGGGTGAATGTGGAGCAGGAGATTACGTCGGATTTCCGGGCGTTTGCGCGGTTTGGCTGGAACGAGGGGCAGCACGAGTCGTTTGCGTACACGGAGGTGGACCAGACGGTGGAGGTGGGCGGGGACTACTTTGGCGGGGCATGGGGGCGGCCGCTCGACAA
>CAXUIB010000263.1:0-3023 GCA_964250945.1 uncultured Acidobacteriaceae bacterium
GTGGTGGTGGGTGGGGGGCAGGGATGGCTCCGTTTGAGGTTGAGGTATGCCTCTCTACTGTACGCGGTTGACGGTTGTTGCCGACGTGAGCCGCCGTCGCAAGGCAACGGCATTCCCATACGGCACCACGTCATTGGCTCATCCGATTGGGGTACCCCGAGGAGGCGTTTTACCCTGCTTACGCGTGAAGTGTTCTGAGGTTTTCGCTGGAGTATCGTCGTCTCATCATTATGGAAGCTCCGGCTCACCATCGTTTTTCCAGGGTCGAAAAGATCCTACGCGAAAGCATTGCCGCTGTTCTGTTCCTAATGACTGTCGTAGTTCTCGCAACGCGCTATAGCGATCTGCCCGGTAGCATCCCATCGCCGTTCAACGGAGGTGGGGACGTTCATGGATCAGGCAACAAGAATCAACTCTGGCTGATGGTCATTATTCAGGCATGGATTTACGTTCTTCTGTCCCTCTTCAATCTCATGCCGGCGACCAGTACCGTAGACCAGAACTCCTTGATGAGCACGGAGGCGCGAGGGAGGGTTCTGTCCTACGCGAAGGTGTTTATGGGCTGGTTCAAAGTTGCCATGATGGCGATGATGTTTGTCTGGATTGCAAGCTACGTGATGTAGGTGCAATTCACTGTGAGCGGGGTGTATTTGTTCGCCAGTACTCAACATTGTGGTTGGTTGCTTGATGCAACCTGGTACCGGCATATGAGCGACGGCCGGCTTCTCCTGCGGGAGCAGATCGGGAACGCGACAGCTCGGACGTTTGTCGTCGCGGGGCTAGACGGCTTTGCGCTGGAAGGTTGTTTTTTTGGTGTTGGCGAAGGAGTCCTTTGCTTTGAACGAGGCCGCGGTGGAGATTTTGGCGTTGGGCTTTTCGCCGCTCTGAATCCGCGCAGCCTTTTCGCGCATTGCCTGGGCCTTTTGCGCGGCTCGGCCTAGACCGCCGATCTTGATCTTGCCTTCTCCGGGGACCTTGCCTGCTTTCGGAACAAAATCACTCATACAGAAATCCTCTCATAGCTCAGAATTCGGGCCACACGACCACCTGACGTTCTACCAGACGCGGCAGCTTTTTACCGGGACCATGGGTGCGCCTTGTTTGCAGCTGAAGGCGGCGGCGAAGCCGGGCTGGTTGACGATGGCGCCGTTGGCGCGGAAGTGGTCTGGGGAGTGGGGGTCCTGGAGGACCTGGGCGCGGACGCTTTCGGGGCGTTCGTTTTCGCACCAGTTCTGGGCGAAGGCGATGTAGAAGCGCTGGGGGGCGGTGTAGCCGTCTTTTTTGGCGGCGAGATCGATGCCGTTCGCCTTTGCGCGATCGAGGTAGGCCATGTAGGCCAGCACGAGGCCGCCGTTGTCGGCTGTGTTTTCGCCCAGGGTGAGTTTGCCGTTGACCTTGACGTCATCGACGGCGGTGAAGCCGCTGTACTCGTCGACGAGGCAGCCGGTGCGGGCCTCGAAGTTTTTGGTGTCGGCGGCTGTCCACCAGTCGTCCAGGTTGCCCCTGGCGTCGAATTTCTTGCCTTCGTCGTCGAAGCCGTGGGTGAGTTCGTGGCCGATGACGGCGCCGATGTGGCCGTAGTTGACGGCGTCATCCTCCTTGCGGTCGTAGAAGGACGGCTGGAGGATGCCGGCGGGGAAGTTGATGTCGTTCATGCTGGGGTCGTAGTAGGCGTTGACGGTGGGCGGCGTCATGCCCCACTCGCCGCGGTCGACGGGCTTGCCGATTTTGCCGAGTTGCCGATCGTTTTCAAAGGCGTTGGAGCGGACCATGTTGCCCAAGGCGTCGTCGGGCTTGATTTCGAGCGCGCTGTAATCACGCCACTTGTCTGGGTAGCCGATCTTGTTGGCGACGGCGTGGAGTTTCTCCTTGGCGCGGACCTTGGTGGGGGCGCTCATCCAGTCGAGGTGGTCGATGTCGACGTCCATCGCGTGTTCGATGTCGTGGACCATTTCGAGCATCTTGGGCTTGCTGTCGCCGGCGAAGTACTCCGCGACGTAGATTTTGCCGAGCGCCTCTCCGAGGGCTCCGTTGACGGCGTTGGAGCAGCGTTTCCAGCGCTCGGGCTGTTCCGGCTGACCGCGCAGCTTGCGGCTGTAGAAGTCGAAGTTCTCCTCGTCGAAACGCCTGGGCAGCTGGCTGGCGACGGCGGTGAGGAGGTGGTAGCGCATGTACGCCTTGAGCGTCGCCATGTCGGTGTCGCGGACCTGCTGCATGAGGGCGGGAAAGAAGTCGGGGGTTGAATCGTTGATTTCGGTGATGTGCGGGGAGTGGACGGCGTCGGCGAACTGGACGAAGTTGACGCCGCGGAGGCGGGACTCAAAGGTGGCGACGGGTTCGAGGTGGTAGGTCTTTTCGGGGTCGCGGAGGTCGACGACGCCGAGGCTGGATTTGGCCAGGGCGGTTTCGAGCTTGAGGATGGCCAGGGCGTCGCGATTGGCCTGTTCGGGCGAGGATCCGGCGAGGGTGAGCATCTTGCTGACGTGCGCGACGTACTGCTGCCGGATGGTTTCGTCCTTGGCTCCGGTGCGGAGGTAGTAGTCTTTTTCCGGCAGGCCGAGGCCGCCCTGGCCGATGACGGCGATCTGCTTGGAGGCGTCTTTGAAGTCCTGCTGCTCGCCGTAGCTGAAGAAGACGTCTGCGCCGTCGCGCTGGAGGCGACCGACGACGGCGGGGAGTTTGAGTTTGGCGAGCGTGTTGTTGCCCATGCCGTCGATCTCGCCGAGCAGCGGCTGGACGGGCTCGAGACCTCGGCGTTCGACGGCATCGCGGTCCATGCAGGCGTGGTAGAAGTCGCCGATTTTTTGTTCGTCGGGAGATCGTCCGGGACCGGCGGCGGCGGCTTTTTCGAGGATGCCGCGAAGCGCCTGGGTGTTGACGTTGTAGAGCGCGTAGAACTGGTCGACGCCGGTTTGATCGGCGGGGATGGGGTGGTTGGCGGCGAATTTTCCGCAGGCGAACTTGTAGAAGTCGACGCAGGGGTCTGCGGTGGAGTCGATGGAGGAGAGGTCAAATCCGGGGAT
>CAXUIB010000264.1:0-3016 GCA_964250945.1 uncultured Acidobacteriaceae bacterium
ATAGCGAGAACACAGCTCTCATGGCCGTTTTCCTCAATGAAAACGGCACTCCCACACTCTATCCGACTCACAGGGACAGGAAAACCGCTCTAGTACCTTCAATCAGCCTCTACTGTGGAGCGGTCGTCGGGTTAGTCTGCTGTTGCTGACGCAGCCTTTGCAGCTGTTCAAAGATCTGCTGAGGCGTCTTGACCGTGTCCGGTTGTGACCCGGGTGCCGCCCCTCCAGTCGCCGCGTTGGGAGTCGCCGTGCCCGTCGACGGCGTAGAGTTCACGTCGATCGGGGGAAACACCACCGTCTCCGTCGATGTGCTGGGCTGCGTAGCTGCAGGATTCGGAGCGGGCTGGTTAGGGTTCCACCCACCGTTCAGGCTCTGCGTCGGCACGAGATTCATGTTCGGTCTTCCATGTTGCGGTCCCTGCATCTGCGGTGGCTGCATCCCCGGTTGCGGGCGCTGAGCTTGATTCACGTCCTCCGCATCGGCGTCGCTCGCACTCGGAGCATTCGGGTTCGGCGGTGTCGGGCCACCGCGCTGCGGCGTAAGGACCAGCTCGGTCGGGTTCTGGTTGGCATCCTCGATAAGAAGCATGTTGCTTCCCGTGCCGTCCAGCAGCGTATTCAGCACCTCCGCCGGCGCCGCCGGACCATAGCTCCCGAACACGCGGTCGTCCGAGACCAGGCCGGTGATCTTCATGCCCGTTGCACTCGCAATGTCACTCAAAATCTCCCGCAAGCTGCTGTTCGTGGCAGAAACCGTAAGCAAGCCCGCGCTGTAGGCGACCGCGGCGCGGTGACTCGCGAGACGCTTCGGCGCGTCGGGATTGAGCGATGGGCTCGGCGTCGCCGGCAAAGCTGTGTACGGGATTGCCGCCGACGGCTTCTGCCCCGCTTGTGCCTGGAGGTTCAACGTCCCGAACAGAAGGGGCGCGCTCGACATCAGAATACGGAGGGGGACGTCGCGTCGCATGATCGACCTCACATCGGAACACTCTCTTGGACGTCCGCTGCCCGTAAACCGCTGCCCTCAAACTCCCAGAGCACCGTCACGCACGCCCGGACGTCGACAGCCCCGAAATCTGCACCGTTGCTACACCGAGTGTTCCCGCTCGCGCCGCTCGGGTCGGCCGCGGCTCCCAAACAGGAGCGAGCAACTCCGGCATCGGCGCCGCTTGAAAGATCTTCCGTGTCTGCCGGGCAATAAAGCGGGCCGAGCTCTTGGCCTTCTTGCGACGGGCGCTGTCGGTTGAAATGCCGGTTCCAGCGTACATCTGCCGATACAGCTTGGAAAGCAGGACAAACCCAACCCGGGCGCGCAGGGTCGGGGCGCAGGCCGAGCGCCGCCAGATCGCACTCCATTCGTAAAAGCGGTCCCAAACCCTTTGGGTGCGATCCTTGATCTCGTCCGAACTCATCGATGGATGCGGCGTAAACATCTTGGGGCGAATCGCCGTCGGAATCAGCCAGTAACGCGTAATCGGCGTGCCCTCAACCATCTCGGGCGCGACTGCCTGCTCCTTCTCCCATCGGCCAAAGTCGACGGTTCCAGGAAAGGGAGTCATCATGACAAACTGCGCAAACGTTACACCGGCCTTGAGCGCCAAATCGACCGTCGCTGTAAACGTGCTCGGCTTGTCGGTCGGAAGTCCAAAGATAAACGATCCGAGCACGTGGACGCCGTGCTTGCGAAAGGTCTGTAGCTGCTCGACCAAACGATCGCCGGAATAGTTGAAGTCCTTGTAGACGGCCTTCAGGCCCTCAGGCGTGACCGCTTCGACGCCGACTAGAGCCCCCTTGATGTTGGCTCGGCGCATCATGTCGAGGTACTCGGTGTCTTCGGCCGACTCCATCGTGATCTGGGTGAAAAAGACCATGTCCTTGGGCAGCTTCGCCATCTCAGCCATCAACGAAAATCGCTCCGCGCGCGTCGCCAGCAACGACTCGACACGCTCCTGGTTGTTCTGCTCGCGAGCCAAACGAAGGTCGGTAAGCGTAACAGGATAGAAGTTGTCGTCGGCAAGGGCGATAAAGCGAAATCCGCGGCGACGAAGGTCCACGATCTCGTCGATCACGGCTTCAAAGGTGCGCTGCCGCGGCTTCTGCCCGTCGGTTCGCCAGACGGAGCAGAAAGAGCAATGCTTCGGGCAGCCGCGAATGGTCTGCACCGAGGCCCACATATACTTCTTCGGGTCGATCAGGTCCCATCGCGCGGCAAGAAACTGATCGCCTTCAATCTTTCCGCCTTCGTAGACGCGCTGGGCGCGGCCAAGCTGGAGGTCGTAGAGCAGCTGCCCCCAGGCGAGGTCGCCGTCGCCTTTGACCACATGATCGGCATACCCGCGCTCAAACGGCTCCTCGGGAAAGAGCGTCGCGTGGATGCCGCCGTACACAACGGTCGCCCCACGTTCGTCGGCAAGCCGGCCAACCTCGTACCCCCGAAGCGCATTGCCGGTGTGAACACTGATGCCCACAACGTCGCCGGCGGCGATCGTGAGCGGGTCAAGCGGTTCGATCGATTCGTCCACCAGAATTGGGTCGCCCATCGAGCGGGGTGTGGCAGCCGCCAGAACAAAGAGCCAGCGTGGAGTGATTACAGCGGTTCCAAAGGAATTGTCGCTGGGGTTTACCAGATGAACAGCCATCGTACCGAGCCTCGTGCACGTACCTACATAAGCCCGACAAACCGACCGGGGCGAGAGGGAGCTGGAGATAGCCCCTGTTGCTACACACAGGCCGAGCCAAGGAGTCGCTCTCGCGTGCGAGTCTTCATTCTATCAAGGCATCTTTGGACCCCAAAGCTCGGGCCCAAACACAATCGCTCATGCCGCACTTGGAAACCCGGCGAAACCCGGCGGGGCGATGTCCCCCGAAGCCTCACGCCGTTGGCGCAACTCCCCTCCGCCATCCCCTACAATAAATCGAGACGCCTAAGAGCGCGGCCGAAAACCGGGCTCTCGCTCTAGCTGTGAAGTTTCAGGAGGTTGTCCATTCGATCTGAACGCGAGAAGCTGGTTTTGCG
>CAXUIB010000265.1:0-2156 GCA_964250945.1 uncultured Acidobacteriaceae bacterium
CGGCAGCCACACCTCCCCATTTACCTTCGCCTGTTCCGCCTCAAAGTGCGTTCCCTCGGCAACACTCGCCACAAGTCCGCCCCCCACCTTGAACGGCCTTAGAAATCGCCCCTCGATCCTTACCGCCGCCCTGTCCCGCTCATCCACCCACACCGTCCCCGCCATCACCCGGATCACCTCTTCCATCCGGTTCCGCGTCTTCGCCTCTGGGTCGCCCTCGTAGTCGAGCGCAATCGTGTCCCGCCCGTGCATTTGGAGCCTCCGCTCACCGGTAAACCGCCCCAGTTCGAGCAACCGCGACACTGTCACCACATCGTGCCCGCGCGCGTCCGTCTCCTTGCCTGCCTCATCGCCCTTGTCGCGCCGTTCCTTTGCCCTCGCCGCCCCCCGATCCACGCGCTCGGCCTCCTTGCGCGCCTCGTCCGCCGACAGTTCGCGACCATTCTTCTTCACCAGCCGCCGCACCGGAACGCCATTCTGCCAAAACACCTCAAATTCCCGCACCTCCGTCTTTTTCACGCCCCCACGCCCGTCCATCTCTTCGCTCGTCACCACCGATCGGTAAAGATAGTTCTTCTCCACCGCCTCCGCCTCCCTCTGGTGCCGCTCCACCTCATGCATCAGAGCCTCCACGGGAGGCAACGGCCGCTCCGCAGCAGACTGCGCAGGCGCCACCTCGCTCCCACTCTGTGCCCACACAGGGGCGGCAACCAGCAGCAGAGAAGTCACCAAGATGCAGTTCACGAGACACTCAGACCCAACCCCAGTTCGTCTGAACCTACCTTGGTCACGCAACCTTAACCCCCGAGTAACTCCACTGGTGCCTGAGGGAGTACACTTCGATGCCTGATGAGAGAGCAACATATCTTCAGAGCTTAGAGGAGGCTCATGCTTAGAGCGGATCTTATAGCGAGAACATAGACCTCATGGCCGTTTTCCCCAATGAAAACGGCACTCCCACACTCTATCCGACTCACAGCAGCAGGAACACCAACAGGAGAACCGCCTTAGCGCTTCAGAACGAAGATAAGGTATTCAGACTGACTCGCCGCCCGCGGTTCCCACCTCACCGGGCCGAAAGGGCCCGATTCCCGGCGCAGAGAATACCGATTCCTCAGAAATTCAGAGAACTCCGGCCACCGATCTACCTTGGCAAAGCCACGGTCGCCAAACAAATAATCCTGATCCGTAATCACCAGCACCCGCGGCGGATCTCGCAGCATCAGCCGCAGAAACCTCGCGCGCTCCTGGGTCCGATACGCCGTCTCCTCCGGCGCAAGGAGGTAGAAGTCATACAGGAACCCGGTCGACTGGACCAGGCCCATCCTGTCGAGCGTCTTAATGCAACCAGCGGACAAATCGAGACACTGCACATGGCCCGAAAGAGCCGTGCCTCCCAGCTCATCCAGATCTCTTCGCAGCGACTGCTGAAAGTCGTCTCTCCACCACTCATATCTCCGCACCTTCTGGACCGATATCGGAGCGAGAATCAGCGACCCATAAAGGAACGCGCATACAGCAACACTCTTTGCGACCCATCCCTCTCGCATCGCTTCGGAGAGGCGCAGACTTACAAGAAGAAGCAACAGCGCCAGCAGAGGATAGCGGTGGTACGGGTATCCCTTGCCCTGGATCAGATAAGAAAGGAGTTCGAACCCGGCGCCGACCAGAAGCGCGGCCTCCTCCCAGGTCGGCCATCTGGGTCGAAGCAGCGCCGCAACCAAGCCAGCTCCAACGATCGGTTGTATGGGAGAGAGACAGTGCTGGAACAGATAGCTCAGCGGCCTCGTTCCCATCCGCGCGTCGTACGGTAGAAGTTCCCAGAGCACCTCCAGGTACGCTCCCCACGCATGATAATGCTGAAGAAACAGGGCACAACCGAGGACTGGAACGGCGGTCCCGGCAATCGCCCATAGCAGATAGGACCTCACCCGTTTATGCTCGCCGACCAGCTTATGGGTCATCATGCCCAGCAGAACTAAAACGAGAGGCGCAATCGTCGGTTTGATACTCGCGCCCATCGCGGCCAGGAAACCGAAAAGTCCAGCCATCCAGGGACGATCTCGCCTCAGAGCCTCAAAGAGCGCGGCATACGCCGCAAGCAACAGTACGGCCATCATCAAGTCTCTCTGGCCCAGGTGCGGAATGCCATCGAC
>CAXUIB010000265.1:2166-2896 GCA_964250945.1 uncultured Acidobacteriaceae bacterium
AAACAGCACACCCGCAAAAAGTCCGGCAAACCACTCCTTCGCGGACGCAATCGCAATCATGGAACCGATCGCCGCGAACACAAGCAGGAGGTCGAACAGACGCCACGCAAGCGCCCCCCCCCCCGCGAAACCTGAAACCGCCGCTTCGATCAGGTACGTCCCAGGCATGTTCATATCGACGATGTCCCGGTACGGGGCCATGCCGTGTCTAGTCAGGAATACAAGGTAGTGCATCAGCGCGCCGTCCCCGATCAGAGGCCATCGATACGTCGACACGACGAGCGTCGCCAGACACGCGATAAGCACAGGGCTAAGAACCGCTCGGAAGGGAGTCGTTCGATTGCGAAGCATCATCAGCGGACCTGTGGCCAGCCTAACCGGTGAAAAAACTTTCGGTCCACCGTGACGCAATCACCCCACCCGTTCCGGCATCGTGAAAAGTAGGTGAGTTACGCGGTCAGCGGATCCCCCCGAGTGTGAGGAGGAGGTCGCCGGCAACGCAAATCGCTCCCAAACGATGCGCCGATCGTGCAACTTCCGTGCTACCCCGATCCCGAAGCATACACACGCGAGCATGTCGGGAGTTTGCCGAAGGCGGCGCGGAAGCAGCGAAATGTCCCCTGGAAGTGAAGCATGTTAGAGCGGTCTTCCTGTTGCTGTGAGTCGGATAGAGTATGGGAGTGCCGTTTTCATTGAGGAAAACGGCCATGAGAGCTGTGTTCTCGCTATA
>CAXUIB010000266.1:0-2896 GCA_964250945.1 uncultured Acidobacteriaceae bacterium
CTTCGCCCGCGCCCACCTGCTCCCCGAAAGCTACCTCTACGGCCTCGCCGACGTCCGCCGCGTCGCCAACTTCATGCCCAGCTTCGTCCTCGGCCAGGTCTACGCGCACGGCGTCTGGTGGTACTTCCCCGCCGTCCTCGCCATCAAACTCACCCTCGGCATGGCAGGCCTGCTCCTCCTCGCCACCTTCGCCCTTGTCACCCGCCGCCTCGGCCACGCCCGCGAGGTCTGGTTCCTCCTCGTCCCACCCGCCATCTACCTCCTCGTCGCCATGACCGGCCAACTCAACATCGGCGTCCGCCACATCCTCCCCATGTTCCCGTTCCTGATCGTCTTCGCCGCGGGCGGCGCCTCCACCCTCGCCATCCGCCGCCGCTCCTGGAGCCTGGCCGTCTTTCTCCTCGTCACCGCGCACATCGTCTCGTCCCTCTTCACCTTTCCGCACTACATCTCGTACGCGAACGAGCTCTGGGGCGGCCACACCGAGACCTTCCACTACCTCACCGACTCCAACACCGACTGGGGCCAGCAACTCATCTCCACCCGGAGATACCTCGACCGCCGCGGCATCCGAGGCTGCTGGATCGCCTACTTCGTCGCACCCTTCATCCTCCCCAACGACTACGGCATCCCCTGCCGGCGACTCCCCACCTTCGACTCCATCGACGAAGAAGACCTCCCCACGCCAGCCGTCATCACCGGCCCCGTCCTCATCAGCGCCGGCGACCTCAACGGCTTCGAGTTCGGCTCGGAAATCCTCAACCCCTTCCAAACCTTTATGGCGCAAAAGCCGACCACCATCCTCGACGACGGCATCCTCGTCTACGACGGAACCTTCTCCGTCCCCGCCCTGTCCGCCATCACCCATGTCCAGATCGCAAACCGAGCCCTCAAAGCCGGCCACCTCGACGAGGCCCTGCGCGAAGCCCAAACCGCCGCCCAAACCAACCCCGGCGGCTTCCGGGAACAGATGGTCCTCGGCGACGTCCTCCAGGCCCTCAACCGCAAACCCGAAGCCCGCGCCAGCTACATCCAGGCCCTCAACGCCGTCTCCAAAATGGAACCCAGCGCCCAACAACAGTGGCGCCCTGTCGTCGAACAGAAACTCGGGGAAGTGTAGGCCGACGTCGAACCCTGCTCTCTTACGGAGCGGCCGGCACCCTCGCAGCCGCCTGCTGCGCCAGGTCGGCATCGGCCGTGCCAATGCGACCCGACGCCGTTACCCGAACGACAAATCGCGCGCGCACCGCCTTCGGATCGTGCTCCAGCGTGTAGTGAATATCGAGTCCGCGCTCCAGACGTCCCGTCTTTGGCGCGTCCGCCGGAGCGTTCGCCTTGATCACCTTCGCATGACGCTGCAACTCCTTGCCCTTCTTATCGAAACTCGACGCCATCAGGATCAACTCGGTGTGCCGCGGCTCCGTGTCGGTCCCAGTGCTCCAGGCCAGGCCGCGCGCGTCCACATGCACGATGAAGCTGTCCGGATCCGTTGCCGAGCTCTGCAGTGAGATCGGAACCGCGTCGTACACCATCGTGCTGCTGTCGGCCGAAACCAGGTCGGCAGCCAGCTGGCGAGACGGGTTGTGCGGATCTACGCGGCCCGGTCCGACCTGTGGGTAATAGCCCTCGCGCGTGGTCACGGTCAGCCCCGCGCGATCGACCGTCACCTTGATCTTGCGAAACTTCCGCGGATCGACGGACGTCCCAGACGGCCGGTACGTCAACGTGTAAAAACTCGCTCCGTCGCGGATCGCTGTGCCGATCTCCGCGTCCACGTCGTTGCGGCCGTACAGCGTCTTTCCTCCCGTCGCGCGCGCCAGCCGGCTGAACTCATAGTTGCCGCCAAACGGGTCAGAAAAGGCAGCGTCCGAGCCGTACACGCCGGGGTCCACCACCACGCCGGGGTCCACCACCACGCCGGCAGGGTCGATCGTGTACAGCGTCACACGCGCGTCACGAAGCACGTTGACGCACTCCTGCACAGCGTTGAATACGCGGTTTTCGGTGTCCACAGGCGCGTTCGCAAAATTCAGGTGCGGAAATCCACGTCCAATCCAGATCATGTTCTTGTGGCCCGGGTGGCCAATCACAGCTTCCGCCACACGGCGCAGCGTCCCGAACGCGATCCCGTACCGCTCCGAAATCCATTGCCCCTGGTGCACCTGCCAGGGATACTGAACAAAGTGGTGCTCCAGCGCCGACAAGATCTGATCCTTATCCTGCGTGTAGTCGCGCAGCACCGTGAAGTGCTGCAGATCCACAGCGATCAGCATCGTCGGCGTCGTCAGCTTGCCCGGTTGTCGGTCGAGATACTTCTTCAACGAATAGCGGGCAAACGCCATGTCCTCAAAGCGCGTGTTGAACTCGTCGAGAAGAATAAGATTGACGGGCGCGCGCGGAGCCAGCCGATCAAGATCCGCGGTCGAGTTGATGTTCAAAAGCGGATCGGGCGTGTGCGATCCGGTCTCGTCAAAGTTCAGGATCGTCTGCGGATCGCCCGATTCCGTGACATGGAAACTGTCGCGCGTCAGATCGGTCACCACATGGCCCTTGCTGTCGGTCACCACCATATCCAGCACAACCAGCCGCGCCGTACGCCGGAGAGTAAACGTTCCATTTGCGTCCTTCAGGGGTTGTGCTCCGGCCGGAGCAGGCGTTTGAGCCGCGGTCGTCTGCGCCGGGACTGCGGTCGCCGGCGTCGCCGCCGCAGCAGAAACCGGCCCCTGCGCGGAAAGACCGCCGGGGGAAATTAACGAAAGAAGGGCGAGCAGCAGCGAAACCACGGCAGGGGACGCGGAGGTGTTCATCGAAGAATCCTCTTCTTTGCAAACAGGAATACCCCAGCTGTCAGAGCCGAACTCAGCCGCAACGCGAACCGGTGTACCCTGCGTCACAA
>CAXUIB010000267.1:0-2884 GCA_964250945.1 uncultured Acidobacteriaceae bacterium
CAGCCGTCCTGCTCACCGATATGGGCGCCGTGGTCCAACTCCTCCGCGCCTCCGCCGCAGACGCACCTCGCCCCGAAGACCGTACACCCCGCGTCGGAAACTGTATCGCCAGCCTTGGCACCGATACCTGGTTCAACGCCGTCTCGGCCCTTCCCTTTGTTCGCGAGCGAATCCCCGAGATGGCCGCAGCCGCCGAACACGCCCGCACCATAGCCGAACTCGCCCACACCCTCGCCACCGAATTCGGCCTCTGCCCCGAAGACAGCTACATAGTCGGCCTCCTGCACGAGATCCACAACCTCCCCAGCATCCTCGGCTGGAACCTTGCCGAGGAGCAGAGTCGCCCAGCACCTCTGAAGGTGCGCTCGTCGGTGCCCCCCACCGGCAACATCTCCCACTTCCATCAGGAACTCTGGCGCCCGGAGATAGAATTCCTGCCTCTCCCCATCGCGGCCGCGCTTCGGGAAACCCTCGACCCACGCACTCCCTCCGTCTGGCGCCGCCTTCTCCGCGACGCACACAATCTCGCCGTGCGTCCGCCAGAAGACACCTCCGAAAGAAACCCAGAAAAATCCCGAAGCAAAACTCAGGACGGTCTCTCGCGCACTCGCTCCACCTTTGTCACCCACCCGCGTGCGTCAAGCCCCCTGCCACGCACCTCGACTCACACCCCGTTGTTCAAGCCACTGCAGTTCCTGCCCCGTCCTCCTTTCCTCCAGCCGCCGCCGGCCGTCCTCCTTACTTGACGCGGATCTCCTGTCCCTGTGAGTCGGATAGAGTGCGGGAGTGCCGCTTTCTTTTGGGGAAAACGGCCATTAGGCCTGTGGTTTCGGTATACACCTACAGGAGAACCGCTCTGGCAGAATCACAGCTCTGCTTTTCTGGTTGTCATTCCCGAAGGGAATCTGCTTCTGCCGTTGCCCTTGCCCGAGCCGGGTTTTCGGCAGCAAACGCTTGCGACGACTTAGGCACGCCGTCCTAAATGAGAAAGCCGCACGTCCACCTTCGGCCAACTCTCATCCCAATCTCATCCAGCCCCGCAGATTCGCACTGAAAACCCCGAAATAGCCCCGGGTTTCGGCAAATTTTGCCTGGTCCGATTGGCATCCATCGTGCACTTGGCATAGGCGAGGATTTCAGCAATGGATAGTGGATACTACGCAGCGTGCGCAGGCCTCGTCGCCCGAACGCAAGCGCTCGACACCATCGCCGGCAATATGGCAAACACCAGCACGGCCGGCTACCGCGCGCAGAAAAATCTCTTCAGCTCCGTCCTTGCCCAAACCGGCAAAGGCTCCCTCACCCCGCTCAATCAGGCGGCCAACAACTACGGTGTTCTCAGCGGAACCCGCCTTGATCTTTCCCAAGGCACCATGTCCCGAACCGGAAACGACCTCGACGTCGGCATCGAAGGTCCCGCCTTCTTCGCCGTCCAAACCGCCACCGGCACCGCCTACACGCGCGCCGGAAACTTCCAGATCTCCACCAAAGGTCAGCTCGTCACGGCCGCCGGCGATCCCGTCCTCGGCGCCAACGGCCCCATCTCTCTCGGCAAAGGCCCAGTCTCGATCAGCCCTGACGGCACCATCTCCGCCGACGGCGCCATCGCCGGCAAGCTCAAGCTCGTCGAGTTCGCCCCCGGCGTCGATCTCACCAGCCAAGGCGCCTCCTACTACGCCGCGCCACCCAACACCGGCAATGCCGCAACGCAGTCCGAACTTCGCCAGGGATCCCTCGAAAGCTCCAACGTCGATCCCGTCACCGGCGTCGTTGAACTCATCGGAGCGCAGCGATCCGCCGAAACCATGCGCCACATCCTGTCCATGCTCGACTCCGAAATGGACAAAACCGCAACCCAGGATCTACCCCGCGTCAGCTAATTAAAAGACCCGAAAGATCCGTTTCGAACCCAACCCTGAACACCTCGCCAAACCGGCAATGTAGGAGCCTTCCCTTGTTTCGTGCCCTCTATACCGCAGCCAGCGGCATGACCGCCCAGCAGATCAACCTCGACAACATCGCCAACAACCTGGCCAACTCCTCCACCGCCGGCTTCCAGCAGCGACGCGTCCAGTTCTCCGACCTCCTCTACCAGAATGACATCATGCCCGGCTCGGCCGCCACCCAGCAGACCACCGTCGCCGCCGGCCTCCAGATCGGCCTCGGCGTCCGCCCCGGCGCCACCGAAGTCATCCAGACCCAGGGCGAATTCGCCACCACCGGAAACCCCCTCGACATCGCTATCAAAGGCGCCGGCTACTTCCAGATCCTGCTCCCCGGCGGCCAGACCGGCTACACCCGCGCCGGCTCCTTCCACCTCGATTCCCAAGGCAACATGGTCACCGCCGACGGCAACGCACTCCAGCCCGCCATCGCCATCCCTGTCGACGCCCCCAACATCACCGTCGGCAGCGACGGCACCGTCACCGTCACCCAGCCCGGCCAGACCCAGGCCTCCCAGGTCGGCAGCATCCAGACCGCCATCTTCCCCAACCCCGGCGGTCTCAACAGCTCCGGAAACAACATCTTCCTCGCCACCACCGCCTCGGGCGAACCGGTGATCGGCGCCCCCGGCGGAGCCGAAGGCCTCGGCTCCCTCGCCCAGGGCATGCTCGAACAATCCAACGTCAGCGTCGTCGATCAGTTCGTCCAAATGATCGTCGCCCAGCGCTCCTACGAGTCGAACTCCCGCGTCGTCAAAGCGGCCGACGAAATGCTTCAACAGCTAAATCAACTGGCCCAGTAAGCGAGAGACGCCATGACCCGCTCAGCTCACAACATCTCGATCGGCCTGCTCGCGCTCCTCTCTGCCGCCGCACACGCGCAGGCCCCCGCGGCCCCCGCGCCGCAACATCCGGAACGCTTCCCGATCACCGTCCTCGCC
>CAXUIB010000268.1:0-2815 GCA_964250945.1 uncultured Acidobacteriaceae bacterium
CGCAAACGTGTAGCCGGCCTTCTGCCCCACTGTCAGGTCCGGAGGGATCAGCTGGGCCGCCTGCGACGTCGGCGCCCCCGCGCTTGGACTCCCGCCCAGCGACGACAACGAACACGCAAACCCATTCGCCGGGTACGCCGAGTTGTACTGCAGCTCCGCCTGCCCAATCGCGCGTACCGAATTGATCGCCGAAGTCTCATTGCCCGACTTCCGCAGCTTCAGCAGCTGCGGCACCGCCAACGTCATCAGGATCAGCATCACCGACATTACGATCAACAGCTCGATCAGCGTGAATCCAACCTCCGCACCCGTCGTCCTGGCCGACCTCTGCGCTCGCATCTGCCCGTCCTGTACACGTCTTATCACAGCCCTTGCCTCGTCCAAATATTTACAAAAACTGCCGTTTAGCAGACCAGATCGGAGCGTTCCACTTTCACGCCCTTCAAGTTACCAAGGAGCGTCAGAGCGATCTTTTCCGGCGCGAATAATTCCGCGGCGAGCGCCCGGACTCGCCCCGGTGTTACGTGCTCGATCTCCTCCACAATCTCATCCACACCAAAGAACCGGCCAAAGTACATCTCCTGCCGAGCCAGGTTCGCCATCCGGCTCCCCGAGCTCTCGAGCCCAATCACAATGTTGCTCTTCAACTGATCCTTGGCGCGCTTCAACTCTGCCGCGCTCGCCTCTCCCTCCTTGAGACGCCGCATCTCGCTCAGTGTAAGCTCCACCACCTGGGCTGCGTTGTCAGCGGAGACGCCCGCGTACACGCACAGGGATCCGGTATCCCGAAAAGGACTCATCTCCGAATAGATCGAGTACGCGAGACCCTTCTCCTCGCGGACGGTTTGGAAGAGCCGCGAACTCATGCCTCCGCCCAGCATTGTATTCAGCAAGTACACCGCGTACCGGCTCTCATCCTGCACCGGCGGCGCAGGCACCCCAAGGCACATTTGTACCTGCTCGAGCGACTTCTTCTGCTTCAACGTGATGTGCGGCGTCGACCGTGGCGCCGAACGGGGAGGCCCGGGCTCAGGAGCGCTCGAAGTCAGGCCTCCAAACCGGTCCTCAACCTCCGCCACAAACCGCTCATGCTCGAGATTTCCCCCAGCCGAGAAGATCATCGATCGGGGGGTGAACCTCCGTGCATACTCGTCAAACACCACGTTCTGATTGAACCCTGCGACCGACTTCGCCGTCCCGAGGATTGGGCGACCGAGAGCATCGTCCTTCCAGAAGTTCTGCGTCCAGGTCTCATGCACCAGATAGTCCGGGCTGTCCTCATCCATCTTGATCTCTTCGCGGATGACGCCCTGCTCTCGAAGGAGATCCTCCGGAGCAAAGGTCGGATGGAGAACCAAGTCCGACAAAACATCCAGAGCCGGTTCAACATTCTCGTCTAAAACCCTGATGTTGAAGCAGATCGTCTCCTTTCCGGTAAACGCGTCCAGGTTCCCGCCGATCGTGTCCACCTCCCGCGCAATCTGCTGCGCCGACCGCGACGTCGTGCCCTTGAAGACCATGTGTTCAACGAAGTGCGAGATTCCGTTCACCTCCAGCGTCTCGTCTCGCGACCCCGATTTTACCCACGCGCCCATTGAGATGCTTCGTACCTGCGGCATCTGCTCTGTCAGCACCGTTAAACCGTTCGGCAACACCGTTTTCCGAATACTGCGCGCAGGACTGAACCTTTCCGCCGTCCCCGCTTCCACAACCGTCGTTCCCATACAAACCTCAACCTCCATTCTCCCATATCCGCTCCCATCCCTATCCCAGTCCGGGATAAACTGGAGTTTGATACAGATGCACTCAGAACTGATCGCTAGTCAGAAGCAGGCACACGCAAAATCGAAGCACCTGATGCGCACCACAAACCACCTCGAAACCGCTGCCACACCCCTCTTCGGCCAATCCGAAGCCGATCTCACGCGCCTGTTGGCTGAGCTCGGCCAGCCCCGCTTCCGCGCCAACCAGCTCACCCAGGCCCTCTACCGCCAGCGCGCCGCATCGCTCGACGACATCTCCACGCTCCCCGCCAGCCTCCGCCAGACTCTTGCCGAGCGCGGCCACATCGTCGGCCTCCCTGAGATTGTCCGGACCGCCACCTCGGTCGACGGCACCGAGCGTTATCTCATCCGTATGGCTGACGGCGAAACCGTCGAGACCGTCTGGATGCCAGACGGTGACGGCACTCCAGTTGACTTCACCGGCCCGGACGCTCCCACTGCCAAACCCGCCAGCCATGGCATCCAGGAGACCGCTTTACCCCGGCAGAGCACAGACAAGCCTACCTTCCGCCGAGCCACCGTCTGCGTCTCCTCCCAGGTCGGCTGCGCCGTCAACTGCCAATTCTGCTTGACGGCCCGGCTCGGCATCCGCCGCAATCTGATCCCTGGCGAGATCGCCGGCCAGGTCGCCGCCGTCCTCAACCGCCACGACCTCACCCTCGGAAGCACCCGCGGCAACCCCACACCGCCGCGCATCAATCTCGTCTTCATGGGCATGGGCGAGCCCTTCCTCAACTACGACAACTTCATCGCCGCCGTCCATCTCCTCGCCGGCCCCATGCAAATCCCCGCCTCCCGCATGACCGTCTCTACGTCCGGCATTGAGCCCGCGGTTCGCCGCTTCGCCCTCGAGCCCGTCCGCCCGCATCTCGCGCTCTCGCTCAACGCCTCCAACGACCTCACGCGCGCCGAGATCATGCCGATCACGCGCAAATGGAACATCGAGGCGCTGCTCCAGGCCTGTCGCACCCTCCCGCTCCGCACCCGCGAGTGGGTCACCTTCGAGTACGTCCTGCTCGGCGGCATTAACG
>CAXUIB010000269.1:0-2811 GCA_964250945.1 uncultured Acidobacteriaceae bacterium
GTCGAGGATGGTGGGGGCGATGGACTCGACGGCGACGCGGGGGTTCGAGGACCTGGAGATGCGTGGGTCGCGGATCCAGAGGAGGCCATCCTGGTGGTGCATGCCGCTCTTGAGGCCCTCGATAGCGTAGAAGATGTGGAAAAATTTGGTGCTGACGCCGGCGGCGGGACTGCTGAGGATGGCGTTTGCGCCGATCTGCGCGCGGATGTTGAAGCCGCAGTGGATGGCGGTCTCTTCGCAGGTGACGGAGAGGCAGGGCTTGCCGTCGCAGGTGACAGCATCGAGGACCTCGGCGGAGGCGACCATGTCGGCGTTGGTCTCGAACTCGAGCCAGAACTGCTCGGCCATGACGGGGTTGCAGGCCTTGAGGTTGTGGATGCCGGTCCAGCGGGCGAAGGCGGCGATGTCCTTGGGACGGTAGATGTGCTTGCCGCCGCGGTCTTCGTAGCTGAGAAAGGGCTGCTGGCTGATGGCGGTGGCGAAGATGACGGTGGCGTCTTGCCCGACGAGGTTGAGCATGCGCTCGACGAGCTTGTCCATGTGGATGTAGCCCTCAAGAATGGCGCTCGAGTATTCCCGCTGTTCCTTTTCGGTGGGCTTGATCTTGAAGAGCTCGGGTTGCATGTTGCGCCAGTAGACATGCTGCATGTGGGCGGTGCTGTTGAGAAAAAAGGTGGAAAAGGC
The DNA here is from genome assembly GCA_964250945.1 of uncultured Acidobacteriaceae bacterium. Classification (GTDB taxonomy): domain Bacteria; phylum Acidobacteriota; class Terriglobia; order Terriglobales; family Acidobacteriaceae; genus Edaphobacter. The sequence goes on from CAXUIB010000269.1 coordinate 685, forward strand.
GGGGCTTTCCTTCTTGAAGATGTCCTCGAAGACGTCGAACTGGAGAAGGTCGAGGATGAAGGCGCGGCGCCAGCGCTTGCCGTTGGTTTTTTCGCTGCGGAGCTGGTTGACGGCGGTCTTGACGGTGGTGGAGCTGAGCCCGTGGGAGGCCATGAAGGCGAGGAATTTGAGGTAGTCGGCCTTGCCGAATTTGGCGGCGGCGTTGGAGTGCTCCTGGACCTGCTTGCGGACGAAGCGGTTGTAGGTCTGGAGCTCGGCGGGGCGAGTCATCTGCTCGGCGGTCCAGGGGTCGGGGAGGATATCGCCGGTAACGTCGGAGGTGCAGTGGACGTTCATGCTGCCGCAGACCCAGACCTTCATGCCTGCCTCGGAGATGAGGTCCCAGAGGGCGGGCTGGGTCACCTTTTCGCTTTTGCCGAGCAGATCGACGCCGTGCTCGGAGAAGGGCACACCGGTGTGGACATTGATCCACTGGATCCAGGGCTCGAGGTAGGGGGCGCGCTCCTTGGCCTCGCTGGTGAAGATGGCGGAGGAGTCACGCAGCTTTTTGAAGTTCGGCAGATGGCCGGCCTCAATGAATTCGGTCATGAGGCTGGGGCAGAGTTCGTTGAATTCGAGAAGAACGACAGGAGCATGTTTCACGGGACGCCTCGTTTTAGCGCCGGGCCGGTTGTCGCTCAGGCAGGTCCGAGCAGATGGATGACTCCTATTATGCAAACTCCTGAGTATTATGCAAGCTCCTGGGGTCTGCGGCTTCGATATTCCACACCCACAGGTAATGTGCTTTAGGCAGGTGGGTGGCTGGGAGCGATGGGGGATCGAGGGAGGGGAAGGGTGAGGGTGATGGTGGTTCCTTTGCCTGGGCCGGGCGAGTCGGCGGTGGCGTCGCCTCCGTGTTGGCGGGCGATGGTGCGGACGAGGAAGAGGCCGAGGCCGGTGCCTTTGATGCGCACCATGGAGCGACCCGGGACGCGGTAGAAGCGCTTGAAGATGCGTTTAGCGTGGCCTGGCGGAAGGCCGATGCCGGTGTCGGCAATCTCGAGCGTGACGCGGGAGAGGTCTCTGAGGGCCAGGGTGCAGCGGATGTGGACAGCTTCGGGCGAGTACTTCACGGCGTTGTCGAGGACGTTCAGGACGGCGGTGCGGAGGTCCTCGGGGATGCCGAGGACCCAGAGTGGCACGGCGGCGGGTGCGGCCGGGAGGAGCTCGATGCTTTCGGGCGCGAGGTGGTGGCGTTGACGCGTGATGTCGATGAGTTCGGCGAGCATGGGACGGAGGTCGATCAGGGTGCGGTTCTGCTGCCGCTGGCGCTGGCCGAGTTCGCCGGCCTTGAGGACCTGCTCGACCGTGGCGAGGAGGCGGTCGGAGTCGGTGAGCATGATGCGGTAGAACTCCTGGCGCTGGGCTTCGTCGATGGGTCGGCGCTGGAGGGTTTCGAGGTAGAGGCGGATGGAGGCGAGGGGGGTCTTGAGTTCGTGCGTGACGGCGTTGAGGAAGGAGTCCTGGCGCTCGTTGCGGCGGACCTCGCGGACGAGAAAGACGGTGTTGAGGACGACGCCGGTGAGGAGGGCGGCGAAAGAGATGATGCCGAGGACGAGAAGGGCGACGCGACGCTCGTTGAGGATGATCCAGCCGATGTTGAGGGTGACGGTGACGCCGGTGAGAGCGGCGCCGAGCGCGATAAAGAGGGCGACGGCGCCGCGGCGACGGGTGAGGTTCATGGCTTGATGGGGAGTATATCGGTCAGAGAGATTCGCGACAGGTTGGCTGAGCGTTACCTGGAGGTGACTTTGACCACGGTGGCGCCGCAGGTGTGGACGCTCTGACAGGCCTCGGGCTGGAGGGTTTTCGAGAGGCAGACCTCGACGGCGGTGAGGTAGTTGCGGCCGCAGCTGATGGCGACGCTCGCCGGCGGGAGGCCGGGGTTTGCGGCCGTGAAGTCGGCGACGATCGCGTTCGGCGTGAGGGTTGCGGGCTGGTGGTTGCCGGTGAAGTCCGCGGGGATGTGGAGGGCATGGAACGCGGTGCCGATCTCGCCGAAGTACGCGTCGGGGGCGAGGCCGGAGCAGGTGCCGTGGGTGGACCACTCGTGCTCGACGAGCGAGGCGGTGGGGAGGAGGTTGGTGT
>CAXUIB010000270.1:0-2796 GCA_964250945.1 uncultured Acidobacteriaceae bacterium
TGCACCAGAAACAGGATCAGGTCTTTGACGCGGTTGGAGTAGCCCCACTCGTTGTCGTACCAGGAGATGACCTTGCCGGTTTGGCCGACGACTTTGGTGAGTTTGGAGTCGACGATGGAGGAGAGTGGGTTGCCCTTGAAGTCGGAAGAGACGAGCTCTTCGTCGGTGTATCCGAGGTAGGCCTTGAGCGGGCCGTCGGCGGCGGCTTTGAGGGCGGCGTTGATGCTTTGGACGGAGATAGGCTTTTCGGCGACAAAGGTGAGATCGACGACCGAGACGTTGGGCGTGGGGACGCGGATGGCGAATCCGTCGAGCTTGCCGTCCATCGCGGGGATGACGAGCTTCAGGGCTTTGGCGGCGCCGGTCGAGCTTGGGATCATGGAGAGGGCGGCGGCGCGGGCGCGGCGGAGGTCTTTGTGCGGCGTGTCGAGGATCACCTGGTCGTTGGTGTAGGAGTGGATGGTGGTCATGATGCCGGACTGGATGGTGAAGGTGTCGTTGATGACCTTGACGATCGGAGCGAGGCAGTTTGTGGTGCAGGAGGCGTTGGAGAGGATGGTGTGCTTGATGGGGTCGTATTTGTCTTCATTGACGCCGAGGACGACGGTGAGGTCTTCGTTGGTGGCGGGGGCGGAGATGATGACTTTTTTGACGGTCGAGTTTGAGCCTTGGGCGCCGAGGTGGGCCTTGGCCTTTTCGGCGTCGGTGAAGAAGCCGGTCGATTCGACGACGATCTGGGCGCCGACGGAGCTCCAGTCGAGTTTGGCGGGGTCGCGTTCGGCGAAGACCTTGATTTTTTTGCCGTCGACGGTGATGGAGTCGGCGTCGGAGGTGATGTTTTGTTTGAGGTTGCCGAGGATGGAGTCGTACTTGAGCAGGTGGGCGAGGGTCGCGGGTGTGGTGAGGTCGTTGACGGCGACGATTTCGATGTCGGGGTTGCCGAGCGCGGTGCGGAAGACGTTGCGACCGATGCGGCCGAAGCCGTTGATGCCTACCTTGACTGCCATGCTTGCGGATGCTCCTGTGTGTTTGGGTGAGGTGGGTGGTGCGGTGCGTGTGCTTTCGACTTTGATTGTACTGGGTACTGGGTGCGGGGCGCGGGTTCGGTGTGAGTAGCGGAGGAGGTTCTGGGGTTTGGCCGGGCTGGGTGGCGTGTGTTACAAGCAAGCCATGCGCGACGTGCGCGAATGGATACAGGAAAAGATGAGACGACTTCCCCGACGCGGACCGAACGACTCGGAATCAACGGGCAAGATAGGGCAGGAACTGCCGCAGGATCAGCAGGCGCCGCTGCGGCCGGTGTACCCGGAGGCGCGGTTGATGGCGGCGGCGGAACCAGAGCCGGCGCGGACGCTTTCCGAGAGCCTGGAGGCCTCCGCCGGGGTGGGCGATCAGGCTCGGCCGACGAGCACCCCGGCACACGGTGCGCCGGAGACGCAGCGGCCCGAGCCGCTCGATGCTCCGGTGCGGGAGAGCTCGCCGGTCGTGCCGACGCCGACGGAGCCTCAATCGCCGGCCGCTGCTCCCGAAGCGCCTTTCCCCGGGACGCCTGTACCGGAGCCGCCGCTGCCGGAGCCGCCGGTACCGGAGCCGGAACGTAAGATTGTGGTCGAGACCCAGCCGGAGTTTCTGTCGACGCCGCCGGCCGAAGCGGTCGCGGCGAAGTCGGTGCGCGGGTATGTGGTTCTGACGATCGGTCTTCCGGGGTCGGGCAAGACGACGTGGTACAAGCGCCGGGGTGTGACGCCGCTGTCGAGCGATCTCTTGCGAACGATCCTGTTTGACGACATCACGGAGCAGCGTTATCAGGGCCTGGTGTTTTCGACCCTCAGAAGCCTCTTGCGGGCGCGTCTGATCGCGAAGATGCCGTGGAATTACGTGGACGCGACGAACCTGAGTCCGCACGAGCGCCGGCAGTGGATCAAGATGGCGAAGAGCTTTGGGTACGAGGTGCAGGCGGTGTTTTTCGATGTGCCGCTGGCCGTATGCATGGAGCGAAACTCGAAGCGCGAGCGCGCCGTGACGGACGAGGTGATGCAGCAGATGGCCGGGCGTCTGCGGCCGCCGACCTTCAAGGAGGGCTTTGAGAAGATCACCGTGGTTCGGGTGAAGGGGCAGCCGGGGACGGAGCCGGTCGCGGGAGAACCGGCCAGTGCGGGGGCCAGTTCCGGGGCCAGTGCGGGGGCGTCAGAGGCGGCCGTTTAGAGTGGATCTCCTGTTCCTGTGAGTCGGATAGAGTATGAGAATGCCGTCTTCATTGGGGAAAACGGCTATGAGACCTGTGGTCCCGCTATACACCTACAGGAGAACCGCTCCAGCTCCAGTTGCAGCGACATACAAGGTGCGGATCGCCTCTCCGAGATGAACCTCAGAACAGCACGACCGGCGGAGGCGAGCGGGCGGCCCGACGCGGCTGCGGGGATTGTGTTTCGCGACGTGCGGTACGGTCTGCCCGATGGGCGCGAGCTGCTGGGCGGAATCTCGTTTCGCGTTGAGCCGGGGACCACGACGGCGCTGCTGGGGCGGAGCGGGTCGGGCAAGACGACGCTGCTGCGGACGGTGAACGCGCTCCTTCGGCCGAGTTCGGGCGAGGTCTGGGTTGCCGGTCGGCCGACCTCAGGGGCGCTCTCGGACGCGGAGGTCGTCGCGCTCAGGCGGAGTATCGGCTACGTCATCCAGGAGTCGGGGCTGTTTCCGCATAGGACGGTTGAGCGCAACGCCGGCATCGCGCTCGAGCTCGCCGGGCAGAGTGCGGCGGAGCGGCGAGGGCGGGTGGACGCGATGCTGGGGTTGGTC
>CAXUIB010000271.1:0-2768 GCA_964250945.1 uncultured Acidobacteriaceae bacterium
GCCTCCACCAGCGTCACCACCCGCTCCCGGTCAGGAAGCAGAAAAAACTTCGTTCCCCCAGCCCCGATCACCCACAGATACGATCGCTGCGGCCGCAGACAATACACCAAAATCGTCCCGTCCAGCCGCCGCGCAAGCTCCCGCACGTGCAATCCTGCGCCCGGCGACCGGCCCGCGCGCGCCAGCCCCAGACCATCCGCCAACGTCGCCGCCCGGCTCCGGTCCAGCACCGCCAACGCATCGTCCGTCCGACGCTCCCGGATCAGCTGCTCCATATACCCCAGGTACAATTCCGTGCCGTTCTCCAAAAACGGAAGCTTGGATTCCACCGTGCGAAACGTCGACCTCTGCCGGTCAAACGTCTCAATCGCTCGCTCAAACCAAGCATCCGCCACACCATCGTTACCCGCGACCGCTTCGATCTCGGCCAGCTGTTCCTCGACCTCCCAGAGTACAGACGGCTTCCGAAACACGGGACCCAACAACCCCAGCAGCTGCGCCCTCGCCTCATCTGTCCTCCCCAGCGCCTTCAGCGCTCTCGCCTGCAGCAGCACCGGTTGAAAGCTCCCGCTCTCGTCCGGCCCTGCCTGCGCCTCCGCCTGAGCTTGCCGAGCGTACTCCAGAGCCGCCGCCGCATCCCCTACCTTCAACGAAAGCTGCCCCAGCGAGACCAGTGCCTCGGCAGCCTCCTCTCCGTTCGTGATCGATCGCGCAAGTGCAAGCGACTCCTTGTACGCCGTCGCAGCTTTGGTCAGATCCCCGAGCCGGAAGTAGTCCAGACCCGCATCGCAGAGCCAGGCCACCTGATCGCTCGTCGCTCCAGTTGCAGCAGCTTCCTTTTGCGCGGCCTCTGAACTCACCAGAGCCTTCTTGTAATCCCCCAGCTTGTAATACACCCAGCCCACATTGCCCATCGCGTTTTCAAGCGCGCGCCGGGCTCCGATGCTCCGAGCTACATCCGAGGCCTGTTCAAACCGTAAGAGCGCATCTTCAAAGTGCTCCTCGCGGATAGAAACCACACCCAGATTCAGAAGTGCCAGCGCCTGCTGGAAACGATCGTCAGCGCTTCGAGCGCTCGTGAGGCTCGAACTGAACAAGCGATCGGCCTCCTGCAGCTTGCCGTTGTCCAGGTCGAGGATACCGCGCGCCATCAGGATCGCCGCCCGAGAGCTCTGGTCCACCGAGCGTCGGTCCGCATCTGCAAGTGCCTCGCGCGCGAGTCCAACTTCCGTCCCGCTGTAGGCCATCGAGAGCAGGACATCGCGGGTCACCGCCGCGGAATCAGACATCGGTGCCCCGGTTCCAGGGCCTCGAAGCAGCTCAACCGCTTCGCCTGCCCGGCCCTGGTACAGGCGAACCTTTGCCTGCTGCAATCGGAATCGCTCCCTCCACTCGGGCCCGCTCCGGCGAATCACTGCTTGCCAGCGAACTGTCTCCATCTCGGCCAGAGTGAGCTCTCCAGCTATAAAGTGGCGCTCCACGTTATCAAACAACGTCGCAATCGACACCGTGTTCTCGCGCTGACAGTGCATCCCGTTCAGCAACAAGGGTGCCAGAAGAACTAAGGTATATGTCGGCCGTTTGAAGAAGCCGAACACACGCTCAAATCCCCCTCCGCCATGCATCCCATCTCGATCCGAAGCATCGTCAAATGAAACGAATGCCGGCCCAGCAGCAACTCGCCCAGAAACACGTTGCCAAAGTCCGGAATATGCAACACATGCGCGAAGCTCGCCCCAGGGGCCCCTACCGACACTTCTCCAACGACGGAGCATAGCGCAGATCCTTTCTCCTGAACATCCTTTCTGGGATCGTTCTTTCCGAGCCGGTCATCCAGCCACTCCGGATGCTTCAGCGCCGACCTCGCCTTGTGCTGATCCGAAGCCACCTCCAGGAGGTCCTCAAACGCCGGGTGTGGAACCGTATCCAGACCGTCCTGCCGCACATGCGGGTGCGGCGCAAACACCCCCGGGTGCATCTTCGCCTCCACCGGTACCCCCGCCATCCGCAAATTCACAAAGTGCGTGCCAAGCAGCGATATCCGCGACTTTTCGCCCGGCGAGTGCGCCACCGAAACCTGCGCCACAATCCGATCCGCCGTCACCACCTCCAGCAGATGAAGATGCTCGATCGTCGCCGTCACCAGAGTTCGAAACACCCCCGTCTCCTGGTGATGGCGGCCAGACACGTGAACCGACGCCGCGTCACACGACAACACGTGGTCCACCCGCAGACGTTCCTCGCGCGACTCGCTGTACCCTCCCGCCTGGGCCAGCGCCGCCGAAGCCCGGCTCGTAATCACCCGCTCCACCGGGTGGCGGAGAGTTCCGCCAATCGCATTCGCGTGCGCGTGAAAATAGAAGCTCGGCTTCTTGTTCCGGTTCATAGATTGCTCCTGGGTAAATCAATCAAATTCCACTGAATGTCTTTGAAACTCTGCTCTGACGCTTACTTTTCGACTCTCAGATCGAATTCGTAATTCAGCAGTTCAGGAGACGCCTTCGGGCCCGCGTCGGCTCCATCAACACCCTCAACCGTAAGCCGGTGAACCCCCGGCTTCGTCGCCGCCACAGGAACACGCACAAACACTGTGTCCCGGGCCGCCTCCGCCGTCACCTGGCCCTGCCAGACCACGGCGCCGCGAGGGGAATATAACAAGCAACGATACGCCGAAAATGTCGATTTCGTCGGAATATCGAATGAAATAAGAAAAGATCCACCCTCCAGCGCATGCACCTGCCGAGCCGCGCCCGCCCCCGATCGCGTCG
>CAXUIB010000272.1:0-2739 GCA_964250945.1 uncultured Acidobacteriaceae bacterium
GGGCTACTCTCCACCCCGCCCGGAAGTATGAAATGTCCGCTACCCGGACGCAGCCCCTACCGACTCGCCACCTTCATCGTCTCGCTGGCGAAGTACGTGTCGATCGCCTGCGCCACCCCGTCCTGGTCGTGGCGCCCACCGACGCGCCATCCCCGCCGCGCTGCCACGGGCAACAGATCCGCCGGAGCATTGCCCATCAGTACCGGCCGGCCCGCAATCTCGAGCATCGAAACATCGTTCCAGTTGTCGCCGATCGCCATCATTTCCCTGACCGTAAATCCTCGCCGCGCCGCCAGCCTCCGCAACGCCACACCCTTTGAGCATCCGCCGGGCAGGATGTCCAGGATGCTCAGATCGCGCTCCGGGTACTCCGTCCGGCTCAGCGCCACCTCTGCCCCGGCCGCCTCGCCCGTAATCCCCGCGGCCGCAACCCCCGCATACCCCAGCAACAGCGCTTCCGCCCGGCGCATCCGCTCCACCGTCCCGCACACCATCATCTGGATCGGCGCTCTCTCGCCGAGCGCACGCTCGATGGGCACCACATGCTCGAGATACCGTTCATTCGCCGCCATCCACTTTCCGATACTCAGGTTGAGGGCCTCCATCTGCTCGACCACCAGCGACCCGCGCTCTTCCTCGCCATCCTCCCCGACGCGATCAAACGTCATCACCAGGGCATTGCGAAACTCTCCCAATACGCCGCACAGCCAGGTCGCTGTCTCTGTCGGCATCACCGTCCGGTCCACCAGCCTGGACCCCACCAGCCCAGACCCCACGGTCCGCGTCACCGTTCCGTTTGAACTCACAATGACCGCATCCGGCCGCAGCCCGAGCGCGCGCAGCTGCCGCATTGCATAGGTGTGTCGCCGCCCGGTCGCGACCACCACCTCCACACCGGCGGCCTCCGCCTGCCGGACCGATCGCAGGTTTCTTTCACTCACGCAGCCGTCCGCCCCCAGGAGCGTGCCATCCATATCCACCGCGATCATGCGAATTTGCGGCCGCTCCGGCCGACGTACGGGCTCGTCCCGCATCCCAGGTAAACCTCTCATCTTCACGCCTCCAGTCTCTCATCCACAACCGCCACGAGCTCCTACCACTCATGCATCTCCGGCGCGCAACTTTAGTAGCATCAACGTCATGCCTCGCATTGCCTATCTCGAGTGCTCGCGCTGCCGGCGGCACCTCCCGCTTTTGGACCGACAGGGCACTCCCGCAACCCTGTGCCCGGTCGACGCCGGCGCACTCTACGTGCGATACAACGTGGACGAGCTCCGCCAGACTGCCCACCGCGACAACCCCGCCCGCTACGCCGCGGCGTCCACCCCCAGCCTCGGCATGTGGCGCTACCGGGACGTCCTTCCCACCAGCACTGCCGAAGATCTCGGCGCGCCTGACAGCCCCATCGTGCCGGTGACCCTAGGCGAAGGCTGGACACCGATGGTCCAGTCCCGGCGCTTCCCCGGCCTGCTCATCAAGGAAGAAGGCGCCAACCCGACCGGCACCTTCAAGGCGCGCGGCCTCGCTCTGGCGGTCACCATGGCCCGCCACTTCGGCCTCGAACACCTTGCCGTTCCGTCGGCCGGCAACGCTGCCGGAGCTCTGGGCGCCTACGCCGCCGCCGCGGGCATTCATGCCCACCTTTTCATGCCTGCGGACGTACCCCTCGCCAACCGCCTCGAAGCCGTCCTCTACGGCGCCGACCTCCACCTGGTCGACGGCCTCATCTCCGATTGCGCCCGCCTTGTGCTCGACCACATCCGCTCCCAGCGCGAACAGAATACCTCTGCTGCCGACACCTGGTTCGACATCTCCACTCTCAAAGAACCCTTTCGCGTGGAAGGCAAAAAGACCATGGGCTACGAGCTTGTGGAACAGCTCGGCTGGCGCTACCCTGACGCCGTCTTCTACCCCACCGGCGGCGGCGTCGGCCTCCTCGGGATGTGGAAGGCGTTCGGCGAGATGGAAGATCTCGGGTGGATCGAAAGGGATCGCGACGGCCAGCTTCCCAGACGGCCGAAGATGTTCGCTCTTCAGTCCACCGGCTGCGCCCCCATCGCCGAGGCCTTCGACCGGCACCAACCTGCAAGCCAGTTCTTTGAGCACGCCCAGACCTTTGCCGCCGGCCTGCGCGTCCCGAAACCTTACGGCGACACGCTTATCCTCGACATCGTCCGGCAATCCGGCGGCCAGGCCATCGCCGTCACCGACGACCAGATTCTCCTGAGCCTCCGCGACTTCGCCCAGAATGAAGGCATCTTCCTTTCCCCGGAAGGCGCTGCCGCGACCACCGCCTACCGTCAGATGCTCAGCTCGGGCGAGCTCCAACCTACCGACAAAGTTGTTCTATTCAACACCGGCGCCGGTCTCAAATATACCGACACCCTCGCCCAGGCCATCGGCCTGCAGCGACCCTGATCGACAAATCAGCCCGCGGCCCAGACCGAATCTGTCATACTTTGGTCAGGAGCTCTCCGTGACTACCGTCCAGATCCCTGACGAAATCGCAGCCGAGTACGCCTCCCGCGCCCGGGCTCAGGGTTGCGACGTTGATGTTTTCATCGAACGGGCCCTGATCGCAAAGCTCGAAGATCTCGAAGACATCGAGATCGCCACCGAGCGCCTCAAAAACCCGCAGCCAACCCTCTCGCTCAAAGAAGTGAAAAGGAACCTTGGCTTGGACGATTAGAGCGGATTTCCTGTTGCTGTGAGTCGGACAGAGTATGGGAGTGCCGTTTT
>CAXUIB010000273.1:0-2718 GCA_964250945.1 uncultured Acidobacteriaceae bacterium
CGCCCCGGGCAGCGGCGTCAGCATGTGCGCGCCGGTTTCGGTCTGCCACCAGGTGTCGACGATGGGACAGCGCTCCTTGCCGATCTCGCGGAAGTACCACATCCAGGATTCGGGGTTGATGGGTTCGCCGACGGTGCCGAGGAGGCGGAGGGAGCTGAGGGAGTGTTTGCGGACCCAGGTTTCGCCCCATTTCGTGAAGGCGCGGATGGCGGTCGGGGCGGTGTAGAAGACGGTGACCCGGTGGTCGTCGACAATCTTCCAGAAGCGGTCGGGCTCGGGGAAGTTGGGGGCGCCCTCGTACATGACGACGGTGACGCCGTTCTGGAGCGGGCCGTAGACGACGTAGCTGTGGCCGGTGATCCAGCCGATGTCGGCGGTGCACCAGAAGATGTCGTCGGGGCGGAGATCGAAGATGTATTTGCCGGTGAGGTAGGTGCCGACCGCGTATCCGCCGGTGGTGTGGACGAGGCCTTTCGGTTTGCCGGTGGTGCCGGAGGTGTAGAGCAGGAAGAGGGGGTCCTCGGCGTCCATGGGCTCGGGCGGGCACTGCGGGGCGGCGTCGCGGATGAGGTCGTGCCACCAGAGATCGCGGCCGGGTTTCATGCTGACGGGGGTGCCGGAGCGGCGGTAGACGACGACGTGTTGGACGGTTGGGCAGCGACTGAGGGCGTCGTCGGCGATGTATTTGAGGGGGATTTCGGCGCCGCGGCGGAAGCTGGTGTCCTGGGTGAGGAGGGCGACGCAGCCGGAGTCGTTGACGCGGTCGGCGATGGCCTGGGCAGCGAAACCGCCGAAGATGACGGAGTGGACGGCGCCGATGCGGGCGCAGGCGAGGAGGGCGATGGCGAGTTCGGGGGCCATGCCCATGTAGATGGCGACGCGATCGCCTTTGCGGACGCCGATGGATTTGAGGGCGTTGCTGAAACGCTGGACCTCGGCGTGCAGGTCGCCGTAGGTGAGGCGGCGGACCTCGCCCGGTTCGCCTTCCCAGAGGAGCGCGATTTTGTCGCGGTTGGGGCCGAGGGCGTGGCGGTCCACGCAGTTGTGAGAGAGGTTGAGCTTGCCGCCGACGAACCACTTGGCGTCGGGGCCATCGCCTTGGAGGACGGTGTCCCAGGGCTGGAACCAGGTGAGTTCGCGGGCTGCCTCGGCCCAGAAGGCGTCGGGCTGGTCGATGCTGTGTTGGTACATTTGCCGGTATTGTTGGAGCGTTTGGATGTGGGCGTGGGTGGCGAACTCGGCCGGCGGGGGGAAGACGCGGCTCTCGCGCAGGGTGGAACTGAGGTGCTGGTGCGGCTGCTCTCCGTTGATTGGCGCCATTGCTTGACGATCTCCCATGTGTCTCTTTGCGCATTCAAAACGTACGCGATCCTTTCGTCGGGAGCAAACGGGATGGTTGCAGACCGAGCAAACGCGACCCACTTCAGACGGAGCAGACTTTTGTAACGGCGGGACGATCGAGTTCGCTTGCCAGGGTCCGACAGGTTGAACCACTGCTGCACAAAATACACCCTCAGCCTTTAAGGGGCGGGCTAGAGCGGTTCTCCTGTCCCTGTGAGCCGGATAGAGTGTGGGAGTGCCGTTTTCATTGGGGAAAACGGCCATGAGGCCTGTGGTTTCGCTATACACCTACAGGAGAACCGGGCTAAATGTCCGGGCGTGTTGCATAGCTTGCAAGCTTGGCTTGCCCAGATGGAGCACAACCGCGGCGATTTCCTTGCAGTCATAAAGCAAACGGGAGCCACCGGACGGTGGGAGCCTAGTTGTTCGTTGTAGCGCGGCAGGAACGATTTCAGCCGCGTTCTATGTGCCACCGAGGTCGTGTCGGTGGTCCCACGATCAGGAACTGATTTACGAGGTTGGAGGTTCTTATGCGAATCGTCGATGTGCGAGAGACAACCGTTCCGATTGCTTCCCCGATCTGAAGCAGAGCTGGTTTTTTAGATGATCGCGCTTGCTGCGGTCCTCTCGGCAACTCGTATGGGTGGCGACATGCGAGTTGGTCTTCCATCCAGCCAAGACATTCAGCAGGGGAGAACTCCATGGTTCGTGCCTATTATCTCTACACCGGCGAGGACGGAAACTCGCACGTGAAGCGTGGCAGCATTGAAGCGAAGCACGTGATTGCCGCAAAATCTATCCAGTTCAAGGAAAGCCCACCGCACTCTTCCCTGGATTGGCATAACGATCCAACCCCGCAGTATGTTCTTTTCCTTGCCGGTGCGCTTGAGTTCGGCACGCGTTCAGGCGATACCTTCACGGTGCAACCAGGCGAGGTTCTTATCGCCGTGGACCACGAGGGCACGGGCCACACCTGGAAGGTGGTGAATGACCAGCCATGGATTCGGGCCTATGTTATTTTTGAGCCCGGGGCCGATCTGCACTTTGTCGCCGAGTAGCTTTTTGCAGATCAGGGAAACTCTGAGCAACTGTTATTTGGGCAGGGAGTAAACTGTTTTTGTGTCATGGCCGAAGGGAATTGGCTTTGCTGTTCGGGTCGTTCAGGGCTTCTTTAGAAGCCGTCTCATGAAGAGTTCAAGGCCCCGCGCTCCGTATCTGCTTCGACGCGCGTTTGCTTGCCTAAAATGATTGCAAACCTTGACCTTCGTTGCGGCGCCACTCGGGGCAGCAACTTAGGCCAAGGGTTGTCAGCCTTTTCCGGGCTAAGGAGACTCTGATTAACTACCTTTGATTCGCCGTTTTGAGGTTTTATGCTGG
>CAXUIB010000274.1:0-2684 GCA_964250945.1 uncultured Acidobacteriaceae bacterium
GCTGTTGGGGAGGCTTGTTCCCGGAGCGTTTGGGTCGGAGGCGTCCTGGGTCGCATTCCGGGTCGCATCGGGGGTCGCAGAGGGCGGGGCGGAGCCGATCCCGGGAGCAATGGCGCCCGGGGCGGGCAGCGTCGTCTGCGGCTTCGGGGCGTCGGGAATCTGGGACTGCGTGGCGGCTGACGCGGTCTGCTGCGGGGCCGGCGCGTCGGGGACGGCGGGAGCAGGTTGTTGTTGCCCTATTCCCGGCGTGAGGAGTGCGAGCGTGCCTGCGAGGATGCTGAGCCTTGTCACCGATCTACCACCTGTCCGGAACCTGTCCGGAACCTCTCCGGCGCGTGTCCGCGCTCCCGCCAGCTTTCTCCGCCGGCCGGGTCCTCTGCTAGTTTACCAGCGGGGTCGGTTTGCCTCAGGGAAGATCTACCTCGGCAAAGGCGAGTGAGATCTGGCCGGGCGCTGACTTCCTCCACACCTCCGTCGTCTAAGCTCCTATGCGGTCCTTTTCCCGAGCTCTCGTTTTGTCTGCTCTCCTGTTCCCCGTTGTCGTTTGCGCGCAGGAGGCGCCCATGCCCGGCGGACCGCCGCCTGAAAGCTCCGCCAAGCCGCAGGAGATCGAAGGCCTCGACACCCAGACGCTCAAGGTGAACGTCAACCTCGTCAACGTGTACTTCTCCGTTCGCGATAAAAACGGCTTCATCACCAACCTCCACAAAGATGATTGCAGCATCTACGAGGACAAGGCTCTGCAGGTCACCAAGAACTTCACCCAGGAGAAGAACCTTCCGCTGACGATCGGGATCCTGCTCGACACGAGCGGATCGCAGCAAAATGTACTGCCGCTCGAGCAGGAGTCGGGGGCCACCTTCCTGAAGAGCGTGCTGACCTCAAAGGACGAGGCCTTTCTGATCTCGTTCGACATCAACGTGGACCTGCTGGCTGACTACACCAACTCGCCCCGGGAGCTGAAGCGGGCCATCGACAAGGCCACCATCAACACGGGCGCTGGAACCGGCTCCGTCACAGGCAATGGCCGGCCACGCGGAACGCTGCTGTACGACGCCGTGTACCTGGCGGCGCATGACAAGCTGCGGCAGGAGGCCGGGCGCAAGATCCTGGTGATGCTGACCGACGGCGGCGACCAGGGATCGCAGGAGACCCTGAAGACGGCCACCGAAGCCGCGCAAAAAGCCAACGCGATCGTCTACGTGATCCTGATCGCGGACCGTGGCTTCTACGGCGGCATGTCGCTGGGCTACTCGGGCGACCGCGACATGGAGAAACTGGCGACCGATACCGGCGGCCGCGTCATCAACGTCGGCAACAACGGCAAACGCCTGGAAGAGGCGTTTCAGCAGATTCAGGATGAGTTGCGAACGCAATACCTGGCCAGCTACACGCCGACCAATCTGAAGCTCGATGGCGGTTTTCGGAAGCTCGAAATTACGTGCGGCAAGGGTCTAAAGGTGCAGAACCGTCGCGGATATTACGCCTTGTCCGAGGATGCGGCGAACAAAGACTAGACGTAGCCTCCGCGGATCTAGAGCGGTTCTCCTGTCCCTGTGAGTCGGATGGAGTGTGGGAGTGCCGTTTTCATTGAGGAAAACGGCCATGAGGGCTATGTTCTCGCTATACACCTACAGGAGAACCGATCTAGGCTTTGAGCGCACCGGTGTAGACGGCCATGCCGACCACCGCATCCACGCCGATCCGATCGAGCGCGTCGATCTCGGTCTCTGAGCGGATGCCGCCGGCGACGATCAGCTGCCGGGCGGTGGTCGCGCGCAGCGTTGCCGCCACCTCGAACGGAAACCCTGACATCGTGCCCTCCGTATCGACGTGCGTGTAAAGGAAGGCGCTGCAGAAATCCTCAAGCCAGGGGATGGCCACCTCAGGGGTCAAGCCGACCGTGTCCTTCCACCCTCCGACCGCGACTTGGCCGTCCTTTGTGTCCACCGAAAAGACGAGGGCGTCTTCGCCGAGCTGCTGCTTCAGACCGGCGGCGAAGCTCTTGTTGATGCCGCTCGCGCTAAAGAGTGACGACCCAAAGATGACGCGTCTGGCTCCGGCGTCGAGCAGAGTGCGGGCGTCGTCTGCCGAGCGCAGACCGCCGCCGACCTGACACGGAAGTTGTTTGCAGATCCGTCGGATGAGAGCTTGATTGGAGCCCTGGCGCTTCGCCGCGTCGAGGTCGATGAGCTGCACCAGAGGGTACTTCGAGAAGCGCTCGATCCACGGCTCGACGTCGTCAAACGCTAGTTTGAGTGCTTCGCCCTGGACGAGCTGGACAATCTGGCCGCCGAGGAGGTCGATGGAGGGGATTAGCATTCAGCTTCTGCTCGTGGCTTCTGGCTGCGTTGGTGGAGCTTAGTCGAGCAGGTCGGCATGAGAGCCGGTGCGCTCGAAGCGAATGATCTCTTCGGTGACCCAGTAGATGAGGAGCCAGTCCGGTTCGATGTGAGCATCTCGATAACCGGACCAGTTGTTTTTGAGCGGATGGTCTTTGTAGCGTGCCGGTGGAGGATCCCCTTCGATCAGAATCTGAAGGAGTGCTTTGAGCTTTGCTGTGTTCTTGCCGCGTTTTTGTGCGCGCTTGACGTCGCGGCGGAACTGGGTTGAGTATTCGGGAATGCGCACTAGATGTGAAGTTTCAGGAGGTTGTCCATTCGATCTGAACGCGAGAAGCTGGT
>CAXUIB010000275.1:0-2675 GCA_964250945.1 uncultured Acidobacteriaceae bacterium
ACGAATCAACCCTCCAATTAGTCGAAACACTGGAACCTATTTCAACAAGCTCTTAGGTGTAGCGGAGCCAGCGCATGATCTCGGGGAGGTTGGGCTTTTTGCCGTACATCAGGATGCCGACGCGGTAGATGCGCGAGGCGATCCAGAGGACGGCGGCGATGGTGAGGACGAGTTCGACGATGGAGAGTGCGATCTGCCAGGCGGGTGGCTGGTGAACGGCAATGCGGACGTTCATGATGAGAGGTGTGCAGAAAGGAATGAAGGAGAAGACGGTGGCGATGAGGCCGTCGGAGTCCGTGATCACGCGGAAGATGATGATGGAGCACGCGATCAGCGGGAGCATGAGAAAGATGTTCATCTGCTGGAGCTCCTGCTCGGAGCTGGTCATCGCGCCGAGAGCGGCGGCGATCGCGGAGTAGAGGATGTAGCCGAGGACGAAGAAGATAAAGAAGGAGATGACCTGGGCGGCGGTGAGCGGGAAGGAGAAGCCGCCGGCGATGGCTCCGGCGTGTGCCAGAAAGAGGCCCGCCACCATCCATATGCCGACCTGCGTGAGCCCGACCGCGCCGACGCCGATGACCTTGCCGGCAAGCATCTCCTCCGGTCGGATGGTGGAGAGCAGGACCTCAAAGACGCGGGATGTCTTCTCTTCGATGATGGAGCGCGCCACGTTCATCCCATAGGAGAGAATGGCGAAGTACATCAGAAAAAAGAGGCCGTAGGCGCTGGCGACGGCGGCTCCGGAGCTGTCGTTTTTGCCGGCCTGCGTGCTGTCGAGTTCGACGGGCTGAAGCAGGGTGTTCACGTCGGTGGCGCCCATGCCGGAGTGGGTGAGGCCTTCGCGGGTGAGGACGGTGCGGACGGCCTGGCTGATGGTCCCTTTGGTGACGATGTCGGCCTTGGATTTGGGGACCCACTCGAAGGTCGATCGGCGGTTGCCGGCCGTCGGTGGTGTAACCCAGAGATATCCGTCGAGGTCCTTGTCCTTGAGTTCGCTGTCGAGGCCGGCGCGGGTGTTCGGGGCCGGCGGCGAGATGACATCGACCTTCATCTTCGAGTGGCCGTTGTCGGTGAGTTCAGACTGAAGATCGAGGCCGAACTCGGGGTCCGCGGTGACGACGGCAATGTGCGAAGCGGACTTCGAGCGGTTGTTGAGCAGAGCGGCGCCAAAGATGATGCCGGCCATCAGCGCCGGAATCAGGATCGTCATGATAACGAACGAACGTGTGCGGACGCGCTCCAGATACTCGCGACGTGCAATCAGCCAGACGTTATGCATGGACTTTGTCTCCGGCCATTGCCGCGGGCATCAAGGGCGCGACAGGGGCGTGGTTTGCCGCCGTATCGGCCCCAATTTCTTCGATAAAGATCTCTTCAAGCGTCGGCTCCATCACCTCAAACCGAGAGATGCGCGTACCGCGACGGACGGCTTCGGCGAGCAGCGGCTGTGCATCCGGGCTCACGCCATTCGGAGAGTGGAGCTTGATCTCCGCGCGGCCGTTGTAGTTCTTGGCTTCTTCTACCGAGGGATGCTGAAGAAACGCGCTGTCGCCCTCAAATGTCATCTGGACGCGGTTGCGGGGATAGCGCGATTTCACCTCACGCATGGAGCCGGAGAGCACCAGGCGGCCGCGGTGGATCAGGGCGATGGCGTCGCACAGCTTCTCGACCTGGTCCATGCGATGGGTGGAGAAGAGGATGGCTTTGCCTTGCGCGCGAAGGTCGACGAGAGTGTCCTGCAGCAGCGTGGCGTTGACCGGATCGAGGCCGGAGAAGGGTTCGTCCATGATGATGAGGTCGGGCTCGTGGAGCAGAGCGGCGATGAACTGGATCTTCTGCTGCATGCCTTTGGAGAGCTCTTCGGTCTTTTTACCGATCGCTTCGGTGATCTCCATGCGTTCGCACCAGAGGTGGGCGCGCCGGCTTGCGATGGTGGCCGAGAGGCCATGGAGCTGACCGAGAAAGATGAGCTGGTCCATCACCTTCATCTTTTTGTAGAGGCCGCGCTCTTCGGGCAGATAGCCGACCCGACCGAGCTGCGATCGATGAAAGCGCTGCCCAAAGAGCTCCACCGTGCCGGAGTCGGGAATGGTGATGCCGATCATCATCCGGATAGAGGAGGTCTTGCCCGAGCCGTTCGGTCCAAGCAGCCCGAACATGGTGCCGGGCTCGATCGCAAAACTCATATCCTCGACGGCGATCTTGGTGTCGTAGACCTTGCGGACGTGTTGGAGCTGAACGATGGGCATAACGCGATTTCCCGTGGCAATTAACGTCAAGTCTAGCAGGGGGGATCGGCAGGGTCTCAAACGTGTTGAGACGGACTTCCGTGGAACGCACGGGAGCGATACGATCGGTTCAGGCGTCCCCGACCGCGAGACCTGCGTGCATCTCCGCCAACCGCCTGCACTTCCCGGTACTCGATTAAGAACCCACGCAGTACCATCCCCCATCCAAACAGGCGTTGAATGCAGTTCCGTTGCACGAGGAGGAACGATGAAAAGGTTTACAGGATGGGCACTCAGCGGTGTCCTGTTGCTGGGCGCCGCCGGACCAGTGTCTGCACGGGCGGACGGGCGCGACAGAAACGGCAACTATGAGCGCGGATTTCGCGATCAGCGGCCCTATGACGATCGATACGACCGCGATTATCGGCGACGGCACCAGGGTGGGAT
>CAXUIB010000276.1:0-2671 GCA_964250945.1 uncultured Acidobacteriaceae bacterium
GTAGACGAGCAAAGACCCACCAATAGTTCACGAACTAATGACTCACCACACTAGATGCATCGTAGAAGTCGCCTGCGACAGTAAATCCAACAGTAGCGGAGGAGGATTCCGCGTAAACAGGTGCAAACTTCCAGGCTTGAGGATAGTTCTTTGTGAAAGGCAGATTATGAACGACGCCCTGAGCTCGATTTTCAATGTCTGTTATATCCTGATAACTTTTTTTAAGAAGTCGTTCGAAACCGACCACAGGGAATTCACTACGTTCTGCGTTTCGCCGTTTAGTTGAGAGAAGGTGAGATTTGATTCGTGCTCATAGGCATGCTGGGCCTGTTGTATCGCTAAAGCTACTTGCCCACCTGCCTGTATTTCGAGTATGAGACCGGCCCCGGTGGCTCTTTCAATGGCTTCATTTACTTGGCTCCCTAGGATCTTAAAAGCCGCTCCTAGCGCTAGTCCACCGAGTGGGTCAATCTGGGCAGATGCCCGTGGAGTACCCCCTAACAAGAGAGCCAGGATTATCAAGAGAGAAACGTATCCCTTCGCGGATGGCCTGACTAGAAGAAGTCTCATGGGACGCCAGTCTAACCCTAAATCGATTTAAGTCAATACAAATCGGCTTATCACTGGGTCAAGTTTGCGGAAGATTACCTGGAGAACATCAGTCTTCATTTCACGCCAATATGCGGCTACTCCACTGTCACACTTTTCGCCAGGTTTCTAGGTTGGTCTACGTCGCAGCCTCGGCGAACGGCGATGTGGTAGGCGAGGAGTTGGAGGGGGATGGTTTCGAGCACCGGGAGGAGGAGTTCGGGGGCTTGGGGGATGTGGATCGTGTGTTCGACGAGCTGCTGGATGTGGGTATCGCCTTCGATGGCGATGGCGATGACGCGGCCGGAGCGGGCGGTGACTTCCTGGATGTTGCTTAGGGTTTTTTCGTATTTGAGGACGGAGCTGGGGTCGGTGGGGTCTTGAGTTGCGATACACACTACAGGCAAGGACTCATCGATGAGGGCGTTGGGGCCGTGCTTCATTTCGCCGGCCGGGTAGCCTTCGGCGTGGATGTAGGAGATTTCCTTGAGTTTGAGGGCGCCTTCTAGGGCGATGGGGTAGTGGATGCCGCGGCCGAGGAAGAGGAAGTCGTTGGAGGTGGAGAAGGCTTTGGCTAGTTGCTGGCATTGGTCGTCGACGGAGCGGAGGACCTCTTCGACTTTTCCGGGGAGTTTGGAGAGTTCGGTGACGAGGTGGAGGCTTTCGGCGTCGGAGATGGTGTTGCGGACCTGGGCCAGGTGGAGGGCGAGGAGGTAGAGGGCGGTGAGCTGGGCGGTGAAGGCTTTGGTGGAGGCGACGCCGATCTCGGGGCCGGCGTTGGTGGTGATGGTGCCCTGGGCGCGGCGGGTGATGGCGGCGCCGACGACGTTGCAGATGGCGAGGGTTTTTGAGCCTTTTTGGATGAGTTCGGTTTGGGCGGCGAGGGTGTCGGCGGTTTCGCCGGACTGGGTGATGAGGAGGCCGATGGCGTGGGGGTCCGCGATGGGGTCGCGGTAGCGGAACTCGGAGGCGTAGTCGACGTCGACGGGGAGGCGGGCGAGGCGTTCGATCATGAACTTGCCGGCGAGGCCGGCGTGCCAGCTGGTGCCGCAGGCGGCGATGGTGATCTGGGAGGCGTTGCGGAATTCTTCGGGGGAGAGGTGGTTGTGGGGGAGGAAGATGTGGCCGGTGTCGAGCGAGACGCGGCCGAGGGTGGTGTCGCGGATGGCGCGGGGCTGCTCGTTGATTTCCTTGAGCATGAAGTGCTTGTAGCCGGCTTTTTCGGCCTGAATCGGATCCCACAGGATGCGGTGCGGGGTGAGGGGGCGGGGGGTGCCGGAGAAGTCGGTGAGGGTGATGCCGGAGGGAGTGAGGACAGCGAGTTCGCCGTCGGCGAGGTAGTAGATATTGCGGGTGTGGTGGAGGATGCCGGGGACGTCGGAGGCGAGGAAGAACTCACCGTCGCCGAGGCCGAGGACGGCGGGCGGGCCCATGCGGGCGGCGACGAGTTTGTCGGGCTCGTGTGCGGAGAGGACGCCGATGGCGAAGGCTCCGGTGAGGCGGGTGACGGCTCGGCGAACGGCTTCTTCGAGGGAGAGGGATGGCGTGGCCGGGACGGCGACGGCGGCTTCAGAGGAGTTGGCTTCGAGTGTTTCAGTCGTGGGAGGTTGAACTTCGGCTGCGGATTCCAGTTCATCCTGGACGACGTGGGCGATGATTTCGGTGTCGGTTTCGGAGACGAATTTGTGGCCCTTGCTGACGAGGGCTTGTTTGAGCTGGAGGTAGTTTTCGACGATGCCGTTGTGGACGACGACGAGGGTTCCGGTGCCGTCCCGGTGGGGGTGGGCGTTTTCTTCCGTAGGTCGGCCGTGGGTGGCCCAGCGGGTGTGGCCGATGCCGTAGGTTCCGTGGACGGGGTCGCGGGCGAGGACGGCGGCTAGGTTGGAGAGTTTGCCGGAGGCTCGGCGGAGCTGGAGGTTGGAGGCTCGGGGGCCGGAGCCGTCGGTCTGGCCGCCGGCTACGGCGATGCCGGCGGAGTCATAGCCGCGGTATTCGAGGCGGGCGAGGCCTTCCATGATGACGGGGACGACGGGTTTCGGGCCGATGTAACCGACGATTCCACACATGATTTGCGTTTAGAGGG
>CAXUIB010000277.1:0-2661 GCA_964250945.1 uncultured Acidobacteriaceae bacterium
CGGATCTGGCTGCGGTCTGGCGAGAGGGGAAGGTTGAAGTCGACGCGGATGAGGAGGCGCTTGGGGGCCAGATCGAGGGCGCGTATGGAGAGTTTGGGCATATGGGTCTTATTCCATACTACGGGGCTGGGTTACGGGGCTGGGTTACGGCTGGGCGCGTGCGAGAAGAGGGTTGAGGTCTACTCGGAGGCGTTGACGTCGCCTCGACCGAGGACGACGTTGACGGCTTCGGGGACGAGGGCATCGGCTTCGATTTCGACGTGCCATGTGGGGTTGAGGAGGCCGGCGACGACGACCATGGTGGAGGCGGGACGGACGATCGAGAAGAATTTTCCGTGGATGCGTCCGACCTCTTCCCAGGTGCCGCGGTCGGTGAGGTAGATGCGGGTGCGGATGATGTGTTCGAAGGAGGAGCCGGCTTCTTTGAGGACGCCGGCGATGATGGTGAGGATCTGTTCGGTCTGGGTGGCGGGGTCGGCGTCGTCGGCGCCCACCGGACCGGTGCCGGAGACGGAGATGTAGCTGCCGACGCGGACGGCTCGGGAGAAGCCGATGACGGGCTCGTAGGGACTGGATCCGGGGATGTTCGAGCGGGTGGCCATGGGAGGTTGGATGCGGGCTTCGGCGGAGGTGTGTGACCGGGAAGGGAAGAGAGAGGGTGGAGGTTTGCTGGGGGCATTCCTGGTAAAAAGTTGCCGCGTGTATTCAGAACCAAATTCCATTTGCGGCAAAACGGGTGTTCTGAACGTCTTACAAGAGAACCCACACGTTGCAAGAGCAGACCTAATCTCCGGGTAAGGCAGGAAACTATTCAGACGATGCTGTTTTTTTGGGTGGATCGGTGCCCCCGGGCGCTTTGTTTGCGTGCGCTGCCGATGTTTGCTGTTCTCGTGTATTTGCTGGCGGGCGCGGGTGGATCTGCGCTCGGGGCGGAGGTGGCGAAGGATAAGGGAGATCTGCTGCTGCCGGAGGCGCCGGGACTGGGTGTGGGTGTGTTGCCGGAGGCTGGGGCTGGAGTTCAAGCGGTGTCATCCACGTCCTCCTCGCAGGGGGCTACGCCGGGGTCTCAGACAGCTGGGCAGGCGCCTTCTTCGGCGGGTCCCGGCGATGGCACGGCCGCGCAACCGCAGACGGATCGGGAGCGATCGGAGGCCGCGCTCAAGAAGGAGGAGAAGCAGCGCATCATGGGCGTGCTTCCGAACTTCAATATTACGTACGACCAGAATGTGCCGCCCCTATCGCCCCGGCAGAAGTTTCAGCTGGCGTTTCGGAGTGCCGTCGATCCGATGCAGTTTGTGGTTGCGGCGGTGCTGGCCGGGGTTGGGCAGGCGGACGACAGCTTTGAAGGGTACGGGCAGGGAGCGCAGGGGTATGCGAAGCGATTTGGGGCGCAGTATGCGGACAACTTCGATGGAACGATGATCGGCAATGCGGTGTTGCCGGTGATTTTGAAAGAGGATCCGCGGTACTTTCGCCGGGGGACGGGGACGATCCAGAAACGTATGCTGTATTCGATCTCGACGGCGGTCTGGTGCAAGCGGGACAACGGCACGTGGGGGCCGAACTATGCGAATGTGCTGGGCAATCTCGCGGCGGGCGGGATCTCGAATTTGTACTATCCGGCGACGGATCGTGGCGCGGGTCTGGTGTTCAGCAACGCGTTGACGGTGACGTGGGAGGGTATGGTGGGCGGTCTGGCGAATGAGTTTTTGCCGGACCTGACGCGGCACTTTCTTCATCGCGATATTTCGGGGAGAAAGACGTCGGATGTGAGTACGGTGCCTATGGCTCCGCAGAAGTAAGGCGCCTCAGACCGGGCCTACGTCTGTCGCTTGGTGGCGGCCTGTGCTTGACGGATGGCTGCGACGTCGGCCAGGTCCTGTGGCCGGCCTGACGCCAGTTTGTTGGTGATGAGGTCGTCGGCCGAGATGTAGCGAACCGGCAGGTCTCCGTCCACGAGCACGATCTCGCTGCGCGCGTAGACTTCGGAGAACGTGAGGCCGCTGATCTGTTGAAGCAGCTCAATGCAGATAGGAGGATTGCCGAAGCGCGCGACCTGGGTCGGCTTGCAGAAGTCTTCCACTTTGAAGTTCTGCAAGGGAGCACCGAAAGCGGCGAGTGCCTTGAAAGTGGCGAGCGCGTTGGCTGGGCTGGACTCGATAAACACATCGAGGTCCTTCGTCATGCGCGGCTGTGCGTGGATGAAAACGGCATAACCGCCGATCACGACGTACTTAGCTGAGTACGCGTTCAAAGCGGACAGCAACTCTTTTAAGTTGCTGTCCATCGGCGGCATAGCCATAGGCGCGGTACCCTTGGACGCTCATCTGATGGCCGGCGGCGAGCCGCTCCCCAGGTGAGACGCTGTCCCAGTAAAGATATTCTTCGTCCTTTATCCGGTCGAAGCGGTCAGGTCCGTCGAATTTGCGAGCGACCATCTCCATGTAGTTACGATTATAGAGCTGGTCCAGCAGGCGATGAAGTTGAATATGTGGGTCGCCCCCGCGTCTGCTGGACCACTGGTCAATCGGACAGTCGGTCCATCGGTCAGTCAGTCGGTCGGTCAAGGCAAAATGAGCGGTTGTTTCGGCTGCTACAGGCCCTTCTGCACCAGAAACAGGATCAGGTCTTTGACGCGGTTGGAGTAGCCCCACTCGTTGT
>CAXUIB010000278.1:0-2635 GCA_964250945.1 uncultured Acidobacteriaceae bacterium
GAACGGGACGTGGCGGGCCGATCGGCGGGGGAGTTTTCTGCATAAGCGCAACTGCCAGTATATCCGGCGGTACGTTTTGGGGAATGGATGCGGGGCGCACGTGCGATATGCTGGGGAGAGGCGATTTGATGCTGTCGTGGGTCTTTTCCGAGCTGGCCGACACGTTGCGATCTCCGCGGACGATTGCCCTGTTTGGCGTAAGCACGGCGGCGGTGGGTGGTGTGATGTGGTATCAGAGCACACGCCGCAAGCCGACTTCCGAGGAGATTGAGCGCGGCCGGCGCGACTACCTGGCGCAGGCCGGGCGGATTGTGGACGGTACAATTACGGATTCGCAATGGAACGCGGGCAGCTCCGGGGCGAACGGGGAACCGCCGCACACGATTATTTACCGGTACCGGATCGCAGGCGTGACGTATGAGTGCGCGCAGGATGTGTCTATGCTGCTGGACCATGTTCGCAGGGTTCGCATGGACCTGCCGGTGCAGGTGCGCTTTGACCCGCGCAACCCGGGCGACAGCATTGTTGTCGCCGAGGGCTGGAGTGGTCTCCGGATGGATGCTGGGCATACGGCCGGTCCGATGGACGACTCTCTCGAGAGCCCGGTTCGTCCCGTCGTCGAAGTGCGCTAGGAAGGCAAGCTGCCGGCTCTGAGCGGAATGGCTGCTGGGTTGAGGCGCGCGCGTCTAAACTAAAGACATGCACATGGTGGCCACGCCAAACCGGAGTATGCAGCGGATCCTGAAGATCTCCATGCTGGCCACCTTTCTTTATGTCGTCGGCACGTTTGTCTTTGGTTTACGGGCGCACTCGCTGGCACTCCTTTCGGAGTCGGGGCATAATGTTTCGGACCTGCTGGCTACCTTGCTGTCGTTTGTAGGGGTGTATTTGCATGGACGTCCGCCTGACGAGAAGAAGACCTTTGGATATCAGCGCGCGGGCGTGCTTGCCGCGTTTGTAAATGCGCTGACGCTGATCGTGCTTGCGGCGTGGATCGCGATTGCGGCGCTGCACCGGCTGAGCGCGCCGGTGGTGGTGGAGCCGCGCCTGATGATGGGTGTGGCCGCAGCGGGTGTGTTGATGAATGGTGCAATCGCAGGCGCGTTGTGGCGATTCTCGGGCGACGTAAATATTCGTTCGGTCTTCCTTCACATGCTTGGCGATACGCTGTCGACGGCGGCGGTGATCTTGGGGGGCCTGGGCATCTTATTGACGGGGATGACCTGGATCGACCCGGTGCTCTCGATAGGGATTGCGGCGATGATCCTGTGGACGTCGGTGGGGATTGTGCGCGAGACGTTGAATATTTTGCTGGAGGGGACGCCGCGCGACCTCCAGTTAGCGGAGGTGCGGCGAGTGATGCAGGAGGTTGGCGGGGTGGTGAATGTTCATGATCTGCATGTCTGGAGCCTGGGCTCGCATTTCCATGCGCTGGCCAGCCATGTGACGATCGAGGAGCGGCCGATGTCGGAGTGCAGCAGCATTCTCCAGGGCATCAATGAGGCCCTGCGGGACCGATTCCGGATTAGCCACACGACGATCCAGTTTGAAACGCACGGCTGCGAGACGACGCATGGGTGCAGTGCTCCAGCTTCGGCAGAGTTGCCGGGGGCCCATGGCCATCACCATCATCATCATGGCCACAGCCATGCTCTCTAAGAGCGGTTTTCCTGTAGGTGTATAGCGAAAGAACAGGCCCCATGGCCGTTTTCCTCAAGGAAAACGGCACTCCCATACTCTGTCCGACTCACAGCAACAGGAAATCCGCTCTAAGAGCAGTTCCCCTGGAGGTGTATAGCGAGAACATAGCCCTCCATGGCCATTTTCCTCGGGGAAAACGACCAAAGAGCTGTGGTTTCGCTACACACCTACAGGAGAACCGCTTTAGAGAGCGAGCAGCGCCTCCCGCGCCGCCGCCAGAGTCGCCTCCACCTCCGGCTCCCGGTGCGCCGCGCTCACAAACGCCGCCTCGAACTGGCTCGGCGGCAGCCATACCCCGGCATCCATCATCGCCCGGTGAAACCGCGCAAACCGCGCCGTGTCGATGGTCGCCGCGGTCCCGAAGTCTGTCACCTCGGAGGAGTCCGTGAAGAACCACGTAAACATCGACCCCACACGGTTCGTCGTCACCGGGACCCCAGCGTCCCGAAGCAGCTCGGCGATACCGTACGCCACCGCCGCCGTCACCCGATCGAGCGCGGGATAGATCTCTCCCTCGCGCGCAATCAACTCTCGCAGCGTCGCGATGCCCGCAGCCATCGCCAACGGATTTCCGCTCAGCGTCCCGGCCTGATAAACCGGCCCGAGCGGCGCCAGGAACTCCATCGCGTCCGCCCGGCCGCCAAACGCCGCACACGGCAGGCCGCCGCCCAGGATCTTGCCCAAGGTCGTCAGGTCCGGCCGGATCCCATAGATCTGCTGCGCCCCGCCGAGCGACAGCCGAAACCCTGTCATCACCTCGTCCAGGATCAACAACGCCCCATCGGCCGCCGTGATCTCCCGCAGCCCAGCGAGATACCCCGCCGCCGGCAGGAGCGTCCCGGCATTCCCGACCACCGGCTCGACGATCACGCACGCTACCCGCCCCGGGTACCGGTCAAACGCCGCCCGGACAGCGGGGAGGTCGTTGTACGGC
>CAXUIB010000279.1:0-2633 GCA_964250945.1 uncultured Acidobacteriaceae bacterium
GCGGTCGGCGGCGGCGGCGTACTCGGGGCTGTCGGTGGGGTGGTCGGAGAGTTGGGCGGAGAGGGTTTCGGCTTCGGTTTCGAGGCCGCGGAGCTCGTCGAAGACGGAGAGGCACTCTTCGAAGACGGTTTTGCCGCGCATGGTGAGGCCGTCCTGCGGGAGGTAGCCGAGGGTCATGCCTTTGGTCTTCGACACGGTGCCGTAGTCGAGCGATTCGAGGCCGGCGAGAACCTTGAGGAGGGTGGATTTGCCGGTGCCGTTGCCGCCGACGAGGCCGGTGCGCTCCTCGGGTCCGATGAGCCAGTTGAGGTCTTCAAAGAGCAGTTTTTGGCCGAAGCGCTTGCCTGCGGAAGAGAGTTGCAGCATATGTCTCTTATGATCGCATTTTGCGGTTTTGCGGAGGACTGCACGGAGGG
This sequence comes from uncultured Acidobacteriaceae bacterium, assembly GCA_964250945.1. Classification (GTDB taxonomy): domain Bacteria; phylum Acidobacteriota; class Terriglobia; order Terriglobales; family Acidobacteriaceae; genus Edaphobacter. The sequence continues at coordinate 417 of CAXUIB010000279.1, forward strand.
TTCGTGCGGGGAATACTCTCTATTGGAAGATGAGGTCGGAGTTTGCGGGTTTCTTTGTTTGTCACGTGCTACAACGACACGCTGTTTCCGGAGACGGGGCGGGCCGTGGTGCGGGTGCTGGAGCGGCTGGGGCACGCGGTGGATTTTCCGCGTGGGCAGACCTGCTGTGGGCAGATGCATGTGAACACGGGATATCGGGATGAGGCTTTGCCTTTGGTGGCTCGGTTTGTGGAGCAGTTCTGGGATGCGGAGGCGGTGGTGATTCCGTCGACGAGTTGTGTGGCGACGATGCGCGAGCAGTACCCCGGGATGGCGAGCGATCTCGAGCGCGGCGGCGTGCGACATCGGGGATTGCGAGCGGAGGTGGATCAGCTGTTGCCGCGGGTGTTTGAGTTTTCCGAGTTTCTTTCGCGACGTCTCGGCCTCCTGGATGTGGGTGCGTACTATCCTCATCGGGTGACGTACCACGCCAGCTGCCATGGCTTGCGGGCGCTGGCGCTGGGCGATGGGCCGGAGAGGCTCTTGCGCGGCGTGCGCGGTCTGGAGCTGGAAGTGTTGCCGAATGTGGAGCGCTGCTGTGGGTTTGGGGGGACGTTTGCGGTGAAGAACGTCGCTGTCTCGAGCGCGATGCTGGCGGAGAAGGTCCGGGACGTGCTGAACGCGCGATCGGAGGTGTGCACGGCGTGCGACAACAGCTGCCTGATGCATATCGGCGGAGCGCTGCATCGGCAGCAGGCGGGTGTGCGTACGGTTCATCTGGCGGAGATTCTGGCGGGCGAAGAGGGTGGGCGCGGGTGAGCGGAGGAACGGGTCTCGATCCGCGGACGGCCGAGCCGTTTCCGGTGATTGCCGGCGATCTGGTGCGGGATACGCAGATGCGCGCGAATGTGCGGCACGCGACGGAGGTGATCCAGGCCAAGCGAGCGCGCGTGGTGGGCGAGCGAGCGGATTGGGAGCAGTTGCGAGAGGCTGGAAAGCGCATACGGGAGCATGCGATCGCGCACATGGATACGTATCTGGAGCAGTTTGAGCGGAGGTGCACGGAGGCGGGCGGTGTGGTGCATTGGGCGCGGGATGGGGCGGAGGCGTGCGCGGTTGTGGTGCATCTGGCGCGCGAGGCGACTGAGCGGGGGCGGACGGCGCCGCAGGCCTTCGGACAGCCGGCTTCGCCAGTGCTGGGGCACAGAGCGGGATCGGTTGCCGGGACCTCGCCGGGACTTGGGGAAGCTGCGCCGGTGCCGATGCTGGGCGAGGTGCTGAAGATCAAGTCGATGACGACGGAGGAGATCGGTCTAAATCGGGCGCTGGAGGCGGCGGGCATCCATCCGTACGAGACCGATCTTGCGGAGCTGATTCTTCAGCTGGGGCAGGACGAACCGTCGCATATTGTGGTGCCGGCGCTGCACAAGAATCGTCAGCAGATCCGCGAGATCTTTCGGCGGGAGATGGGGCTGCCGGAGCTTGGCGAGAGTCCGGCGGACCTGGCCGAGGCGGCGCGGCGCTTTCTGCGCGAGAAGTTTTTGCGGGTGGAGACGGCCATCTCGGGCGCGAATTTTCTCATTGCGGAGACGGGCGGCGTCTGTGTGGTGGAGAGCGAAGGCAACGGACGGATGTGCCTGACGCTCCCCAAGACCCTGATCACGATTGCGGGGATCGATAAGGTAATTCCGCGCTTTCGCGATCTGGAGGTGCTGTTGCAGACGCTGCCGCGAAGCGCGACGGGCGAGCGGATGAATCCGTACAACTCAGTGTGGACGGGGGTTCGGCCGGGCGATGGGCCGGAGGTGTTCCATGTGGTGCTGCTCGACAATGGGCGGACGGATGTGCTGGCGGACGAGATTGGACGGCAGACGCTGCACTGCATTCGCTGCGGAGCGTGCCAGAACGCCTGCCCGGTGTACCGGGAGACCGGCGGCCATGCGTATGGGAGCGTGTACGCCGGCCCGATCGGGGCGATCTTGACGCCACAGATGTTGGGGATGCAGCATGCGCAGAGCCTGCCGTATGCGAGTTCGCTGTGCGGCGCGTGCTATGAGGCTTGCCCGGTGAAGATCAACATTCCGGAGGTGCTGATTCACCTGCGCCAGAGGGTGGTGAGAGAGCGGACTCGCGGTGCGCTGGGATGGATGAACGGGGAGGCGGTGCTGATGCGGGCGGCGGGGAGGATCTTTCGGAGTGAGCGGAGGTTTCGGGCGGCGCAGCGTCTGGGCGGGGTAG
>CAXUIB010000280.1:0-2626 GCA_964250945.1 uncultured Acidobacteriaceae bacterium
GGGGAGGACGAAGTGTCTCGTCCAGTTTAGACGAGCGAGGATGGAGGTTGGGCAGTGGAGTTGCCGGATCTTTGGAGGGGTGAGCGGATTGTGCTCGGGGATGGCCTGTTTGGGGGATGTTGCGGTTGTGCGGAGCTTGTAGGCTGAGCTCAGACTTTGTTATCGAAAGGAATCGACCTTTGTCTCTCTCGGCTATCTCTCCTGGTTCCCTTCTGGATTCTTCGCTTTACACTTCCCTGTTTGGGGATGCCGGCGAGCTGACGGCGACGGACGGCGCCACCTCTGCGACGTCTGGGGTTTCGGCGGGCGCGAACGTGGGCACGGGGGACGCGACGCTGAGCGGCATCCCCTCTGACCTGGCGACGCTGTTGCGGGCGTTGGCGTCGGGGGATACGTCTGGGGCGAAGTCGGATTTGGGCAAGTTGAAGGCCGCCCTGCAGATGCCGATCGCGACCGGCAGCGTCCCTTCGGCGGATGGGAGATCGGATCCGTTGAACGATCTGTTGTCGCAGATGACAACGTCGCTTGAGAGCGGAAGTACGAGCGGCGCGCTTTCGGAGCTGGCGAAGTACTTTGTCCAGAACGGACAGAGCACGGGGATGCTGGTCAGCACGATGGCGTAAGTGGTCCGTGAGTTGGTCGGTTGGAGCTTTGGAAGGCGGATCGAGCGCGCAGGATTTCGTCGTGGTGTTTTTCGGCCCACATCCAGACGCCGCAGAAGGCGCGGCCGAGGCCAAGGCCGAGAGGTGTGAGCTGGTACTCGACCCGCGGCGGGATGACGGGGTGGACGGTTCGGGTGAGGAGGCCGTCTGATTCCATTTGGCGGACGGTTTTGGTCAGCATTTTTTGGCTGACACCGCCGACGAGTTCGGCGAGCCGGGTGAAGCGCAGGGTTCCGTTTTCCTCGAGGACTTCGAGGACCAGCATGGTCCATTTGTCGGCGACGCGTTCGATGATCTGGCGGACGAGCGCATCGATCTCGGGGTTGGTTTCGGGGATGGGTGTGAGGAGATCGGTTTCTTCTGGCGGGAGTTGGACGGGGCTGGTGGTCATTCTGGCCATACTCTCCTGGAGGTGAGTATAGAACAATACGGTGCCTACTTCCCAGGGGGAACTGGGGTGGTTAGGATGCTCTCAGGACTCGCAAGACGGCTTGTGTCCGCGAGAAAAGGAGAGCAGAGATGAAGCTGACGGGCAATACGATTTTGGTGACAGGCGGTGGTTCGGGCATTGGGCTGGGACTGGCGGAGCGGATGCAGGCGTTGGGCAACGAGGTGATTCTCGCGGGTCGGCGCAAGGACGTGTTGGACGCGGCGACGGCGGCTCACCCGGGGATGCGGTCGGTGGTGCTGGACGTGGGCGACGCGGCGAGTGTCGAGAGGTTCGGAGCGGAGGCTGCGGCGCAGTTCCCCGGCCTGAACGTCCTGATCAACAACGCGGGGATCATGCGACCGGAGAGCCTCCGGTCGGAGACCCTGGACACATCGACCGCGGAGGCGATCATCGCGACGAACCTGCTGGGTCCGATTCGACTGACATCCGCGCTGCTTCCGTCTTTGAAGAAGCAGGCAGAGGCGACGGTGATGAATGTGACTTCGGGGCTGGCGTTTGTGCCATTGGCCGGGTATCCGACATACAACGCGACCAAGGCGGCGATGCACTCGTACACCGAGTCGCTGCGGTATCAGATGAAGGCGACCAAGGTCGAGGTGATCGAGTTGATTCCGCCGTATGTGCAGACGGAGTTGGGGGGAGCGCGGCAGCTGAAGGACCCGAATGCGATGCCGCTGGACGCGTATCTTACCGAGGTGATGGAGATCCTCGGGCGCGAGCCGACGCCGACCGAGATCAACGTGGAGCGAGTGAAGCCGCTTCGGTTTGCCGCGAAGGGCGATGGCTACGATGGGTTCTTTACGAAGTTCAACGATATGATGGCGGCGGCTGGGCACTAGAGAGCGCCTCTGGAGAGGGCCAGGAGCTTCGCGGGGGGAATGTTAGAAGGTTTTCGCTCTCATTCTGGTGAGTCGGAACGCGAGGCTAGTATCTCAGGATCGGTGCGGACGCCGGACTCAGGGGGAGGCCTTGCTGCGCCCGGGGCAACTGCAGGGGTTCTTCGCTTTGCGGACGATAACGCGTGGAACAAGCAACGGCAAGGGCAGAAGCAGATTCCCTTCGGGAATGACAACTAGAACGGCAACAGTAACGGCAGGGCAACTTAAGACAGGGCACAGCGAAGCGATCTACTCTGGGCGCTTGGTGCCGTCGAGCAGGTAGAAGATGGGGAGGGCGACGACGGTGTTGACGGCGGCGCGGAGGAGTTCGCGTGGCCAGAGCAGGTGGTAGTCGGTGAGGCCGACGAGGCGGCGGAGGATGAGGTAGAGAAGGACGGAGTTGAGGAGCGAGAACAGGAAGTTCATCAGCAGGCGCGTGGTGAGGGCTTCGACGTCGACGCGCACGCCGATGGAGGCGGCGATGTAGCCGATGATGGTTTTGGCCATGCCGTTGATGCCGATGGGCTGTCCGGTGAGGAAGTCCTGGAGGAGTCCGATGGCGGCTCCTGTGAGCGCGCCGGCGACGGGGGAGCGGCGGGAGACGGCGAAGAAGATGGTGACGATCAGGGGGAGAT
>CAXUIB010000281.1:0-2537 GCA_964250945.1 uncultured Acidobacteriaceae bacterium
CCCATGCGACGGACGACGATCCAGGCGTACTGCGCGGCGGAGAGTGGGGCGAGGACGGCGATGAGTTTGAGCAGGCCGTTGCGGGCTTCGAGCAGATGCTCTGAGCGGAAGATCTGTTCGGTGAGGACGGCGATAAGCGCGGCGATCTGGGCGAGGGTGTTGAATTTTCCGAAGAGGCTGGGGCGGAAGTCGCGCAGGGTGCCGGTAGCAAAGAGCAGGGTGCTGATGAGCAGGATGCCGAGGTCGCGGCTAAAGACGAGGACGGTGACGTAGCGCGGGATGAGGGCCTGGTGGGTGAGGACGACGAAGAGGGTGCTGAGGAGGAGTTTGTCGGCGATGGGGTCGAGGTACTGGCCGAGGCGGGTCTGCTGGCCGAGGGTGCGAGCGAGCAGGCCGTCCGAGGCGTCGGAGAAGCCGGCCAGCAGAAAGAGGGCGAAGGCGGTGGTGTAGCGGCCGTCGAGGATTTCGATGACGAGAAACGGGATGATGAAGAGCCGAAGCAGCGTGAGGAGGTTGGGCGCGGCGCGGAACTGCTGGAGCATGGGCACGCCTGGGCGCATCTGCCCATCGTAGATCATTGCGAAGCCGTTGCGATCGTCGGAGAGCAGTTGGCGTTTGCGATCGGCGGAGCCTTGCGGGTACACTAGCTGGACGCATAGAGGCGCGTAGCTCAGTTGGTTAGAGCGCTACCTTGACACGGTAGAGGTCAGCGGTTCGAATCCGCTCGTGCCTACCATTTCCGGCTTTTTGCCGTGTAAAGCTCGCTGTTTACGCCCTTAGTCATTCCAGATGGATGAGGATGGGGGTGTGATCGGAGGGCTTTTCTTCTGTGCGCGGGCCCTTGTCGATTTCGCAGGATTGAAGTCGGGATGCGAGCGTGGGCGACAGGAGGAAGTGGTCGATGCGGATGCCGCGGTTGTGCTGAAAGGCGTCGCGGAAGTAGTCCCAGTAGGTGAACTGGCCGGGTTCGCCGGGGTGGAGCGAGCGGAAGGCGTCGGTGTAGCCGAGGTTGAGCAGGGCGCGGAAGCGGGCGCGCGGCTCGGGTTGAAAGAGGGCGTCGCGGATCCAGTACGACGGTTTGTGGCAGTCGATGTCTTCCGGGATGACGTTGAAGTCGCCGCCGATGACGGTGGGGATGCCATCGAGGAGCCAACGGTTCATCTCGAGGGCGAGCCGGTCCATCCAGTTGAGCTTGTAGAGGAATTTGTCGCTGCCGATGGGGTTTCCGTTGGGGAGGTAGATGTCCACGACGCGGAGGTCGCCGATTTTGGTTTCAAGGAAGCGCGCGTGGGCGTCGCTGGTGTCGCCGGCGAGGTTGGCGCTGAGGGTCTCGATGGGCAGGCGGGAGAGGATGGCGACGCCGTTGTAGGTCTTCTGCGTGACGGCGGCTGTGTTGTAACCGAGTTCCTGGAAGGGATCGGAGGGGAAGTCGGTCCCTTTGAGTTCCTGGAGGAGGAGGATGTCGGGCTGCCGGTGCCGCAGCCAGCGCAGGACGTGATCGAGCCGGGCGCGGATGGAGTTGACGTTCCAGGTGGCGATCCTGATGGCGATACTCCTTAGTAGTTCTGAACTCAGAGTACAGGCGGCGGAGCGGGGGGAGTACAGAGGCACCGAGCGGGGGCAGAGAGCAGGGGCGAGGCACAAAAGATTTCATCTTGGCCCCGTAAATCTTTTCACCGGCTGGAAACGTCTGTTTATGTGGTGACAGCATGGCAAAGACGGAAGACGTGATGGAACGTGGAGTCCTGAGCGAGAAGGGCGTGGGCTCTGGGGGCGCGGCGCCTGTAGTGAACGAGGTCTCCGGGCCGAGCACGGCGGTGGACGGCGATACGGCGGAGCGCTTTATCGCGGAGAAGCATATTGGCGAGCGGATCAAGCATTTGCGGTTGAAAAAAGCGATGGGCCTGGTGGAGTTGGGCCGGCACACGGGGCTTTCGGCGAGCTTTTTGTCGCAGCTGGAGACGGGTCGGGTGGTTCCGACGTTGCGGAATTTGGCGCGGATTGCGATGGTGTTTTCGAAGGATCTAAGTTACTTTTTTCTTCCTGAGCCGCAGAAGTTGTTTCGGATGAACCGGTCGCGGGACCGGGTGCGTTTGGCGCAGACGGGGACGGAGGATCCGAGCTACTTTTTCGAGAGCTTGGGGGTGCAGGTGGCGGACCGTCAGCTTCAGCCGTATTTTGCCGATTTCTTGCCGGCTAAAGCGGGCCGGGAGCCGCGGGCTCACCAGCATGCGGGGTTTGAATTTTTGTATCTGATTTCAGGGCAGCTCGATGTTCGGCATGGGGACGCGGTTCACCATGTGGAGAGTGGGGACGGGGTGTACTTTGACGCGAGCATCTCGCATAGCTATATCTCGAGTTCGGCGGAGTCGGCGACGGCAATCATTGTGTTGTTGCAGCAGCCGACGGCGGCGGGGATGGCGGCGAGCGGACGGACGATTACGCCGGGGATCAACACGGTGCGGGGGATGAATGCGGGCGGTGGGATGAGTGGGGAGAAGGCGGCTCGGCCGGCTCCGCGGTCGGCGTGATTTTTT
>CAXUIB010000282.1:0-2522 GCA_964250945.1 uncultured Acidobacteriaceae bacterium
GTTTCGTAGTGTTTGCGTTTGCCGAGGTACATACGGCGGTCGGCGGTTCCGAGGAGATCTTCGGCGGCGGTTCCGTCGGCGGGGAAGAAGGCCGCGCCGGTGCTCACGGAGACGTTGATTCCGGAGGCATGGATGTCCAGATCGCGACAGGCTTGATCGACGGCGTTTTGGATGTTTTCGAGCCTCGCGGGCACGACGTCTGGGCTGAGACCTGGGAGCAGAAAGACGAACTCGTCTCCACCCATGCGGGCGACGGTGTCGTAGGCGCGGCAGGAGTCGCGGAAGCGCTGTGCGATGGAGCGGAGGAGAAGATCTCCGGTGTGGTGGCCGATCTTGTCGTTGACCGCTTTGAAGGCGTTGAGATCGCAGACGATGATGCCGAGGGTCTCTCCGGAGCGGCCGGCGCGATTGAGTTCGGCGTCGAGGTGAAAGAAGAACTGGCTTGGGTTGGGGAGGTGGGTTGTGCTGTCGACGGTGTTCTGTTTTTCCGAATGGCTGAAGCGGAGTGCGTTTGCGAGCGAGAGTGAGAACTTGGATTCGATGGCCTGAAGGATGCGCAGGTGATCGCGAGAGAAGCTTTCGGCGGAGTTGGAGTACACGGTGAGGACGCCGAAGACATCGCGGCTGAGATTGAAGAGCGGGAGCGCCAGGGCGGAGTTGGGTCCGGTATCGGAGCCGGGCTGAAAGTTGGGTTCGACCTTTGGGTTGCCGTTGAGGATGGGTTTGCCGCTTTGCCCGACCCATCCGGAGAGACCTTCTCCGAGCGGGATGGGGGAGGTGGAGAGGTGGCGCGCGGCTTCGCCGTCGAGGAACTCGGAGGTGAGGAAGTCGCCATCTTTGAGGTAGAGGGCGAGCGAGGTGAAGGGGACAAGGCGTCTGAGGCGCGCAGCCATGACAGAGGTGGTTTCGCTGGGCGAGAGCGAGTTGCCGAGCATCTGGCCGATCTCGAAGATGGCCTGGGCTTCTTCACGGGCGGCGGCGATGAGGTGGAGTGAATCGAGGTGGGTGTCGGCGTTCTCTGGTGTGTCCAGCGATTGCGTTTGCTCTGGGGCGTGAGGGTTGTCCTGCTGGAATCCGGCGGCGGGCGCTGCACCTCGCCAGACGGCGACCTCTGTTTTGAGAGCGACGATGGGTTCTTTATGGAGGCGAGCCTGCATTTCGAGCTGGAGGTGGCGCTCGCTGAGGATTTCTATAACGCGGGGGTCGAACTGGGTTCCGGCCTTCTCACGGAGCATGGCCATGACCTTGTCGAGAGGGAGGGCTTTGCGATAGGGACGATCGGAGGCGAGAGCGTCGAAGCAGTCGACGGCGGTGAGGATGCGGGCGGCGATGGGAATCTCTTCCCCTTTTAGTCCGTCGGGGTAGCCGCTGCCGTCCCAGGCTTCGTGGTGGGAGCGGACGATGGGGACGACGGGGTAGGGGAAGCGGACGCGTTCGAGGATATCGGCGCCGACGACTGGGTGAATCTTGATCTTGTCGAACTCTTCCGGGGTGAGTTTGCCGGGTTTGTTGAGGATGTGCTCGGGGACGGCGAGTTTTCCGATGTCGTGGAGGAAGGAGGCGGTGTGGAGGGCTTTGAGTTCGAGTTCATCGAGGCCGAGCGCTTTGCCGATCTCGGAGACGTAGACGCGGACCCTGAGGAGGTGTTCGTGGGTGCCCTGGTCCTTGGCTTCGATGGCCATGGCGAGGCCCTCGATGGTGCGGAGGTGGAGAGCTTCGGTCTCTTCGAGGTGCTGTTGGCGGTTGCGGATCATGGTCATCTGGCCCTGGTAGGCGCGGTAGATCGTGTAGACCAGGGGGACGAGCAGAAGCGAGGTCGTCCAGCCGAAGTGAATGCTGATGAGGTCGGCGGTGACCGCGAGGAGGCCGCCGACAAGGTAGAAGGGGAGGTACCAGGGGAACTCACGCAACCAGAGATGGAGGGGCGGCTCGCCTTTGGACCAGCCGATGACGAAGGCCACGGGGATGCTGTTTGCGAGGAAGTAGACCGCGGCCGCGATGGAGAGGGCGGGCGCGAGTTCCACGTGCAGGCGGACCATAGCGGCGAACGTGAGCGCGGCGAACATGGTCGAGGTGACGGTGTTCGCGACGTTGAAGCTGATCTGTACGAGGGTGAAGGCTTTAAGCACGCGGATGCGGCATTGCGCGAAGACCGAAAGCGCGGCTAGAGCAAGGGCCTCTGCCGGAGAGAGTTGGATGATGCCGAGGAGGATAAAGGGGAAGTTTACCGAGAGGGTACCGTCTCCTCTGGGCATGGCGACCTTTAGGCCGGAGCTCAAAAGGATGGCGGCGAGGTAGACGGAGAAGCGTATCCAGGAGTGCGACGGGGACGAGCGCTCAGCCAGACGGATGCTCCATGCTCCCATCGAGAGTATGAGCGCGATTACGAGTTTTACCCGGACGGGCATGCCTTCCTTTCTCTTCTTTGCGCTCGGTAACTCCAGGATGCTGTGCCCGAACGGGCTAAAGCGGTTCTCCTGTAGGTGTATAGCGAAACCACAGGTCTTATGGCCGTTTTCCCC
>CAXUIB010000283.1:0-2498 GCA_964250945.1 uncultured Acidobacteriaceae bacterium
CACCACCACCGAGCCCTCGGCTTCGCCGCCTGCGCCTTGGCCAGCTCCTTCTGGGGATGCGGCTTCTACTTCGGCAAGATCGCGCTGCACGAAATGAGCTCGGCCGACATGGTGCTCTACCGCTTCCTCTTCGCCGTCCTCGGACTTTGCCCGCTGCTGTTTACCCATCGCCCGCGCTTCAACCGCCGAGAGTGGGCCGCCCTCACACTCGCCTCCTTTCTCGGCGTCCCGCTCCAGTTCCTCATCCAGTTTCACGGCCTCACGCTCACCACCGTCTCGCACGCCTCCTTGATGGTCGGCACGATGCCCGTCATCCTCGCCGTCGGTGCGACCATCTTTGCCGGCGAGCGCCTCGATCGCGTCGGCTGGGCAGCGCTCGCCGGCTCGACCGCCGGGGCCTGCATGATCGCGCTCGCCGGCCGCCACAGCAACGCCACTCGCGGCGGAGGACCGTCCCTCGCCGGCGATCTCCTGATCGTCCTCTCGCTCGGCATCGCCCTCTTCTGGATCCTCCTCAACAAACGCCTAATGGAGCGGCACAACCACATCGTCGTCACCGCCTACGGTTTGCTGATCGGCACGGCGATGCTCCTGGTCTGGGTCCCGCTCACCACCGGCGCGCCTCCATTCGCGCACGTCTCGGGCCCCGCCTGGGCCGCACTCGCCGCCAGCGGCATCCTCTGCACCGCCATCACCACCCTGCTCTGGAACTGGGGCATGACCGTTGTCCCCGCCGCCGAGGCCGGAGTCCTGCTCAACATGGAACCCCTGGTCGGCAGCCTGCTCGGCATCTTTCTCCTCCACGAGCACCTCGGCCCATCCGCCTGGGCCGGCGGCCTGCTCATCCTCTTCGCGGCCATTACCCTCACCACCCGCCGCCAGACCGGCCCCGCTCCCGCAACCGACGACGGCACCGGCGAGCAGGCCGTGATCGCATAGCTGCCGCCTCACGGCTTCAGATGGTGGCGCAATCCCTCCGCAAACTGTCTACACTGGAAACAGAGGTCGATATCACCAACGGTCGGCACGTCAGACCCGGTACCTATCTTTACGAAGCTAAGTCCAATCGTTCGAATATTTTAGGGAAACAAGACCCATGAAAACGGGACCTTTCGGCCTCCGGAGACCTTCTGGTCCAGACCTAAGTGGCCCAGTTTGAAGATTTTGCGCAATATGTGACGGGAGTGGGGAAGGCGTCAACTCCGGCCCCGAGTCATCTGCTAGGTCTCCCCCCGGCAAACAAACAAGGACCCACATCGCCCACCACGGCACGCCCATGAACCACGTCCTGCTCGTCGACGACGAAGCTGAAATTCGCGAGTCGCTCTCCCTCATCCTCTCCGAAGAGGGCTACACCGTCACCACCTCGGCCACCGCCACCGAGGCGATCGCCCTGCTCCGCGACGCCTCCTACGACGTCGTCCTGCTCGATATCTGGCTGCCCGACGGCGACGGCCTCGACACGCTCGCCCAGATCCGCGCGCTCGACCCCGCCTCCATCCCCGAGGTCATCATCATCTCCGGACACGGCACCATCGAGGCCGCCGTGCGCGCCACCAAGCTCGGCGCCTACGACTTCCTCGAAAAGCCGCTCTCCCTCGACCGAACCCTCATCGTCCTCAAAAACGCCATGCGCGCCCGCCAGCTGCGCGAAGACAATCAGGAGTTCGCCCGGCAGCTCCTCAAAAACGCCATCACCGGCCAAAGCGTGTCGATCAAAGCCCTCCGCCAGCAAATCAAACTCATGGCCCCCACCAACGGCCGCGTCCTCATCTTCGGCGAGTCCGGCACCGGAAAGGAGCTCATCGGCCGCGCCATGCACGCCGAGTCGCTCCGCCGCGATCGCCCCTTCGTCGAACTCAACTGCGCCGCCATCCCCGAAGACCACATCGAGTCCGAGCTCTTCGGCTACCGCCACGGAGCGTCGCCGGCCGGCAGCTCGGCACCGCCCGAGAAGCGCGGCACCTTTGAGCGCGCCGACGGCGGCACCCTCTTCCTCGACGAGGTCGGCGACATGAGCCTCAAAACCCAGGCCAAAGTGCTCCGCGCCCTCGACGAACAGCGCTTCCTCCCCGTCGGCGCCTCGCACCCCGTCCACGTCGACGTCCGCGTCATCGCCGCCACCAACAAAGACCTCGAAGAAGAGATCGCGCGCGGCAACTTCCGCGAAGACCTCTTCTACCGACTCAACGTCATCCCCTTCTTCGTCCCTCCGCTCCGCGACCGCAAAGAAGATATCCCCCTGCTCGTCCGCGAGTTCCTCGCCGAGTTCGGCAAGGAGTACGGCCGGCAGCACGTCGAAATCTCCGACGACGCCCTCGCCGCCCTCCGCCAGTACAGCTGGCCCGGAAACGTCCGCGAACTCCGCAACCTCGTCGAACGCGTCCTCATCCTCAACCCCCGCGCCCAGAGAATCGACCGCAAACACCTCCCCATGCTGGTCTACCGCGAATCCCGAGACATCCGCGACGCCCGAGACATCCGCGACACCCGATCCG
>CAXUIB010000284.1:0-2472 GCA_964250945.1 uncultured Acidobacteriaceae bacterium
GCTCGGAGAAGCTCTGGCATGGGCCCTCCAGAACCACGCCTCCAGAGTCGATCTCGAAGTCCGCGCCTCCAACCTGCCCGCCGTGCGGCTCTACGAACGCTGTGGCTTCACGGTCGTGGGGCGCCGAAAATCGTACTACCGCCAACCGATCGAGGACGCCGTACTCATGCAATCCAACCTCTGAGCTCCCGGCGCATCCGATCCGTATCCCGCTGCATGTACCCCGCCAAACTCATGTATTCCGCCAAACCAAAGTGCGGAACGCACCTGCGGTCGAGCGAGCCGGATTGCCTAGCCGCCATATAATGAGAAGCAGCATGGTACGAGACGGGTTTTTCTACGCGATCGGCTTCGGCGCGGTCGCCTTTTTACTCTGGATCCTGACGCACACCTGGTGGGTCCTGGTCGCGCCCGTGCTCCTCATCGCCTTCTTCCTCTGGTTCTTCCGCGATCCCGACCGCCCCATACCGTCCGGCCCCGGTGAGATCGTCTCGCCCGCCGATGGCGTCGTCACCGCGGCCGAATGGATCGAAACACCCCTCGGCAGCCGGCTCCGGCTCAGCATCTTCCTCAACGTCTTCGACGTCCACGTCAACCGCTCCCCCGTCACCGGCACCGTACGCTCCGCCGAACTGCGCAAAGGCCAGTTCATGAACGCCATGAACGCCGAGTGCGTCCTGAACAACGAGCAAACCCTCGTCGTCATCGACGCCGGAGACTACGAGGTCGGCTTCAAACAGATCGCCGGCCTTCTCGCACGGCGCATCGTCTGCCAGGTCAAAGCTGGCGACCAGGTCGTGCGCGGGCAACGTGTTGGCTTGATCAAATTCGGTTCCCGCGTCGATGTCCTCCTTCCCGCTGAAGCCGATCTTCGCGTCCGCACCGGAGCGCGCGTGCGCGGCGGCTCCTCCGTTCTGGCCGTCGTTCCAGAGACGGTCAGAACAGCCGCGATCGCAGGCGCCCGTGCAGGCAGAGCCGCCAAACTCGGATGACCGACCCGCGCCCGGCGGCAAAGTCGACCGACGACCTCGGTTTCCACCTATCGCAGAGGATCGAACTCGACCCTGACGATGATCTCGACGGGCACGAACGCCGCTCCAAGACCACCGGCGACATCTCCCGCCGACGCCCACGCCGAGGCATGTACGTCCTCCCCTCCCTCTTCACCGCCGGGAACATCGCGCTCGGCTACTACGCTCTCACCGAAAGTATCCAGGGCTCCGCCACCAACCCCGGCTCCTTTGATCGCGCCGCCATCGCCATCGGCTTCGCCATTCTCTTCGACGGCCTCGACGGCCGCATCGCCCGCATGACCAAAACCACCAGCGACTTTGGCAAGGAACTCGATTCCCTCGCCGACGTCATCACCTTTGGCGTCGCCCCCAGCGTTCTCGGCTACCAATGGGGCGTCCACGCCCTGCCCCTCACCATGGAGCCGATGCTCCACCACCGCCTGCTCCATCTCGGTGTCTTTGTCGCCTTCCTCTTTCTCATCTGCGGCGCGTGCCGGCTCGCTCGCTTCAACATCACCGACAATCCCCAGCCGCGCAACCCGGGCCGCGCCGGCCAAAAATACTTCGTCGGCATGCCCATCCCGGCCGGCGCAGGCGTCATCGCCGCCGTCGTCCACCACTTCGACGGCAGCCCCGTCGACAACCCGTGGCTCTCGCTCGTCTGGTTCGGTCTCATCTTCGGCACAGGTCTCCTGATGGTCAGCTCCTGGCGCTTCTGGAGCGGCAAGGAACTCACCCTGGGTTCGCGACATCCCTTCCAGGGCGTCGTCCTCCTGGCTCTCTTCGGCGCTCTCATCGTGCTCTACTCAGAGTGGGCCCTCATCGTCATCGCGCTCGGGTACCTCGTCTCCGGCGTCGTCGCCCGGCTCGCTTACTCCTGGAAACGCAAACGTCGGCAGCAGACCGTCTCCGGCACCGCCGCTCGCCCGTAAAGATCGTCCGCTCGGCCCCATCGCCCAGAACCGCAAACACAAGCCCGCAAACCAGTCCGGCAAGCAAAAACTCCAGCAAAAGCACAGGAAAGGCATCAGCATGGCCGCAAAAGAACAGGATCGCATCGGCATCGTGGGAGCTTCCTCGCTCGCCGGCAAGGAGCTCCGTGACGAACTGGCAGACTCGCCGCTAGCCGCCGCCCATCTCGTTCTGCTCGACAGTGAAGATGCTGCCGGGCAGCTGACCTCCGCAGGCGACGAGCCGGCCCTCGTGCGAGAGATCGAAGCCGGCTCCTTCGACGGTCTGGATCTGGTCTTCTTCGCCGGCTCGCCGGATCTGACCCAGACCCAGTGGAAGATCGCCCGTCGAGCCGGAGCCAGCGTGGTCGACCAAACCTACGCCCTCGAAGACGAGACCGACGTCCCGGTGCGCGCGCCCTGGGTCCATCCACCCGCCGGCGCCCCCGAGCTTCGTCGGCCCGACCTCAACACCCCAGCCGTCGTCCCCGCGCATCCCGTCGCTCTCA
>CAXUIB010000285.1:0-2465 GCA_964250945.1 uncultured Acidobacteriaceae bacterium
GTTCGGAGGACACCTCCGACTCCATCATTGAGAACGCCGTCGCCGAAGCCACCGAACAGCTCCACGACGACATGGCCTATGAGTTCGAGATGAAGTGGAATCTCTGGACGCCAGATTCCGGCCCGGGATCCACCGAGCACGCGCAAGACCCCGACCAACTCGAGGTCGCCAGCCTCCTCGACACGCTCTGGCGCCCCGAGCCCAAGACCGTCAAGATCATCGGCTTCGGACCGCACTTCGACGAAGGCTCCTTTGAACAGAACGGCCACATCCGCGTCGACTTCGGCCTCGACTACCCCTGGGTCCTCGACCAAGACGACGACGAAGATCTTGACAACGAGGAAGCCGAGGCCGCAGACATCGAGGCATCCGAAGCAGACCGCGACGATACCCCCGGCCCCAGCACAACCTCCGGCAAACTCCTCAGCTTCAACCGCCCAAAATCATCCCAGCAAGCCGACCCCCAAACCGAAGCCGCCCTCTACATCCAGAAAAATGTCGAAATGCTCCTCGCCTTCACCCTCTCGGTCGAAAAGCACTGCAACATCTCCTCTCGCCTCCTCTGGACCGAATCCGGGGAACCCCTCGCCGAAAAACTCATCGCCCGCCTCCAGCGCCTGAACTGACTAGCTACACAGCGGTGGAATGTAACGTGGAGCGTTGCTTAGCCCTCTGGCTCAGCGTAAAGTACCCGCATCGGTCCGCAGGAGGTGTCCATGCGACTTTCCGCCGTTCCCCTCGCCACAGTGGCAATTACTGCCACAGCCCTCGCCTTGGCCGCTATCCCATTCGCGTCCGCTCAGCATGGCGGATTCCCCACCGCAAACGTGTGCGGCGTCGTCTTCGCTGAAACCGGTCAGCCCGCCTCATTCGTTAAGGTCTCCGCAGCCTACCTCGGCGGACACTCGGGTCCATACCCAGTGGCCGTGACTGATGCAGCAGGCCATTACTGCCTGCTTGACGTTCCCGCCGGTTCCAATGTGATCACCGCCGATGACCCCGAAAAAGGCTACCCAAGCGTCCTTAACAGCTTGTACTCCCCAACCAAGCACCCAATTGTCACCACCGTACCCAGCGACGGCACCCGGGTTCACGTCGACGTGCGCATCCCCTATAAAGCCGCTATTCTCCACGTTCAGCTCACGGACGCAGACACCGGCCAGCCTCTCCGCTCCATGATGTACAAGCTTTGCCTCAGAAGCGACCCGAACAGCTACTTCCGGGGAAGCAGCTCCAGCACAGAACCTATCCTCGTGCCGCCCCGCCGCGAAGTCTATCTCACCGTCACCGGAGTCGGTTACCAGCCCGTCACCAGCGCCAACCAGTACCATCTGCTCTTAGGCCCGCCCGTCGGCGGCATCCACACCAGCGTTCCCGACCTCGTGCCAGCTACCGGCGAAACTTCCCCGCAGCTCCTGCTCAACCTGCCTAGCGGAGCTGTTTACACCCTCGCCGTTGCCCTCCACCGCATCCACTAACAAACCTCCCCCGCCACCACAATCTCCGAAAAATCCGCAATCCGCGAGAAATCCCCCAACACCCGCCCCAACAACGCCAGCCGATTCCCCCGCAGGCTCTCGTCGGCCACCATCACCATCACCGCATCGAAGAACCCATCCACCTCCGGCCGCAACGTCGCAATCAGCCGCAGAGCCGCCGCATACTCCCGCTGGGCGCGCATCCCTTCCACCTGCGTTGCCAAATCCGCCGACCGCTCGGCCAACGCCGTCTCCTCCGGCTCCAGCAGCAATCCCTCGTCAACCCCAGCCGGCACCGCAGAACCCTTCTCTCGCGCCTGCTCCAGGATGTTCTTCATCCTCCGGAACGCCGCGCTTATTGCAATGAAGTCCGCCGCGCTCACCGCCAGCAAGTCGCCCCCAGCCTCTGCACCTCGCACCTCGGTCACGGCTGCCGCGCGCGCCGCCGCGTCGCGAACGTCGTCCGACCCCGCCGCCATCACCGCCTTCACCACGTCATACGCCTGCCCCCTAGCCTCGCGTAGGTAAAACTCCAACCGCTCAGCAAAGAACGTGAGCATCCGCCCGATCAAATCCACCTTGCCATCGGCCGCTGCCTCCGCCACCTCGCGCAGGGTGAGCGGCACCTCGGCCTCGGCCAGCATCTTCACAATCCCGTTCGCCGCCCGCCGGAGCGCAAACGGATCCTTCGACCCCGTCGGCTCCATCCCCAACGCAAACATCCCCGCGATCGTGTCCGCCTTGTCCGCGATCGACAGCAAGACACCCTCGGCCGTCCGCGGCACACGATCCTCCATCCCCACCGGCCGGTACTGGTCGTAGATCGCCGCCGCCACCCGCTCATCCACCCCCTGCGCCCGCGCATACAAGCCGCCCACCACGCCCTGCAGCTCCGTAAACTCCTTCACCAGCTCCGTAGTCAAGTCCGTCTTCGCCAGCCGCGCCGCCTCGTCCAGCGCCCCGGCATCGACCGCCATCCCCTTCGCC
>CAXUIB010000286.1:0-2464 GCA_964250945.1 uncultured Acidobacteriaceae bacterium
GACGTACCTGGCTGCGCGTCGATGTTTTTCGCGCACAAACGCGTTTTTGAGTGTTTCGCTGATCTGGTTTTCGTCGACGGTTGTCTTGTGGCAGATGAAGCAGGCCCGCTTCTACGGGCTACTTCTGGCAGGGGTTGCGCTGGCGTTTCTTCTCGCCGCCCGGTCCATCGAGAGATCTCCATCCCGGCCGCTTCTGGTGGCGAACTTCCTGGCACACAGTCTTCTGGTAGCGACGCATCCGTTTGGGGCCGTTTACAGCGGATGTGTTCTTGCCGGAGTTCTGCTGGCCGGTACGTTTGGCGTCCCGGGAAGGAAGGTTTTGCTGCCGTTCGTGTTGAGTACCGTGGCCGGCTGGTGGCCTCTGCTGTTGTCGGTCACGGCGATGCGGAATTCCGCGGCCGTGGGCAAGCCGACGTTCTGGACCACGCGACCGCACCTTGGTGAACTTGTGGCTCCGTACACTTGCTTCAGCCCGTTGCTGAAGCGCGGGATTCTGGTTCTGCTCTTGCTATATTGCGTGCTGGCTGCCTTTGGCCGGCTCAAGCTCCGTCCTGTTCGCGAGAGCCCCGCGCGACCTTTGCTGCTGCTCGCGGCGCCGCTTCTGCTTTCTCCGTGTTTGATTTTTCTTCTTTCGCAGGGAGGCACGTCGGTTTTTGTTGATCGATATCTGCTGCCGGTGGTTGTCGCTTACGCGGTCTACCTGTGTGAGATGTTCTGGTTGCTTGGGGACGCCCTGGCGCGCGTCTTTCCGGCCATTTTGGGGTTCGGGATCTCGGGGCGGGCTTTTCGGGTTTCGGCGACTGGGGCGGTTGCGGCTTTGATCTTGCTCTTTCTCCGGCTGTATCCGCCGGAGTTCCGGCCGCCTCTCGCCCACCCGGATGATGCGATTCTCGCTTTGCTGCCGAGCGGCCTTTCTGTTGTCTTTGAGCGGTGCGACACGTTTGACCAGATGCTTGCGTACCACCGAGACGGTCATCGATTTCTGTATTTACTGGACTGGGAGAACGTTCTCTCGCCCGAGAGTCCGAGGGGGGAAGGCGCCAGTTATCACGAGATGGAGCACTGGCGCGAGCTTGGGTACTTCTCCGGTTCGATCGTTCCGGTCGATCAGTTTTTTCCTGCCAACGGTGCTTTTGTTGTGGTGGATGAGGAGCCGACGCATTGGTTTGATCGCAAGATTCGCAACCATCCCGAGTTCACGACGACGCTGCTGGGCGTACACCATCGCACGGCGGATCCGTCCAATGATGCTCGCGTTTGGCTCGTGCAGCCGGTCACGTCTCAGGGAAAGCGTCGGTGACGGTGCGCAGAGAGCATTTCTTTAGGTTAAGGCGTGTTTTGGTGCTCTTACATGAATAGCGCGAGTGCGGCGAGCTCTGTCTGCATGGACTGGATGGAGCAACCGACAGACTCGATGCGTGAGGCGGCGCTGCGTGCGGCCTGGTTGGAGACGCCGTACCCTCGTCCTGAAAGGAAGTTACTGATGAGATCTGCCGCTTGCCAGTGGTCCAGACCGGACTGGAGGAGATCCTGGCGGAGCGCGGAGAGATCGGCTGCCGCAAACATCGCATTCGGTTGACCAAGGGAAACGTCCCGGGATTTTTCTGTCATGTGTCCTCCGCCCAACTCTCTCCGACTCTGGTTCGGGTGCCGTCCTGATCCGTGTCTGTTCTTCTTGTTCTTCTTTAGTTAGACGCTCTACGGAACCTCGAGCGGAATATGTTTTTGATCCCGCTGTCACGTAAGTAACCAATTTCCCGAAAAGGGACGTTTCAATCGCTTCGGTGCGGCTCCGAGGGTTTTGAGAGCCGAATCTGCTGGTTGGGCCGGAGAGGTAGCATGAAGGGAACGCGGGAAGGAGGTTGAAGTTGACGCAGGTTCTGGATGGAGTCGCGATTGCGAGCGAAATCAAGGTGGAGGTGGGTGCGGAGGTGCGTGGGCTTGAGGAGCGCGAGATCCGGCCAGGTCTGGCGGTGGTGCTGGTAGGGCATGTGCCGGCTTCGGAGATTTATGTTCGGAGCAAGGTTAAGACCTGTGGCGAGCTTGGGATCTACTCCGAGATGCTGACGCCGCCGGAGACTGTGACGACGGAAGATCTGCTGGCGATGGTGGCGGACCTGAATGCGCGCGACAAGATTGACGGGATCCTGATTCAGCTGCCGTTGCCCAAGCATGTGGACACCAAGCGGCTGCTGGAAGCGGTGGCGCCGGAGAAGGATGTGGATGGATTTCATCCTGTGAACGCGGGGCGCTTGCAGAGTGGGCAGGCGGCGCTGGCCCCGTGCACGCCGGCGGGCATTATGGAGGTATTGCGGAGGTCCGGGATCGAGGTGGCGGGCAAGAGTGCGGTGGTGGTGGGGCGGTCGGACATTGTGGGCAAGCCGGCGGCGATGATGCTGCTGAATGCCTCGGCCACGGTGACAGTTTGCCACAGCCGGACGGTGGGTCTGGCGCGATACACGCG
>CAXUIB010000287.1:0-2462 GCA_964250945.1 uncultured Acidobacteriaceae bacterium
CTCAAAACCCATTGCCGAACTCCACAAATCCAACCCAGCCCGGCGAGGTTCGATGAGGTTCCGGAATGCAGAGCGCCTTCTTGGCATACTTCCTCTTTGGTTTGGCGTCTGCCGTGGCCGGCTTCAGTATGCAAGTTCAAGTCAACCGATTAAAGGTCGTCCCGCACATTCCCTATCTCCCTTTTGGAATAGAACGTTTACAGACGCCTTTCCTCGTGTATCGACTACACAAGCAACATCTGCCGGATAGTCCCCTTCGAGTCCTTCAAGTGCTCTGCCTGTGTTGTAGCGTGATCTTCTTCATAGCCTTCATTTACTTAGCCGAGAAGAGTCGGCCTGAACCCGAATCACTCAGGAATGTCCGAACGACAAGGTCGCTAAGGTAGGAAGACACCATGCCAGCAACAACCCAAATTGTCGTCGTAGGCGGAGGCCTAGCCGGCCTCTCCGCCGTCACCAAAATCGCCGAAGCCGGCGGCAGCCCTATCCAGCGCGGTGTGATTCGATGATTGCGAACGACACAGCGTTTTATGTTTTGATGCTGTGTTGCTCGTTGTTCTTCATGTGCACTGTGTGGCGCATTCACGTACTCAGCCAGATGATCCGATTGGTCGGCGGGACATCGTCTTGTTCAAGTCCCGCACGACATCGGTTATCAGAGGAGCGTCTTGCGGTAGAGCAATTACATAAGGGACATTCTCTACAGAAGAGATTGAAGCTCATCAAGGTCACTGCACTTCTTTCATGGCTTGTAGGCTTAGCAGTACTCGCCATGTACGGACACAATAACCATTAGCACTGCGTCTTCCGAGAGAAAGTCACATGCCCGCAACACCCCGAATCATCGTCGTAGGCGGAGGCCTGGCCGGCCTCTCCGCCGTCATCAAAATCGCCGAAGCCGGCGGCAAAGTCGACCTCTTCTCCATCGTCCCCGTCAAACGCTCGCACTCCGTCTGCGCCCAGGGAGGCATCAACGCCGCCAAAAACCTCAAAGGCGAAGGCGACAACGTCCTCAAGCACTTCGACGACACCGTCTACGGCGGCGACTTCCTCGCCAACCAGACCCCCGTCAAGCAGATGACCGCCCAGGGCCCCGCCATCATCGACCTCCTCGACCGCTACGGCGTCCCCTTCAACCGGACTCCAGAGGGGCTTCTAGATTTTCGGCGATTCGGCGGCACGCTCTACCACCGCACCGCCTTCGCCGGAGCCACCACCGGCCAGCAACTCCTCTACGCCCTCGACGAGCAGGTCCGCCGCTACGAGTCCGAAGGCAAGGTCACCAAGTACGAAGGCTGGGAGTTCCTCTCCGCCGTCCTCGACACCAACGGCGCCGCCCGCGGCATCTGCGCCATGGACCTCCGCTCCATGGAACTCCGCACCTTCCCCGCCGACGCCATCATCGTCTGCACCGGCGGCATCGGCGCGATCTTCGGCAAATCCACCAACTCCGTCGTCTGCACCGGCTCCGCCCAATCCGCGCTCTACCAGCAAGGCGCGTCCTACGCCAACGGCGAGTTCATCCAGGTCCACCCCACCGCCATCCCCGGCGAAGACAAGCTCCGCCTCATGAGCGAATCCGCCCGCGGCGAAGGCGGCCGCGTCTGGGTACCGCGCGACGTCAACGACAAGCGCCTCGCCCGCTCCATGCCAGAGGCCGACCGCTTCTACTTCCTCGAAGAGTGGTACCCCAAGTACGGCAACCTCGTCCCCCGCGACATCGCCACCCGCGCCATCCACCGCATTGTGTACCAGGAAAACCTCGGCATCGACGGCCAGCCCATGGTCTACCTCGACCTCACCCACATCGACAAGGCCACACTGAACCGCAAGCTCGAAGGGATACTGGAGATCTACGAGAAGTTCGTCGGCGATGACCCCCGCGAAGTCCCCATGAAGATCTTCCCCGGCATGCACTACACCATGGGCGGCCTCTGGGTCGACATCCACCAGCAAACCAACATCCCCGGCATCTTCGCCGCCGGCGAGGCCGACTACTCCATCCACGGCGCCAACCGCCTTGGCGCCAACTCGCTCCTCTCCTGCATCTACGGCGGCTTCGTCGCCGGCCCCTGCGCCCTCGAGTACGCCCGCTCGCTCGCCCCCCAACCCGGAGACGGCGGCCACTCCGCCGAACTCGGGCGCCAGCACGAGAAAAACACCGAACTCCTCACCAGCTCCGGCACCGAAAACCCCTTCAAACTCTGGCGCGAACTCGGCGACACCATGACCCGCCACGCCACCATCATCCGCTACAACGCCGGCCTCGCCGAAGCCGACGCAAAGATCGTCGAGCTCCAGCACCGCGCCCAAAACATCAACCTCTCCGACAAAAGCCAGTGGGCCAACACCTCCTTCGCCTTCGCCCGCCAGCTCACCAACATGCTCCACCTCTCCCGCGTCGTCGGCGGGGGCGCCGCCCTCCGCGACGAGAGCCGCGGAGCCCACTACAAACCCGACTT
>CAXUIB010000288.1:0-2460 GCA_964250945.1 uncultured Acidobacteriaceae bacterium
GGGGCGAAGAGGGCGAAGCCCTCTGGGGGCGAAGAGGGCGAAGCGCCGCACGGTCTCGCTCGCCTCGATAGTGTGCTCCCTCGCCTCCGTACAATCCTCCTCGATACAATCAGAGGGACGATGTTTTAGATTTTCGGAGATCCACACCAGCATGGCTCGTATTTACCCGTTTCAGGCGCTGCGCTACGACACCAGCCGCGTCCGCATGGAAGACGTTGTTACCCAGCCGTACGACAAGATCACGCCTGAGATGCAGCAGGCGTACTACGAACGGAGCCCGTATAACCTGGTGCGGGTGATTCTGGGCAAGCGCGAGCCGGGCGACACGGACGTCGACAACGTCTACACGCGCGCCGCTGAAAGCCTGCGTGCCTGGCGGGAAGAAGGCATTCTGCGGGAGGAGGCTGAGCCGGCCATTCTCGGCTATTCGCAGACGTACGCGGTCCCGGGGACGACGGAGGTTCGCGAGCGTCGGGGATTTATTGCGCTTGGCAAGCTGTACGACTACGCCGACAAGGTGGTTTACCGGCACGAGCAGACGTTTCCCAAGCACAAGTCGGAGCGGATGGCGCTGTTCAAGGCGACGCGGGCGTACTGCGAGCAGGTTTATATGCTGTACTCGGACCCGGCGTTTACGGCGGAACGTCTGATCTTCGGCGTCGGCCCGGATGGAACGGCGACTGCGGCGCCCGAGCTTGGCGTAACGGATGAGTATGGCGTCGTGCACCGGGTGTGGCGTCTGACCGATCCGGCCTTGATCAACCTCCTGGTGACGGCGATGGCGGACAAGAAGCTGATCATCGCGGACGGCCACCATCGCTATGAGACGTCGCTGAGCTACGCCCGGGAGCGTTCGGCGCAGCTCCGTCTGCCATTTGGCGCGGGTGCGGGGGAGCCGGACGAGTCGCCGTCGGTGCTCTCTGACACGGACCCGGGGCCCTGGCTGCCGAGCCCGGCGTTTCCCGAGGCCGCCATGATGATGACGTTTGTGAATATGGAGGCGCCGGGCATCACGATTTTGCCTACGCACCGGGTTGTCTTCGGCCTCGAAGATTTTTCGTCGGCGGACTTCCTGGTGAAGGCGAGCGCTTTTTACACGATCACGGAGATCTCCGGCCGGGACCTCGGCGTGCTTGCACGGACGGTTGGGGCGGCGTTTCTTTTGGTCACCGGGGATGGCCGGTACGTGCTGGAGCCGAAGTCGGAGGCGGTCGCGGCGGCGCTCGAGGATGTGTCGCCTCGGCAGCAGGCGCTTGATGTGTTGCAGCTGCACAGGATTCTGCTTGGCCGTGTGCTGGGTTTGGACGAGAGTTCGGTACTTGACCAGCGAAACCTCCGCTATGTTCGGGACGCGGCGGATGCGGTCGGTCAGGTGGAGCGGGGCGAGGCGAACCTGGCGTTTTTGACCAAGCCGGTGACGCTGGGCCAGATGCGCGACATTTCGCTGATGGGCGAGGTGATGCCGCAGAAATCCACGGATTTTTATCCCAAGCTGCTGAGCGGCCTGGCGATCTACGCGCTCGATTGATGGGCCGGTCGCGCGTCTGTCTCCCAGGTCTGCTGATCGCGATTGCGGCGGCGCCGTCCATGTCGGCGCAGAGCTCGACGGTGGGCGAGGCTGCGACGACGTCCGTGCCCAGGGCCGCGACGCCGTACGTCAACCGCAACCTGGTGTTTCTCGATCCGGCGCATGGGGGGCAGGACGCGGGCGCGCGCCTTGGGTCGCGCGTGCTTGAGAAGGATGTGGATCTCGCGCTTGCAGCGCGGGTGCGGGCGTTGCTGGCGGCCAACAATGTGGGTGTGCTGATGTCGCGCGAGGCCGACGCGAACGATCTGACCGCGACGACGCTGACGTCGGCGCAGGTGGCCGACAACCGTGCCGGCATGGCGAACCA
Source organism: uncultured Acidobacteriaceae bacterium (assembly GCA_964250945.1). Taxonomy (GTDB): domain Bacteria; phylum Acidobacteriota; class Terriglobia; order Terriglobales; family Acidobacteriaceae; genus Edaphobacter. Next base: position 1,896 of record CAXUIB010000288.1, read on the forward strand.
CGCGCGGCCGGTTGCCTGCGTGCTGTTTCACGCGACGTCGGCCGGAAGCGGCGTTCACGTTCTGCTTTCGCCGTTGGCCCAAGCCGATCCGGGGGGCGGGCCGATCGCATGGGATGCGGCGCAGGCGACGTTTGCCGGGCAGTCGGAGCGCCTGGCCAACAGCATCGGCGTGAGTCTTCGGAACGCGGGGGTGCCGGTTCGTTTGACGCGGGCGAGCGTTCGTCCGCTCGACAATTTGCTTTGCCCTGCGGTGGTAGTCGAGCTGGCGCCTTTGCCCGGATCGCCCGCAACGGCGGTGTCGGATGTGGCGTATCAGGGCCGGGTGGGCGATGCTGTGGGAGCGGCTTTGGTGGAGTGGCACAGGGCGGCTGAAGCGAACGCGGCGGCGGCGAAGGCGGCTCAGACTGCGGCGGCCGCGGCGGCTCAGGCTGCGGCGGCTCAGGCGGCTGCGAGCGCGACGTCGGCACCGAGAGCCTTGCCGGCGCCGGCTGGAGCTCGACCGCCGACCGCGCGTCCGAGCTCGAGTGCGAAGGCAGCTCCGTCCGGATCGGGTGCTGCCCTGCCG
>CAXUIB010000289.1:0-365 GCA_964250945.1 uncultured Acidobacteriaceae bacterium
ACCCAGAACTACACCAACGGCAACGTCGCCAGCACAGGCATCGACTCCAACATGGCCCTTCAGGGCGGTGGCTTCTTCGTCACCCAGGGCACACTCGGCGCCAACGGATACACGCGCTCCGGCGACTTCACCACCAACAACGCCGGCCAGATCACCACCCTCGGCGGCCAGCTTGTCCTCGGCTACCCCGCCGTCGCCGGCGTCGTCTCGACCACCTCGGGCCTCCAGACCATCAACGTCGGCGCCAGCAACCTCAATCCCGCGCAGCCCACGGCCAACTTCTCCCTCACCACCAACCTCGACGCAACCTCAGCCGTGGGCGACAGCCACAACACACCCATCGGCGTCTACGATTCCCTCGGAGC
>CAXUIB010000289.1:375-2452 GCA_964250945.1 uncultured Acidobacteriaceae bacterium
GAGCTCTGCACAACGTCACCGTTTCCTTCACCAAAACCGCCAGCAACGCCTGGAGCTACAACGTCACCATCCCTTCATCCGACATCCAGGGCGGCACCGGTACCAGCACCAGCGTCGGCAGCGGATCCCTCGTGTTCGATTCGAGCGGCAACCTCACCTCGCCTACCGGCAGCATCACCGGTATCAGTATCGGCCCGCTCGCCAACGGCGCCGCCACCCTCGCTCCCACCTGGAAGCTGGATGACTCCTCGGGACATCCCGTTCTCCGCCAGACCGCCACGGCCAGCTCCGACAACGCCCAATTCCAGGATGGCTACGCCGCGGGCAACCTCACGAAATATGCCATTCTCGGCGACGGTTCCGTCCAGGCCACCTTCTCCGATGGCCAGACCCGCACCATAGCTCAGGTCGCCATCGCAAACTTCGCCAACCCGGAAGGCCTCGCGCTCGCCGGAAACAATACCTATAGCGTCACCCAGGGCTCCGGTCCAGCCGTCATGGGCATCGCAGGCAACGGCGGTCGAGGCACCATCGTCGGCGACTCCGTCGAGCAATCCAACGTCGACGTCGCCTCCGAGTTCGCCAAAATGATCGTCGCCCAGCGCTCCTATGAAGCAAACGCAAAATCCATCACCGCCTTCGATCAAGTCGAACAAGCCACCATCGCCATGAAGACCTAGACCTAGAGAGAGTAGGAAGAGCTAGAAAGAGCGAAAGACATCTAGCCCAAAAGCGCTTCACGCAAACCTTAGCTTTCTATGAGAGTCGGCCGGCGTAGCCCAGCACCTACGCCGGCCGCCCTCGGAAGAAACCGGACGTCCTCTCACCGCGCTCTCACCGGACGAGGCGGCTCTCACCGGACGCAAGACACCCTCCACACCTCAAAATCGCCTCCCGACTGCCCAATCCTCCAAAGATCACCAGGTTTCCCTCCTCCTGCACGGCCGTCGTTTCTGTTCTCGGCAACGGTCTTTCAATTGCACTCATCCCTGCCAGGGACCTCCACCGGAATGCGGCTCTCAACCGCATACCGGCTCGGGCGCTCTGCTCACGAGTCGCTTCGTCTAACCCGCGCCCGCGCTCGCGTCCAGAGTCCAAGTCCAGATCCCCATTGAGATCACGGAGCAGAGATGAGCACGGCTACTCAGACCGCCCCAACACCCGCCGACGAGACCATCGACGCCGGCGACCGAACCCGCCAACGAGACCCGCTCGACCGCCTGCTCTGGCTCCCCTGCACCCTCGTCCTCGAAGTTCCCGTGTCGTCCTTTACCGTCGGTTCCCTCCTTCGGCTCGAAGTCGGCTCCATCGTCGAAACCAGCTCTCATCACAATGCCGACCTCCCGCTCGAAGTCAACGGACAACTCCTCGGTTTCACAGAGTTCGAAGTCGTCGGCGAGCGCCTCGCCGTCCGTCTGACAGGTGTCCTGTGACCCCGAGCGGCCTCAAAGTCGGCATCGACGGAAGAAAGCTTACCGTGCGCTTCCGAGCAGCATCCTCCGCCCGGGACTACGGTGCGGGCTGGTCCTCCGCGCCGCGCCTGAGCCTCCCCGCATCCAGCCCCGCATCCATCCCGGAACTCACACCTACCTCCCCACGCCCCAGCACACGTCCCGTCCCACCAACGCTCATATCCCGGCTATCTACCCCATCTACCCTCGACAGCATCGCCCGCCACATCTGGGCATGGGTCAAGGCCAAGCGAGCCCTCCAACTCCGGTCAAAGCGTCTCACCGTCACCGAAACTGTCTCCCTCGGCGACAAGCGCTTTGTCTCCATCGTCAAGGTCGACGATCGCCACTTCCTCATCGGCGGCAGCGCCTCCAGCATCAACCTCCTCACAGATCTGCCCGGCCACCCACAAGAACCCGAAGCCTTCGAGACCATCCTCAGCGAAAGCTGGGCCAACGCTCGGAAAGGTGCATAGCCCTGCGCTCCCAACTCCTCCACTGCATCGCCGCGGCCCTCATCCTTTCGCCCGCATCGGTCCACGCCGCTGTCCACCCCGCCGCACCCATGCCCATGCAGATGGTGGCGCCCGCGGACGCCGCAACCGCCGATCCGACCGCCCATGCCC
>CAXUIB010000290.1:0-2421 GCA_964250945.1 uncultured Acidobacteriaceae bacterium
TGTGGGGTTCGGGGCTTGGTTTGCGGGCGACCTGCGGTGGGGGGGACGGTTTACGTGGGGGGGGCGGGGCCGGGGGACCCTGACTTGTTGACGCGAAGGGCGTTTGATCTGCTGCAAACGGCGACGTTGGTTCTGGCGGACGGCCTGGTCTCGCCTGAGGTGCTGGCGCTGGCTGGACCGGGCGCGGAGGTCCGGTCGGTTGCGAAGCGATGCGGGCAGGCACGGATCTCGCAGGCGGAGATCGGGGAGCTGATGGTGGCAGGGGCGCGTTCTGGGCGGGCGGTGGTGCGTCTGAAGTCCGGCGATCCTCTGGTGTTTGGCAGAGCGGGAGAGGAGATGGCTGCGCTGCGGGCTGCCGGTGTGCCGTTGACCGACCGTGGGAGCGCGTCGAAGCTGGTGCTTTTGACGGCGCACCGCGCGGCCGGGCGGGAGAGCGCAGAGGTGTGGGACGGCCCATTGCCTGTGGATGCGACGCTGGCGGTGTATATGCCTGGACCGCGGTTGCGCGCGCTGTGCGACCGTCTGGTGAGGAGTGGAATGGCGGCGGACACGCCGGTGGCGACGGTGTCGCGGGTCTCGACGGCGGAGGAGCAGGCTCGATTTGCGAGAGTAGGTACGATCAGGGACGAGGCGGCGGGACCTGCGCCGGTGATGTTGCTGATCGGAGACGCGGTGCGGCGCGAGAAAGTGCGGGGCGGGGAGGAGCGGGGCGAGGACGAGATACGCGGCCGCGACGAGCTCGTGCGCGAAGAGGACGAGCTCGACTGAGACTTGCTGGGGAGGCGGACGAAAAGCCGGTTACATCTTTGCGGTGAGCGGCTGGTGTGCCTCCCGCACGGGGACGCGGTCCGCTTCGGGCTCCTGTGTGTACTGCTTGAGGAGTTCGTGATGGAGGCAGTAGAGCGCGAGTTCCAGGCGATCGGAGACGCCGAGCTTGTCGTAGACCTTGCGCAGGTAGTTTTTGATGACCTGTTCGGTGGTGCCGATTTGGTAGGCGATCTCTTTGTTGCGCATGCCGCGGGTGATGCAGGAGATGATGGCGAGCTCTTTTTTCGAGAGTTTGGGCTGGGTGCGCGGGTTGGTGAGGCTGGCGGCGTGCGCGCGATAGGCTTCGATGACCCAGGAGACGGACTGGTTGTCGATCCAGGTTTCGCCGTCGGCGATTTTGCGGACGCACTTGACGAGGAGGTCGGGCGAGATGGAGCGCGGGACGACGCCGCGGACGCCGCGACGGTAGAGCTCGACGGTGTGGGCTTCATCGGTCTCGGTGACCTGAACGATGAGCTTTGCGCTGGGCACCTTTTGGACCAGATCGGGGATAGCATCGACCGAGCCGGCGAGGAGTTGACCTTCGAGCACGACGACGTCGGTCGGGTAGCGTTCAAGCGCGGCGTGGAGGTTGGGCAGCGTCTCCACCTGAGCGACGACGCGGATGTCGTCCTCGAGCGCGAAGACTTTTTTCATGCCGACGCGATAGATCGCCTGGGAGTCCGCGAGGATGACGCGGATGCCCTGAGTGATGATCTCTTCGGGAGAATCCTCGGATTTTTGACTGGGATCGAAGTTGATTACGGTCATGGTCAGGCCTTGAGAAAGTACTCATCGATCACGGCGGCGGCCTTCTGCTCGCGACCTTGCTGTTGGTGCCGCACGACCCGTCCGGAACAGTGGATGGTGACGTCTGTTTCCGAGCCCATGACGGCGGACGGCATGTTGATGGTGAACTCGATTTTGCTGTCGACCGCAGGGAGCATCGGACCGGTGAGGAGGATGCCGTTGGCGGAGATATTTTCCGTTGTCGCGTCGAAGTGTCCGTTTTCGGTTTCGAGCCGAACCGGCAGCTTCATGGGAAACCGGACTGCGGTACGCAGTGGATTGTCGTCGGCCGGCAAGTTGGGGAGGCCCAAGCGTTTGCTCCTTTCGGACATCCCGGGGAACGATGAGGACAAGCTCTGAGGGGGAGACATCGAGCCCGGGTCCGACATGGTGGAGTTTATCTCACCCTGGGCGATATTCGTCTGGAAAAGAATCTGTCATGGTTACCTTGGTTTGCGTATTTTTCGAAACGGGACATGAGAGCGGTTCTTCTGTCCCTGGGAGTTGGATAGAGGGTGGGAGTGCGGTTTCATTGAAGAAAGCGGCCATGAGAGCTCTTTTTCGCTAGACACCTACAGGAGAACCGCTTTCCTTTGCCGGAAACAGGGCGGCCGATCCGCCGACCCAATTTTGTTCGCGATTGTGGTCGACGCCCATCATGAGGCCGCGGCCGAGGCGAACGAGGCTGGTCATGGGTGTGAGCTCTGCCGCGTCGCCGTCCGGCCAGACGTACATGATGCGGACTTCGGCCTGGGTGGGGCCGACGGGAGTATCGATGACAGGGACGAAGTGGACGCGCTGCTGGAGCAGGTAAAGGGGTCGGGC
>CAXUIB010000291.1:0-2366 GCA_964250945.1 uncultured Acidobacteriaceae bacterium
TCCCGTGCTGGTGCGGCCCTCATACGTGTTGGGCGGCCGCGCCATGGTCATCGCGTATGACGACGAAGCGATCCTGCGATATATGTCGACAGCGATCGAGTACTCGCAGGAGCGGCCAGTGCTGATCGACCACTTCCTAGAGGACGCGACCGAGGTGGATGTGGACGCGCTGTGCGACGGCGAGGACGTGCTGATTGCCGGGATCATGCAGCATATCGAGGAGGCGGGGATCCACTCGGGCGATTCGTCGTGCGTGTTGCCGTCGGTCGACTTGACGGCGGAGGTGTTGGAGACGATTCGGGCGTACACGCGGCGGCTGGCGCTGGCGCTGGAGGTGCGGGGTCTGGTGAACATTCAGTTTGCGATCCAGCGCGGCGTGGTTTTTGTGATTGAGGTGAATCCGCGGGCGTCGCGGACAGTGCCGTATGTGTCGAAGGCGACGGGGGTGCCGCTGGCGAAGTTGGCGGCGCGGCTGATGACGGGGCGGACGCTGCGTGAGCTCTTGCCAGAGCAGATGGCAGGGGGTAAGGATCTGGACCTGGGGTCGCATTTTTACGTGAAGTCGCCGGTGTTTCCGTGGGGCAAGTTTCCGGGGGTCGATCCGGTGCTGGGGCCGGAGATGCGGTCGACGGGCGAGGTGATGGGGATCGCGGACAACTTCGGCGAGGCGTTTGCGAAGGCGCAGATTGCCGCGGGGCAGGTGTTGCCGTTAGCCGGGACGGTGTTTTTGAGCGTGAACGATCACGACAAGCCGGGGGCGGTCGAGTTGGCGCGGCAGTTTGTGGAGATGGGGTTTCACTTGGTGGCGACGCATGGGACGGCGGAGGCTTTGGAAGCGGCGGGCTTGCAGCCGGAGCGTGTGTACAAGGTGAAGGAAGGCCGACCGAATGTGGTGGATTTGATCAAGGGCGATCGAATTCAGATGATTGTGAATACTCCTCGCGGGCAAGACACTTTTTTCGATGAGAAGGCGATCCGGCGTGCGGCCGTGCAGGCGCGGATTCCAACCATCACAACGCTTGCGGCGGCGCGCGCCGCGGCGGAGGGAATTGCGGCGTTGCAGGAGGGGACGCTAAATGTAGTGGCGCTGCAGACGCTGCATCGCGAGCGGGTGGTGGCTCAGCAGCCTGAGGCGGAGAGCTACACGGGGTAGTGCGGTCAGGCCTCGATGCCGAAGCTGGCGCCGACGGCGTAGCCGATCATGGAGAGGGGCAGCCAGGAGCCGATGAGGAGGCCGTCGCCGCCCATCAGTCCGCTGCCGTGGCTGATGTCGAAGAAAGTGCGCCAGAGTTTTTCGAGGGCGCCGCAGTGTTCGCAGAGGCCGTTGCCGGTGGGCAGGTCGAGCACCCAGACGCACACAACGGAGAACAGCAGCAGGCCGGAGATCCAGACGTAGCGGGCGATGTCGTTGCCCTGGGCGCGGGCGATCAGGAAACCGATCAGGACGGGGACGAAGAAAGCAAGCGCGGTGCCGAGGAGCTTAGGGCTACTGGAGTCGGGGTCGGGATGGGTGAAGGACATACCGGCGACGACGGCGGCGAGGACGGAGGTGGCGAGCAGGGTGTGGGTGAAGAACCAGAAGGCCTCGCGCGCGAGTTCGCCGATGGTTTTGTCGTGGGAGGTATCGCGCGGTCGCATCATGGCTCGCCTGAGGTTCAGGGTATCGAGGAAGGGCGGGTCTGGACCGGCGAATTTCTACGCCTTTTAGGGGAGAAAAGGCGCTCGGTCTCTTTAGAATGAGAGCCATGTTACTAGGTGGTTTGTACTTGCCTTTGACGACGCCGTTTTATGCGGACGGACGTCTGAACCTGCGGAAGCTGGAGCACAATGTTGAGCGGGCTGGGCGGACACCGGCGAATGGTTTGGCGCTCCTGACGTCGGTGGGCGAGACCGAGCTGCTGTCGGATGACGAGATGGCGGCGGTGCTGCGGACGTCGGCGCGGGCCTGTGCGGAGACAAAGGTGCTGTTGGCGGATGTGTCTCGGGACAGTGTGCTGGGGACTCTGGCCGTGGCGGAGGTTGCGGCGGAGATGCAGTTTGACGCCGTGATGCTTCGGATGCCGGGATTTCTTGCACGAGGGAAGGGCGGAGACGCGGAGACGCGGATGTATTTTCAAGCGGTGGCGGACCAGTCGCCGTTACCGGTGGTGCTGGTGAGTGGAGGGACGTTTGGGATGGGGTTGGAGTCCGGCGCAGCGCTTGCGGCGGATCTGGTGTGTGATCTAGCGGGGCATCCGCAGGTGATTGGGATGGTGGATGCGGAAGCGACGCCGGACCGGTTGCGGCAGGTGCTGACGGGGACGAGTAAGGTGTTCCGGAAGGTGACGGTGACTCCGGTGTTTGGGGCGGTGACGACGCGGATGTTG
>CAXUIB010000292.1:0-2343 GCA_964250945.1 uncultured Acidobacteriaceae bacterium
CCGCAGGAGCTGCCGGCGGGGGTTCGTCCGCCCTGGCCCGAAACCGTATAGGTCACCGTTGTGTAGCCCTTGCCGTTGGCGGCGTTGTTCCTAGGCGCGGGTGTGTTGAGGAGGTTGGTGTTGATGAAGTTCGGCAGCTCGCGACTAAGGGAGGCGAGATAGCTGACGGACAGGACGGTGCCGGAGCCGAACTGCTGCTGGACGGTCAGGTCGTACTCCAGCGCCTGCGGATTTTGGAAGTTCTTGTCGAAGTACTGGACCGACGGCGCGGCAAGCGAGGTGGGGGTGAAGCTAGGGGCGAGGATGCTGGGAAAGGACGGGCCGGCCTGGTTGTTGCGGAAGGTCACGCCGATCTGCCCGAGGGGCGAGCCGGTGGAGCTGTAGGCGGACAGCAGGGTGGCGTTGAGCATGCGGCCGTAGTACATGCCGAAGCCGCCGCGGACAACGGTTTTGCCCTCGCCATAGGGATCCCACGCGAAGCCGGCGCGAGGACCGATGTTGTTGCGGTCATCCGGCTTGTTCGAGAACTGCGCGAGGGGGGCGTAGGTCGCGGTGGGCTGAAGCAGCGCGCGGTAAGGGCCGGGCACGGACTGGTAGTCGTAGCGGATGCCGAGGTCGAGCGTGAGGCGGCGGGTGATTTTCCAGTCGTCCTGGAGGAAGAAGCCGTAATCGAGGGTGGCCAGGTTGAAGGTGCTTTGGCCGAAGTTCTGGCCGAAGGTGCTGTAGCAGGGAAGGGTGCCTACGTTGAACTCGGTGGCACCGGAGCCGCAGGTGCCAGTGGGCTTGGCGAGGTCGGCAAAGAAGTTGCCGAGGTACTGGTAGGTGTAAGCGCCGTTGGGCGTTTGGGAGGCGAGTGAAAGGCTGTCGATCAGGTCGTAGTTATGGACGAGATCGCCGCCGAACTTGAAGGAGTGCTGGCCGTGGACCCAGCTGAAGGTATCGGCGGCCTGCCACTTGCGCTCGTCGGGGTAGGCGGGGCGGAAGGAGTAGTAGGGGATGCCGGAGGTGAAGCCATTGGTGCTTTGGAGGGAGATGGAGGGTGGGAGGCCCTGGTACGAAGAGCCGTTGACGAACTGGGCGTCGTAGGCGCTGGTGGGGTAGGCGGTTTCGTCGTTGAGCTCGCGCCCGTACTGGTAGCGGATTTCGTTGACGAGGTTGGCGGTGAGGACGGTATCGAGGCGGGCCAGGCCGTAGTCGAGCTTGACGAAGTCGTTGCCGAAGCCGTCGAGGCCGTAGGTGTTGGTGGCCTGGGTTTGGACGCCGCCGGGCGAATCCCAGCGGAGGCGGTTGTAGAGGAAGGAGACATGGTTGCGGCTGTTGATCTGCCAGTCGAGCTTGGGGAGGTTGATGGTCTGGTCGCCGGTGCGGCGGACGGGGCCGAGGTTGGTGCTGACGGCGGCGAGATCCCGGTTGTAGAGGGTGGCGGCAGCGGCATAGGTAGGCAGGCCGAGGCGGGCCTGGAGCACGCAGGCCTGGGCGTCAACAGGGTTGGCGGGCGAGGTTTTGCCCTGGGTGGCGATAACGGCGGCGCAGGAGAAGCCGGTGGGCAGGGCGGCGTCAGGGGCCTGAAAGAAGGCGGCCGGATTGGCGGCGACGCCGGTGCCGGGGAAGTTCCGGCGGAAGCCGTCGTAGGTATAGAACCAGAAAAGCTTGTCCTTGACGAGGGGACCGCCGACGCCGAAGCCCCAGATTTTGCGCCAGTCCTTGGGCTTGTACTGGATGGTGGTGGTTTGCCCGGTCGCGCCGTTAAAGGTAGAGAGTTTGGTGAACGGGTTTTTGGCTCCCCAGTTGTTGTCGCGGTCGAAGAAGTAGAGTTCGCCGTGGAGCTGGTTGGTGCCGGACTTGGTGACGGAGTTGATCACGGCGCCGAGGGCGCGGCCGTACTCGGTGGAGTAGACGCCGGAGTTGACCTGGAACTCCTGGATGGCGACCTGGGGGGTGGAGTAGCCTTCGCGGGTGCGTCCGCGCTCCTCGGAGAAGAAGGCCTGGTTGTCGTCGGCACCGTCGATCTCGACGTTATTAAGCAGGGGTGAGATGCCCCGGACAGACAGAAGGCCGAAGCCGCTGCTGTCGGCAACGACAGCGGGGGTGAGGAGGGTGAGGTCGGACCAGCGGCGGCCGTTGATGGGGAGGTCTTCAATCTGCCGGAGGCTGAGATTGGTGGAAAAGTCGGGAGATTCGGTGTTGATGAGTGGGGTGGCACTGGAGACGGTGACGTTTTCAGCGCCAGCGGCGGCGAGCCGGAGCGAGGGCTGGAGGGTGGTGGGCAGGCCGACGGCGACCTGGACGCCGGGGGCGCGGTAGGGGGCAAAACCCGTGGCGGAGATGCTGACGGTGTAAAGG
>CAXUIB010000293.1:0-2312 GCA_964250945.1 uncultured Acidobacteriaceae bacterium
GGCAGAGCAGATTGTGATCGACGAGGAGATCGCCGTGCAAGCGCCGGCGTATCTGACCGACATCGAGGCGGCGACCCTGCCGTGCGCGGCGGTGACGGCCTGGTATGCCGTTGTGGAGAAGGCGAAGATTTCGGCCGGCCAGAGTGTGCTAGTGCAGGGCACCGGCGGTGTGTCGCTGTTTGCGCTACAGATCGCAGCCGCTCTGGGAGCCGAGGTGATCGTAACCTCCAGCAGCGATGAAAAGATCGAACGCGTGAAGCGGATGGGGGCTGCGCACGGAATCAACTACACTGAGCGGCCGGATTGGGATCAGGCATTACTGAGCCTCACCTCGGGCAAGGGTGCCGATCTGATCGTGGAGGTGGCGGGAGGTGAAAATCTCGGACGTTCCTTGCAGGCCGCCAAAATCGGCGGTCATATCGCTTTGCTCGGATTTCTGGATGGCGTGACCTCCGAGATACCCCTGTTTCCCTTTGTCGTGAAGCAGTTGACGGTGAGCGGAAGCACCGTAGGGCCAAGAGCGGCCTTTGAAGAGATGCTCCGCTCCTTCGCGAAGTGGCAGCTGCGTCCGGTGGTCGACGCGGTTTACAGCTTCGAGGAGGCCGGGGCGGCCTATGACCACCTTTACCGCGGCGCGTTCGGCAAGATCGTCATCGATCTGCAACGTCGCTAAACAGGCACACTTCGCCCTCACTTTCACTTGAGCAGGGAGATAGATATGGCAACGGTCTACAGCAGCACCATCGTAAATGCAGCCCCGGAGAAGGTTTGGGAACTGGTCAGGGATTTCAACGCATTGCCGAAATGGTTCCCCTTTATCGCTTCGAGCCGGCTTAGGGAGGGCGACAGCCCCGACAAAGTGGGCGCGGAAAGAACCCTGCAAGCGCGCAATGGCGGGATCGTCCAGGAGCGATTGCTCGAACTCTCGGACCCCGAGATGCGGCTCACGTTTCTGACCTTTGCGGGCGCCGATCTCACCCTGAACTATCACGGCCACATGAGAGTTCGGCCTATCAGTCGCGGCGGAGGATCTTTCTTCGAGTTTTATGGGGTCTTCGACGCGGCGGAAGGCGACATAGAGACGGCAAGCCGCTGGCTTCAGGATGTCATCTTTGAGCCGGTCTTCACGCAGTTTGAAGCCCTGTTTGGACGCAAAACGGGATGATCCTTGCTCGCTAATAATCCATACCCGAGGAAAACGGATTTATGATTTCGACGCCAGAAGGCAGCCGGAACATCGGCAGTGTGATTCCGCAGCAAGGGTCAATCCTTGTTCTGGGTGCCGGGGAACTCGGCATGGCTGTTCTCCGGGGCTTGGCGCGGCATGCGATCCCTGCGCCCGCATTGACTGTCCTGCTTCGTCCCGGAGCCGATCGTTCCGGGGACCCGCGCAAGCAAGCAGAGCTCGCCGCGTTGCACTCTCTCGGTGTCAATTTCGCATACAGCGATTTAGCCACCGAGTCGGAAACCTCTCTCGCCAACCTATTCGGACGATTCGAGACGGTGATCGGGTGCACGGGCTTTGCGGCAGGCCGCAGCATTCAGATCAAACTCGCCCGCGCCGTACTTGCGGGCGGGGTCAAGCGCTACGTCCCTTGGCAATTCGGTGTCGATTACGACGCCATCGGTAGAGGCAGTGCCCAGGACCTCTTTGACGAGCAACTGGACGTACGCGATCTGCTGCGCTCTCAGCAACGCACGGAGTGGATCATCATCTCCACCGGCATGTTCACGAGCTTCCTGTTCGCGCCCTCCTTCGGGGTCGTGGACTTGAACAACAACACCGTGCACGCGCTGGGAAGTTGGGAGACCGCTGTCACGGTAACGACGCCTGATGACATCGGAACAGTGACTGCGGAGGTTCTGTTCGCCGAGCCCTGCATCGCGAGAGAGGTCGTGTACACAGCCGGAGATACGATCACCTACGGGCAGTTAACGGATACGTTGGATCTGGTTCTCAAACGGAAGATGCGTCGCGTGGCGTGGAACGTAGCGATGCTCAAGGATCAACTGGCCCAAGACCCTGGCAATGCGATCAGAAAATATAGGTTGGTGTTCGCGGAAGGTAAAGGGGTGGCGTGGGCGGTGAGCGAAACCTTCAATGCCGAGCATGGCATGCAGCTCGTCGGAGTTGAGCGTTGGGTTCAGGAGAACTTGAGATGAAGTGCCTTGCCGAGATTACCGCCAGATTTAGCGTACGTTTTTGACGTTTGGTGTAGTGACCCCTTAATGCAACAGTGCCGTCCGCGATGGATAATCGCCTCCAAAGAGAGATTTATGAAAATCCTGATTTTTGGGCGCGGCGTGATTGG
>CAXUIB010000294.1:0-2305 GCA_964250945.1 uncultured Acidobacteriaceae bacterium
GACGGGCGCTGCGGAGAAGCGGGGCTCGGGTGGGGGACCGGATCTACGTGACGGGCGCCCTGGGCGGGGCGGCGGCTGAGTTGAGCGGCATGCTTTCCCGGGCCGGGCGGCCGGAGGCTCGCCGACGTGGGCCGCAGACCTTTCCGGAGCCGCGGCTGGCGGCGGGGCGCGCGCTCGGCCGGCGAGGTCTGGCGACCGCGTGCATCGACCTGAGCGATGGTCTATCGACCGACCTGACGCATCTCTGCCGAGCCTCGGGGGTGTGTGCTCAGATCGACCTCCCGGCGCTGCCCGTGCACCCGCTTGCGCTCGCGCTGAAAGGGGAGGGCGAAGCTCTGCGGGCGATGCTCAATGGCGGCGAAGACTACGAACTGCTCTTTACCGCAAGGCCGGAAGCAGAGATGCCGTGGCGGCTGGGAGGCGTTCGGGTTACGGAGATCGGCCGCGTCACTGACGGAGATCCGCTTCGGCACCGGGGAAAGGCGGCCTGGATCACGGGAGTCGACGCGGACGGGCGGAGCCTCCCAATCACGCCAGGCGGGTGGGAGCACTTCCGTTTGTGAGCTCTTGTAAATCGTGAAACCAAACCGTGAACTCCTGTCATCAGGCCCGTGGGCGAATGTTCAGCGCATCCCTTCTCTGACGCTCCGCACCCTTCCGGCTGCTAGCATCAGAGGTCGGGGTTTACGCCAAAGATGCGGGACAGCACGGAGGTAATTCGATCGACCTTGACGCCCCCGCGGGCAGGCGAGCCGATGCACGCCGGACCCGTCTTTGTCGCGCCGTTTCACGTTCCCGGCGATCCGGCCGACGTGCAATACAGCTACGGTCGTTCCGGGAATCCGACCTGGACGGCGCTTGAAGGCGCAATTGCGGCGATGGAGTCGGGGTCGGGCTCGCCCGCGAATGCTCTGGTGTTTGGGTCGGGCATGGCGGCCTGTACGGCGGTTTTCGGCTCCTTGCTGCGTCCCGGCGATGCTGTGGTGATGCCGGCGGGTGGATACTTCACGGCGCGCATGTTGATCGAGGAGTACTTCGTCCCGATCGGCATCGAGCTTCGGCTGGCGCCGACCGCCGGCAATGCGCAGGAGATCTGTCTGGCCGGAGCCAAGCTGCTCTGGATCGAGTCGCCCAGCAACCCGGGGATGGAGATCTGCGACGTCCGTGCGATGTGCGATGCGGCGCACCGCGCGGGTGTGCTGGTGGCGGCCGACAACTCGACGGTCACGCCGCTTGGCCAGAGGGTGCTCGAACTCGGGGCAGATCTCAGCGTCGTCTCCGATACCAAGCTGATGACGGGCCACAGCGACCTTCTGCTGGGGCATGTAGCAACGCGGGACGGAGATCTGCACGGTCTGATCGAGCGCTGGCGAACCATGACCGGAGCCGTGCCTGGGCCGATGGAGGCCTGGCTGGCACTGCGGTCGATCGGGACCCTTCCCCTGCGCCTCGAGCGAAGCTCCGAGAACGCTCTCAAGATTGCGCAATTTCTTCTGAGCCGGCCGGAGGTCGACCGTGTATTCTACCCGGGGCTGGACGGCGACCCGGGACACGCAATCGCGGCGGGGCAGATGCAGTACTTTGGACCGGTGCTCAGCTTTGAGTTGCGGGACCAGGCCGCGGCCGAACAGCTTTTGGCGACGGCCCGGCTCATCACCGAGGCGACCAGCTTCGGCGGGATCACAACTACGGCCGAGCGGCGGGGACGCTGGGGTCACGACGCGGTCGCTCCCGGCTTTATCCGGATGAGCGTGGGCTGCGAGGCTGCGGAGGACTTGATCGAGGACATGGCGCAAGCTCTGGACCAGATCCATTGAGGGAGGGAGAGATCGACGGCGGTTTTGAGCCGGCCTTGAAGTTTGAGCCGACCCGGACTTTTGAGCGCACCTGGACGGCGGATCTGCTCCCTGCGCGCCCGATGATTGCGCCGGCCCGGCAGTTTACCTTCCCTGTACGCGTGCCGGGAGAGGACGAGGCGATGGCGCGCGGGGCGCTTGTGCTCCTTGTCCGGCCGCGGGTCGGTGGCAGCTTTCTGGCGACCTGCGCCCTTGGATTTGAGAGTGCTTCGCTCCTCTCCGCGGTCTTCGCCTGCCCTCGGCCGGACGATCTGTGCGCGGTCGCCGGAGGGTACGCGTACATCGTTGACACGGCAGATCCGGCCCGCTCCGCGACGGTTCCGCTGAAGCCGGTCGTCGAGGTCCTGACCGTGGGCGAACACAGACTTCTGCTCTTTGTCGGCTTCCATGCGATCGCGGCCTGGGGCGCGGACGGTCTGCGATGGGTGAGTGGGCGTCTGAGTTGGGAG
>CAXUIB010000295.1:0-2278 GCA_964250945.1 uncultured Acidobacteriaceae bacterium
CGAGGGTGGCGGTGGGGAGGAGGTGGGGGTAGTGCCCGGGGTTTGCGGGGCCGGGTGCGGAGGAGCAGTTTTCGGGGTCGGGGCCGGCGTCGTTCTGGGGCCAGAGGCCGTGGACGACGAAGCCGGGGTGGCTCCCGCACTCGGGGCTGCCGGCGTGGGTGGCGCAGAACTCGGGCGACCAGGAGAGGGTGAGGAGGTAGAAGTCGAAGACGCCGGGTTGGGAGATGGCGGAGGGGCGGCCGCGGCGGGCGTTTCGGGAGGTTCGGCCCGGGGCTTCGGGTTCGTGCGCAGACTCGCGCGATGCGGCGAGGTCGGGTTGGGAATTGCTGGACTGCTGCGCGGATTCGGGGGATCTGGGCGGTGCGGCGGGCTGCGGGCTATTGCATGCGGTGAGCATGGCGGCGCAGAACAGGCACAACGTGGCGGCGCGGGCGATCTGTCGGGTTGTCATAAGGTTATTGGCCGCGTTCCTTTTCAAATCGCGCGAAGAAGCTGGAGGACACGTAGTGGGGGCGCGCGGGGTCGTCTGCGACACGGCGGACGAGGTCGCCGAGGAACCCGTTGAACTGCGCGGCGGCGGCGAGGTCGATCGGCTGCGAAAGATTGTCTTGGGTGGAGTGGTAGCGCTCGGCCAGCCATTGACGCCACGCCTTGTACTCGGGCGAGTTGGGTGTCCAGCCGAACTTCATTGCCAGCGCGGGGACGCCTGCCTGCACAAAGCTGTACTGGTCTGTGCGGATAAAGGAATTGCGATCCGGCTCGGGATCGGGGGCGATCTCGATGTGGTGTTCGGCGCCGACGGCGCGGGCGTCGTCCCCGAGCGTGGATTCTGCGAGTCCCTGGACGTGGAGCTTTTTGAGCGGGAACAGCGGCATAAACATGTCCATGTTGAGGTCGGCGACGATCGCCTTCTCGGGGACCGTGGGGTGGCCGGCGAAGTAGCGTGAGCCGAGCAGGCCTTTTTCTTCCGCGGTAAAGACGAGAAAGAGTATGGAGCGTTTGGGCCGGGCGGCGGTCCGGCTGAAGTGCTTCGCGATTTCAAGCACCGAGGCGACCCCGGATGCGTCGTCCATGGCGCCCGCGTAGACCGTGCTGCCCTTGATTTCGGCGCCGACACCCAGGTGATCGAGGTGCGCGGAGACGAGGACGAACTCGTTCTTGAGGACGGGGTCGGAGCCCTCGAGTTTGGCGACGATGTTGGGTGAGGTGACGTGCGTGGTCTCGGAGGCGACCGTGGCGCTCAGGGTCTTGTTCAGAGCGAAGCGGGGGAGCGGCTTGGCGGCATCAGCCAGCTCGAGGAGTTCGGCAAAGGTGTGGCCGGTGCCGGCGAAGAGTTTTTCTGCCTCCGCGGGGTTGAAGGTTGCGGAGAGCATGGTGCGGCGGTGGTCCGCCAGTGCGGGATGACGGTCTGCGACGCGGGCATCGTCGTGAGTTGCAGAAAGGCGCATACCCGGCTGCGAGGCGCCGCTGGCCAGGCGTTGCCAGCCGAAGTCCATCGACTTGGGCGTTGGAATCGAGATCGCCCCGACGACACCGGCGTCCTCGAGGGCTTGCGCGAGCGTGGAGGTGCGGGCAAAGGACTTGAGCGCGCCGGAGATGTCAGCGGGACCGCCGTTGATGTAGACGACGATCGCTCCTTTCAGCGAGGCAGAGAGGAGCTCGGGCGAGTTGAAGTCGTCGTAGTTCGACTCCGGCAGATGCAGGCCGTAGCCGATAAAGACGAGCGGCGCGGAGATCGATCGGGGTTGCGACGCGCGCGCGCCCAGGATCGCGTCCCGGCCGAGCACAAGGGGCGTCTCACGTCCGTTTGCGGAGAGAGTCATCGAGGACTTGTCGGCGAGAATGCGGGTGACGTCGAAGGCCACAGGCTGGTAGAAGCCGTCGATCCCCGCCGGCTGGAGACCGTCGGCTTTGAACTGCCCGACCACGTAGGCGGCGGCGCGGAGGTAGTCGTCGGTGCCGGTCAGGCGTCCGCGCATGTCGTCAGCCGCGAGGACCTTGACATGGGCCCACCACGCCTGGCCGGCGGTCTGGTCGGCCGCGGTTTGGGGCATGCCTTGAGCGGCGGAGCTTGCTACATATCCTGCAGCGATTGCGCAGCCGAACGCCCAGCGTTGAAGGTTCATGGTCGGATACCCTGCGGTTCAGGATTTTCTCCGACGATACCACGGAGGTTGCGGGCCGGCTGGAGAAGGAAAAGGCGCAGAGCGTGTGCTCTGCGCCTCTTGTATCGAGAGCCGCTCGGGTTAGAGGGCGCCGGCGGGGTTGGGGGTGGGGG
>CAXUIB010000296.1:0-2274 GCA_964250945.1 uncultured Acidobacteriaceae bacterium
CTTCTCCCCCGCCCCCCATACTCTCGGCAAAATATTTTGCCTGCGTACGACAGTTCGCGACCGTCATTTGCGCATTGCTCGATAGCTCCATCCTTTCCGCTTCAAGGCTAAGGTTTCGCAGCAGGGCGGTTTGCACCTCCACCCCCACCGAAGTGATAGTCCGGCACCCAACGTGCAAATCACGCCTGCATTCCGGAACCCGGTTTCGCCGACAAATGAAACTTCGTGCAGCTTCGATCCTGCGTGTGGGGCCGCACGCGCTCGGGCGAAGTCCATTGCCTGCCACTCACGCCAACCTCGATCCGCAGAGATCCCAAAGGAGACATCATGAACACGCGTACCTGGGTCCCCAAGCTACTCCTCTCCGCCCTTCCTGCCCTCCTCATTCCCGGCCACGCACTCGCCAACTCTCTCACCCTAACCCCCCAAGGCGTCGCCGACGGATTCACCCTCTCCAACTTCGCCACCACCAACCCTGGCAACACCGGCTGCTGCAGCGGTCCGTTCGGCATCGCCGTCACCTCCGGCGGCAACATCCTCGTCAGCACGGGTGCCGGCAGAACCTACCTCTTCAACGACTCCGACGGCCAGACCATCGCCTCCGCCCTATCCTCCCGATCGTCCAACTCGTCCACCAACGCCTACGCCACCGCAGGCGGTCAGGCCTACGGCACCCAGAACGGAAGATACGTCCAGTTCACCGCTGCCGGTACGGTCGACCACGTCCTCACCGGCGTCACCGCCTCCCCCTACCTCGGCATGTGGGGCAACCCAGCCAACGGCCACATCCTCGCCGCCAGCACCTCCGGCATCATCGATATCGATCCGCTCGCCAATGGCGGCGCGGGCTCCTTTCGCCTCGTCACCACAGTCTTCCCCGACGGCGTCACCGTCTCGGCTGACGGCCTCACCGTCTACGCCGAAGTCGGCGGGGAGATCATCGGCTACAACATCGCTACCGGAGCCCAGACCTTCGCCTCCGGCAACCTCCCCGGCCTCAGCGGCGCAGACGGCTCCGGCATCATCAGCAGCGCCAACAGTCTCAACGGCGACGTCGTCATCAACTTCAACGGAAACGGCTACAACACCGGAGGCATTGGCCTTCTCGACCCCTCCACACACCTCTTCACCATCCTCGCGAGCGGAGGCACGCGCGGCGATTACGTCTCCCCCGACACCAACAACGGAACCCTCTTCCTCGACTTCTCCGATACCGTAGAACGCCTCTCCTGCGGCCCCGATTGCAGCATCGGCGGTATCCCGCCGCCAAACCCCCACCCCAACCCCCCCCCCCAAACCCCCCGCCCCCATTGGTGGGGCGCCCGGCTTCTGCTGTTTCGCGGCGGCTACCCGCTTTTGATCAGCGCCATAAACTCCGCGCGGGTGGCGCGGTCGGTGCGGAACGCGCCCATGACGTGCGAGGTGACCATGCTTGCGTCCTGCTTTTGGACGCCGCGCATCTGCATACACAGGTGCGCTCCTTCGACCACGACGGCGACGCCTTTGGGTTCCAGAGCGGTTTCCAGCGCTTCGGCGATCTGGGTCGTCAGCCGCTCCTGCACTTGCAGGCGCCGGGCGAACATGTCCACCAGGCGCGGGATTTTGGACAGGCCGACGATTTTGCCGTTTGGAATGTACGCGACATGGACTTTGCCGTAAAACGGCAGCAGGTGATGCTCGCAGAGCGAGTAAAACTCAATGTCTTTGACGACCACCATGTCGTCGTAGTCTTCGTGGAACACCGCGCCGTTCAGCAGCGTTTCCACCGACTGATCGTAGCCGCGCGTCAGAAACTTCAGCGACTCGGCGACCCGGTGCGGGGTCCGCAGCAAGCCTTCCCGGCTTGGGTCTTCGCCGACAAATGCCAGCAGCTCGCGGGTTGCGGCCTCGGCTCTTTCGTCTGAGGGCCGAGCCGTCTTGCCGCCGGGCGGCGCGGCTTCGCGCGGCGGGCGCACTTCCAGGGCTTCAGGTTCGGCGGTTTCAGCAGGTTCGGCGGTTTCAGCAGGTGACAAATAGGTCACGGTTAATCTTTCTCGGCGGCGCCTTTGCCGTAGTATTCAAAAAAGTTGCGGGCCGTTTCCCGCACGGCGACCCGGTACAAACGCGCCCCGCCCAGGGCTTCGCGGTCCAGGCAGCGCGAAAGGTTGTTCCAGATCACGACAGTCAAGTTTTCCGAAGTCGGGTTCAGCGTGCGGAAGTCGGCGGTGTCGTAATTGAGATGCTTGTGGTCGTAAGGGTCCAGCACCTGCTCTTGGACGATCCGGTCCAGGCACG
>CAXUIB010000297.1:0-2268 GCA_964250945.1 uncultured Acidobacteriaceae bacterium
GACGAGGGCTCGCCAGAGGTTTTCCTCGGCGGAGTTGGGGATCTGTTCGGTGAGGAGAACTTCGATCTGGCCGGTCGGTCGCGTGGAGTTTCCGTGGGTTTGGGTGCCGGCGCGGGTGGCGAAGAGGCGCGCCGGAAGGACGCGGGAGTTGTTGAGGATGAGGAGGTCGCCACGCCGGAGAAGCTGGGGAAGGCTGGCGAAGCGGTCGTCCATCCAGGCGCCAGTGGCGCGGTCGAGGAGCATCATGCGCGAGGAGCCGCGGGGCTCGGGTGGGGTCTGCGCGATGAGGTCTTCAGGGAGTTCGAAGTGGAAGTCGGAGACGCGCATTCTGTTCCAGCTTACGAGAGCGGGCCGGCGCCTTCGGCCATGCTGACCGCCTGGTCGAGGGCGGCCTGGATGGAAGCGAGCGGGATGCTGCCGCGGGCGGCTTCGCGGGGGACGCGGGGGGACCAGGCGACGACGACGTGGCTGAAGGGTTTGGGGATAAGGAAGCGGTCCCACGAGCGGAGCTGCCAGCTGCGTCTGGGAGACGCGTAAAAGGCGCCGATCTCGGGGGCTCCGGTGAGTTGGGCAAGCTGCGCCGCGCCGGGTTTCGCGATCATGGCCGGGCCGCGCGGGCCATCGACGGTGAAGGCGCAGATGTGGCCCGCCCCGTACGCACGCGCAAGACCGCGTAGACCCGAGGCTCCGGCGCGTGACGACGAGCCACGGACGGGAAGGAAGCCGAGGCGGCGGACGGTGCGGGCGATCAGTTCGCCGTCAAAGCTCTGACTGATCAGGATGGCGATCTGCCGATTGCGGAAGCGATGCGCGGCGATCAGGAGCGAGCGGTGCGGAAAGATGTAGATGCCGGGGCCCGGATGTCGCGCGCCGGGGATGGTCCCGGGATCGGTAACATCCCGATACCGCAGAGTGGCGCCGAGCAGCCGGATGATGGCTGCGGCAAGCGGAGGGACGAGAGCAAGGGCGAGGCGCTTGAGCAAGGCGGGCGGGGCGGCAGACATAAGGTCGGGACTGTGTGGGACCGGAGATGGCGGCGAGCGGGAGCACCTCCATGAGTGTATCTGCGCGCGTCCCGAGCTATGCTCGTCGGTGGAATGCTGCGATCTGCTGTCTCTCCGGTGGTAGTGCTGGCAGCGCTTTTGACGCTGTTGCCTTTCTTTGCCGCCGCGTTTTTCCCGGGAAGCTTGCGGCGCGGAGCCACAGGGCCGGTCCTCGTGCGACTTCTGCGGCCGGCTGTGCTCTGCGTTCCGTATGCTCTCGTTGCGAGTTCGGCCGGGATGTTTCGCTGGGGATGGTTCGCTCTGTACGCTTCTCTTCCGGTGTTGGTGAGTGTGCTGCTTTGGCGCGCGCAAGTTGCCGACCCGGAGCAACGGGGGGACTGGCGCGATCTCCTTGTGCTCCTTGCGCTAGGGCTCGCCGTCGATCTGCGCTGGTTTGAACCGGCGTGGCCGGCGCACATGGCAGTGTTCAACAAAATGCTTCTGCTCGATGCGGGCATCTACGGGTTTCAGGCGATTCGGAGGCTCGATGGCGTCGGCTTCGACCTCCGGCTCCGTCGGCACGACGTGCGTGTCGGCGGACGGGAGCTGGTCTTCTACGCGCCGGTCGCCGTTGCTCTTGGGCTGCTGCTCGGCTTCCTCCATGTGCACCGGGAGCTGCCAGGGCCGGGCCGGGTCGTTCTCGCGTGGGTGTTTACGTTCTTTTTTATAGCGGTTCCTGAGGAGCTGTTCTTTCGCGGCTGGATGCAGAATCTGCTGGAGCGCAAGCTCGGGCGAGGATGGGCGCTCGGTGTGACATCGGTGCTGTTCGGGCTTTCGCACTTCAACAAACGAGCCGTGCACTTCAACTGGAGGTACGTGCTTCTGGCGTGTCTGGCTGGGGTCTTCTACGGTCGGGCGTGGCGTCAGGAGCGCAGCGTGGGTGCGTCGGCTGTGACGCATGCCTCGGTCGACACGCTATGGTCTATTTGGCTGCGATGATCCGGCGGCGGACGGTCGCGGAGGTTGGGACGGTACCGAAGGTATCCGAGACCGACGCGCATGTGGCGATGAAGCGCGTTAGGAACGCTCTGGTCGGTGATGGCCGCGCTGTCATCGGAGGCCTCGACGATGGCTGCGCCGATGCCGGAGGCGCCGCCGGAGATGACGACGACCCGGTCGCGCAGGCTGGGGTAGGTCGCGAACTTGCTGGAGTCTGACATGCGGGTGAGGCTTTAGGAGCTTGTTGAAATAGCTTCTTGTCGATGCATCTGTTCTAGGATTTTGT
>CAXUIB010000298.1:0-2252 GCA_964250945.1 uncultured Acidobacteriaceae bacterium
GCTGGGTGCGGCGTGAAGGGATTAGCCTCGTCCATGGGGTCGGGCGCGACCTTGCGAAAGCGCAAAAACGCGTGCATCTTGTGCAGGTCGCGGCGCACCTGCGACTCCATCGTGCGCATGGGGCCGATGTCGGTGTCGATCTCGAAGCGGAGGAGATCGCGATTCGCCTGCAGACGGTAGAGGATGCGGTAGAGGAGGTTCCAGCGATCGGGCGAGCGATGCGCGGCGGCGACCTCGGCGGAGTTGAGAAAGGTCTTCGGGACGTGCGGGTTCAGGATCGGCGTGCCTGTGGGCGCGTCGTCCGCATCGAGCGCCAGCGCGAGCGTGGTGGGCACAGTCGCGTCTTCGAGGTCGAGGTCTTCGGGGGTGTAGCCCTGCTGGAGCGCGATGCGGGCGTGGGTGCGCCAGTCGGCGAAGTCGGGCTGGATGGGGATGCGCTTCATGCCGGGATGTCTTAGACAGCACCCGTGAGCGCGCTGATGGGCGCAAACAGGTCCATCTGGGTCATCGGTGTCATAGGGGCCGCCAGATCAGGCGAGGGGAGGTGCGATCCGCCGATGATTGCCGCCGTTGGAAGATGGTCGTCGGCGACCAGGTACGGCAGCGAGATCTTCACGCGAACGTTGAGTTTGCGGAGGTCGTCGAGCGCGAGGCGGTGGTATTTGCGGATGCGCAGGATGCGGTCGACGTTTTTGTAGCCGATGCCGGGGATGCGGAGCAGAGCTTCGCGTGGCGCCGTGTTGACGTCGACGGGAAAGAACTCGGGATGGGTGCGGGCCCAGGTCGACTTCGGATCCTCGGTCAGCGAGAGGTCCGGGCTGGCATCGGAGGTGAGCTCGGACGCCTGGAAGCCGTAAAAGCGCATCAGCCAGTCGGACTGGTAGAGGCGGTGTTCGCGCACCAGCGGCGCGGCCTTGAGCGGCAGTCGCGTGTCCGCCTCCGGGTACGGACTGAAGCCGGTGTAGTAGACGCGGCGCAGCTTGTACTGGCCGTACAGGTGCGTGGCGGTTGAGAGGATCTCGCGGTCAGTGGCGGGCGTGGCGCCGACGATCATCTGGGTGGACTGACCCGCGGCGGCGAACTTCGGGGCTTGGAGGGTCGGCGACAGGCGCGATTTTGCGTGGTCTTCCTCGGACTCGGCAGAGCGGGTTGCGATCTGCGCCATCGTCGTCTCGATGACGGCGGACTTTTTCTCGGGCGCGAGCTGGACGAGGTCTCGATCGGTCGGAAGCTCGATGTTGGCCGACAGTCGGTCGGCAAACAAGCCGGCCTCGGCGACCAGATTTTCCGAGCATCCGGGGATCGTCTTCAGGTGGATGTAGCCGCCGAACTTGTGCACCTGGCGCAGGGTTTTGGCCACCGTTACGAGCTGCTCCATCGTGTAGTCAGGGGACTGGATGATGCCGGAGGAGAGAAAGAGGCCCTCGATGTAGTTGCGCTTGTAGAAGTCGAGCGTGAGGTTGACGACCTCTTCGGGCGTGAAGCGCGCGCGCCGGATGTCGGACGAGACGCGATTGACGCAGAAGACGCAGTCGTAGGTGCAGAAGTTGGTCAGGAGGATTTTGAGCAGGGAGACGCAGCGGCCGTCCGGCGTGTAGGAGTGGCAGATGCCTTCGCCATCCGACGACCCGATGCCGCCCGGCGCGGCTGCCCGTTTTGCGCCCGAGGACGCGCACGAAGCGTCGTACTTGGCGGCGTCGGCGAGGATCTCAAGCTTCTGCTGGACGTTCATCATAGGGTCATCCAGGGCGTCCAGGGCGCAGGTTCAGTTTACGCAACGGAGCGAAGATCCGGTGAACTGTCTCCGCTTCGGCGCCGAGCCATTTTCACCCCCATGAACATCCAATCCCCATGGACGGCAAGATGTCACAGTTGCGGCTGTCGGTGCTCGACCAGGCCCCGGTCTCCGAGGGATCGACGGCGGCTGAGGCGCTTGGCCGATCGGTCAGTCTCGCGCGGCACGTGGAGGCGCTTGGGTTCGATCGCTTCTGGATGAGCGAGCACCACGCGATCGAGACGCTCGCCTGCACGGCGCCCGAGATCATGCTCGCGAGGATCGGCGCCGAGACCAGCCGCATTCGGCTCGGCTCGGGCGGCATCATGCTGCCGCACTACGCCGCGCTCAAGGTGGCCGAGCAGTTCAAGACGCTCGCCGCGCTGTATCCCGGCCGGATCGACCTCGGCATCGGCCGCGCGCCGGGGGGCGGACCGAATGAGAGCCTGGCCCTGCGTCGCGAGCGCCGCGTCCAGCC
>CAXUIB010000299.1:0-2250 GCA_964250945.1 uncultured Acidobacteriaceae bacterium
TGTTGGGGCGCGGCGAGGGTGAAGGCGGCGATGTCGGCCGGGCGGGCGTCGGGCTCGGAGAACGGACCCGCGAAGGTCTGGGGTGCGCGTGTGGGTGCGAAGTGGGGCCGGTCGAGGCCAGGCAGCGGGTCCGCTCCGGGCCGGTAGAGGCTTCCGGACACGTCCTGGGGTGAGCTGTTGCGAGACGCGCGATTGGGGCTGGGTTCGCCGGGCAGCGGACTGACGTCGATGTTGAGCGACGACGCGTGGTCGTGGGGGCCGCCGGTAAGGGCCTGAGCGAAGGAGGCGGCGGGCCGCGCCTGCATCAGAGCGGTGCGGACGGTGTCGCGGAGGAAGTCGTGAACAAACGCGGGCTGGCGGAAGCGGACCTCGGTCTTCGCGGGGTGGACGTTGACGTCGACCTCCTGCGGTGGCATGTCGAGGAAGAGGAGGACGACGGGGAAGGAGGTGGGTGGGATGATGTTGCGGAAGGCCTCGGTGAGCGCGTGGAGGACGAGCCGGTCGCGGATAAGGCGGTGGTTGACGAAGACGTAGATCGAGTTGCGGTTGAGCTTCTGGAGCTCGGGTTTGGAGACGAAGCCCGAGATGCGGAGGTATCCAGGGTCGGCGGGCTCGTAGTCTTCCTCGCGCTTCCAGGGTGGCGGCTCCGGGAGACCGGCGCGGCGGAAGTCGAGCTCGGCGGTGACGGGAAGCATGAACGAGGCGGTGTCGCGACCGAAGATCTGGAAAAGCCGGTCTGAGCTGGAGCTGACAGCGGGCGCGATCAGCAGGGCCTGGGTGCTGGTGTGCAGTTCGAAGTGGCGCGTGGGGTGGGCAAGCGCGTAGTGCGTAACAAGAGCCGCGATGTGGGCGAGTTCGGTCTGTTCGGACTTGAGGAATTTGCGCCGCGCCGGCGTGTTGAAGAAGAGGTCGCGGATGGTGAGCGTTGTGCCGACGGCGACGCCGCTGGGGTCGACGCGCAGGATGTTGCCGCCGGAGATCTCGACCAGGGTGCCGATGGTGTCGGCTGAGTCCGGGTCTGGGTCTGAAGCGCGGGCACGGGTTTCGAGGGTCACCCGGGCGACCGACGCGATCGACGGAAGGGCTTCGCCGCGAAAGCCGAGCGTGCTGATCGAAAGGAGGTCGTCCGAGGTACGGAGTTTCGAGGTGGCGTGCCGCTCAAAGGCGAGCAGGGCGTCATCGCGCACCATGCCCACCCCGTTGTCGGAGATGCGGATGAGTTTGCGGCCGCCGGCTTCGACGTCGATGCGGATGCGTGTGGCCCGGGCGTCGATCGCGTTTTCAAGGAGCTCTTTGACGACCGAGGCGGGTCGCTCGACGACTTCGCCCGCGGCGATCTGGTTGGCGACCTGGTCGGAGAGAATGCGGATCTGGCCCACGGATCTGATTGTAGTGGTGCGTGCTCGCCTCGCTCGGTCGACATCGGACAAACTCGCAGGATGGAGAATGGACGACCGGCTCCACCTTCCCGATCGGCTGCACTTGAACGAACAGCAATCCCAACCGGTTTGGCGGGTTCAGGGGGAAATCCACTTCCGCGCGCCTGCTCTAAACCCGCAAGCCTTTGCATGTTCCGCAACAAAGTCCGGCTACCGCATGCGATCTCTGGGGAGAATCCAGGGAGAGCAATTTTGGATGGCAACGTGCAACAGATGCCGTGTAGTTCAGCTCACCTCAATGTTTCTAGGAGTTTTATGAAGCGTGTTCTTTGTGTCCTTGGCGGCCTGATCTTGGCTGCATCTGCCTCCACCTCTGCCCTGGCAGATAGCCTCTTCAACTTCAGCTTTACCGGACCGACATTTTCGGGATCGGGTGCGTTTGACGCGACGAGTGTACGGTCCGGCGTGTTCCAAATCGTCGGCGTGACCGGCACGACCGACACGGGCAACGGGACGCTTCGCCCCATTACGGGCGTGATCGCGCCGGGAGGATACGAGTTCAACGACAATCTCCTCTTCTTTCCTGCTCAGGGCGGAGCGTTTTTTGACGCAGGCGGGGTGTCGTTCGTGCTGCGGAACGGCGCCGAGGTAAATCTGTACAGCGCAGATGGCGCTTACCTGATGCGGTCCAATGGCAATGAGGTAAATGAGGTTGCAAACATCGCTGTGACCTCGGCGGCGTCCCCAATTCCCGAGCCGGGAACGCTGACCCTGCTGGGGACAGGTGTGCTGAGTTTGGCAGGGTTTGTGCGACGCAAGCTGGTTGCCTAGTTGCTAGAGTCTACAGACGCGCGGGCCGCGGGGTTTTGGG
>CAXUIB010000300.1:0-2230 GCA_964250945.1 uncultured Acidobacteriaceae bacterium
GGCGCCGACGTCGCAGGCGGCCCAGCTGATCCCTCCGGACCTGACAGTGGGGCATAAGGCCGGCTACAAGTTTGCGATCACGAACTTCAACAATGTGCAGGTGAACAACCAGGATATGTATACGTCGTATGAGATTACGGCGGTGCCGCAATCGGTGGGCAAGACGGGCGACCGCGGGTTCTGCGCGGATGAAAACAACACGGTCCGGTACGATCCGGCGGGTGGGACGAACTGCACGCAGCCGATTCAGTGAGGTGGCGAGGATGGATGGTGTGGGCCGGCCTCGTGTGGATGGCGGCCGGTTTGCCGGGGCAGGTGGGTGCTCCGGCGCGGCCGCTGACGGCGGAGGACGCGGCGGTTCTGAGCCGGGTCGATTCGCACTACAATCACCTGCGGACGCTGCGGGCGCGGTATGCGGAGCGGTATAGCGGGATGGGGATCGAGCGGTCTGAGACGGGCGTGGTGGAGTTGAAGCGGCCGGGGCGGATGCGGTGGACGACCGATGCGCCGGCGGGCAAGGTGTATGTGCTGGACGGGAAGTTCGCGTGGAGCTACACGCCGGGGGCGGCCGAGGCGGTGCGGACGCCGGCACGGGTGGTCGAGGATGAGCGGTCGCCGCTGCGTTTTTTGCTGGGGCACACGGAGCTGAAGAAGGAACTGGAGGGGGTGTCGGTGAGGCCCGAGGGCGCCAGTTTTGTGATCTCCGGGCAGCCGAAAGGTTTGGGTAATACAGAACGGCAGATCGCGCTGACGGTGACGGCCACGGGGGCGATCGAGCGTCTGCGGATGGAGCGGGTGGATGGGTCGGTGACGGAGTTTGTGTTTTCTGGGGTGGAGGAGGGGGTGGCTCTGCCGGAGGCGGATTTTCGGTTTGCGGTGCCGGCGGGGGTGACGGTGGTGAGTGGGCAGGCTCCGGTTTAGAGCGGTTCTCCTGTTCGTGTGAGCCGGATAGAGTATGGGAGCTGAATGGCGGCCCAGCGCATCAGCTCAACCCCGCCTTTTCGTTCTTCGTCCGCTGCGACTCCCAAGGGGAGATCGACTCTTATTGGGGCAAGTTGATCGAAGGCGGCAAACCCATGGCCTGCGGTTGGCTCACAGACCGCTTCGGCCTATGCTGGCAGATTGTTCCGCGCAACATCGGCGAGTTGATCGCTCACCCCAAGGCTATGCAAGCCATGATGGGGATGATCAAGTTGGACCTGCCCGCGCTCGAAGCCGCCGCGCGCTAGAGATGGATGACGATTTGCGGTTCTCAACAGCCCAAATGGTAACGGCAGGTCGGCATAGCGGAGCGATCGGCGACCCGCGCACGGTCGTTCGCTCACGATTGTTGGCTTTCTTTTAGCGACCGTTTTCTAGCCCACGGTGATTTTGCCCGTTTCGCCGAGGTCGATGGCGCCTCCTGTTGCGGCGGCGGCGACGTATTTGAGGCCGCGAAGGAGTTTCGAGGAAGACGCCTCCCAGTACTGGGCTTCGGAGATGTTGACGCGGAGGACGGTGATGGAGGGGTCGTCCTGGCCTTCGGGGAACCAGGCTTTGTACATGGGATTCCAGAGTTCCTGGATTTTCGCGCGGTCTTTCGAGAGGTAGGCGCGCCCTTTGGCGGAGACGAATTTGGAGCTGTCAGGGTCGCTGTAGAGGAGGGAGACGTGCGAGTCGTCCCGGATCTCGGCGACCTTGCCGGATTCGGCGCGGGTGAGAAACCAGACGTCCCCGTAGAAACTGGACTGCTGGGTGGCCATGGGGCGCGAGTCGAAGGAGCCGTCGGGGGCAACGGTGGTCATCATGGCGATGCGGATGTCTTTGACGAGGTCGTTGATCTTTTGGACGCCTTCCGGGCCGCTGAGGTTTTTCTGTTCGCTCATGGTGGGTTTGGATGCGCGCGGACGCGGATCGACTGTGCTTAATGGACAGGGCAAGTGTGTCCCGTAGAATGCGCTTTGACGTGAGCTTGAGAGGACGAGGATGGAGGGCGTTGGTTTGGAGAAGGTAATAGGGGAGGCGGGTGTGCTCGGCGCGGAGCAGTTTCGCGAGGCGGTGCTTGGGACCGAGCCTCGGGTGGCGGTGTTTGACTGCGATGGAACGCTGTGGTCAGGGGATGCGGGGTCGGCGTTTATGCGGTGGTCGATCGAGACGGGGCTGCCTTCGCGGGAGATGGCGGACTGGATCGGCGGGCGGTATGAGGGGTAGCTGCGGGGCGAGGTTTCTGAGGCGGCGATCTGCGGGGAGA
>CAXUIB010000301.1:0-2228 GCA_964250945.1 uncultured Acidobacteriaceae bacterium
CCCCAGGCCCGAGCAGACGAGCATTGGTCCGCTCCAGCAATCGTACGCGCGCATCCTGCCGCAGCTTCTCGGCAATCTGGCCGTGGCCCGTGTCGACGGCGAGCACGGAACTCGCGCCATGCTGCAGCAGGCAGTCCGTAAACCCTCCCGTCGACGCTCCAACGTCGACACAGCCAAGGCCCGCGACATCGATGCTCCAGTGCCGAAGCGCGTGCTCCAACTTCAGACCTCCCCGACTCACGTACCGGAGATCCGCTCCGAGCACACGGATGACCGCATCCTCCTCGACCGGGGCGCCCGGCTTTTCGATCTTCTGCTCCCCCACCAGAACGCGCCCGGCAAGGACCAGCGCCTGCGCTCGTTCGCGCGAAAGCGCGTCCCCCCGGTCCACCAGAAGCTTGTCGAGCCGCAACTTGCTTTTCGATTTCGGCATAAGGTCGGCAGATCGTCCTCACCGAAGACTACCGGACAGAAACCAGCGCCGCGGGCACACCGCCCCCGATTTCCTGTAAAGTGTGTGTCTGTTGATCTCGGCTCCGTCGCCGGGGACCAGGGACAGATTTCGTGCTTAGGGTTGCCCTAAGTGCGGAGCCCTTGTACTTTCGTGGTATTACTTTCGTGCGAGTCACTTGCTGTTTGACGTAAATCTGCTCTAGATCCGGGTGCGTTGGCATGTACAGAGACAGAGAGGGAAACGCGCAGTCGCTGTCGTCGATGGACGACGCGGCGCTGTTGCTGCAAGTGCAGCACGGCGACGAACAGGCGATGAGCACGCTGTTCGACCGGTACTCGAGAGTCGTGTACTCCGTCGCGCTCCGTGTTCTGCGGGACCCTGCCTCTGCCGAAGACGTGTTGCAGGAGATCTTCATGCAGGTCTGGCGCAATCCGAACGGTTTCATCTCCACGCGGGGCAGCCTCGGCGGCTGGCTGGCCGTGGTGAGCCGGAATCGTTCGATCGATACACTCCGGCGCCGGCGTCCCACCGACTCCGTGGACGAGATGGTTCTGCCCTCGAACTACAACCTGGCGGTCGAGGCGGAGCGGAACGGAATGATGGAAAAGGCCCGGGTGGTGATCCACGGGCTGCCGACCGAGCAGCGAAAGACGCTTGAGATGGCCTTTTTCGACGGTCTCACGCACTCCGAGATCTCGGAGATGACGGGCGAGCCTTTAGGCACGGTAAAGACACGCATCCGCAGCGCCTTGTTGACGCTGAGAAAGGCATTCAAGGCATGAGCGACAACTTCGATTACGACCAGGACGATCTTGCCCTGTATGCCATGCAGCTTCTCTCAGAAGAAGAGGCGGTCCCGCTTCGTTTGCGGCTGGAGCGCTCCCCGGAGCTCCGTCGAGAGCTGGGCGAGGTTCAGGGCGATCTGGCGGTGTATGCGTTGAGCTCGGAGATGCACTCACCGCCGGCGCTGGCGCGGGAGCGACTGATCAAGCAGATCGCTCGCGAAAAGAAGGTTCAGGCGATCAATCGGTCGCAGGAGTATGGGGTCGCGAGCTCGGGTGCGCGCTCAGCCGAGCCTCTCGGAGCTGTGGGAGCAGCAGACGACGATCTGCGACCTGGCCGACGGATCGACGAGGAGGAGGAGGAGCCGGTGCGCCGCGGCGGGATGGGGCGGGTGCTCCCCTGGATCGGATGGGCGGTTGCGGCAGGGCTGGCGGTCGCGACGGTAAACCTCCTTCAGCAACGCGATGCCCTGCGACAGACCGTCGTTGCGGATCGCGGGCAGGTGGCGCGCCTCTCGGCCGAAGCAGCGTCGGCGCGTGAGGTGCTTGATCTGATGAACGATCCTGCGGCGGTTCGGGTTTCACTCACAAAGCCGCACACAACACCGATTCCGGAGGGCAAGGCAACCTACGCCGCGCGGTCGGGAACCCTGTTCTTCACGGCAAGCAATATGGAGCCGCTACCGCCTGAAAAGACGTACGAGCTGTGGATCATTCCCGCCGACGGCCGAGCTCCGGTGGCGGCGGGCCTGTTCCGCCCGGATGAGCATGGGTTTGCAACGGTCGTGTTGCCGCCACTGCCCAAAGGCGTACCGGCAAAGGCGTTCGGAATCACGGTCGAGAACGAAGGCGGATCGGCGACACCAACCATGCCGATCGTGATGGCAGGAAGTTAGAGCGGGTCTTCCGTCTCTGTCAGCCGGGGCAAACTCAATCGAGATGGGCAGAAGCATCTGCAAGGGCAGAAGCTTACTGGATCCGAGGCAGTACAC
>CAXUIB010000302.1:0-2227 GCA_964250945.1 uncultured Acidobacteriaceae bacterium
TGGGGTCGGTGTGGAGCTCGGTGGGTTGGCCGGGCCGATAGACGCTGACTGACTTCTGCTCGGGGTCGACAAGCCAGGCGAGCTGAACTCCGTTGCGAATCCACTGCCCGAGCTTTTGTTCAAGATCTGCGAGGGAGTCGCTGGGGGAGCGGAGTTCGATAACGAAGTCGGGGCAGACAGGTGCGTACCTCGACTGCTCGGCGGGGGAGAGAGCGCATCCCAGCAGGACAGACGGAGCCAGGCGGCATCGGCGGCGCGGACCGAGCCGTCAGGGAGCTTGAAGCCGCCTTTTGAGTCGAAGGTGACGCCCCGGCCGTCGGCTTCGGCCCATTCATCGAGGAGGCGGCCGATTCTCATGTTCATCCTGCTGGTTCCACTGCCGGCCGGCGTCATGACGACGATCTCTCCACTCTCCTCGCGCTCCACCCGCAGGGGGTTGTTGGCCGCGCAGAAACGGAGCAGGTCGTCGTCCGACATGGGCGTGGCGGGACGAAAGCGCAGCGGAAGCGGGGCTTGGGCGATGGTAAAGGTCACTCCCCGATTCTAAAGGAGGGCGCTTGACCGGAGAATTACACAGGAGTAACTTTAGCACGTTGGCGAAGACAAGGCGAATATGCGATCTGCGGTGAGCGG
Source organism: uncultured Acidobacteriaceae bacterium (assembly GCA_964250945.1). Classification (GTDB taxonomy): domain Bacteria; phylum Acidobacteriota; class Terriglobia; order Terriglobales; family Acidobacteriaceae; genus Edaphobacter. Next base: position 634 of record CAXUIB010000302.1, read on the forward strand.
TAGTTCTCTCTTCCCGATCCTCTCCTCTGCAACGGTTGGGATGGATCGTGCACCGGTGGGGATCGCTCGGCTGGCGGCTGGGGCGGAGCACGCCGACGACGGTCATTTGGTGGAGTTCCGGGCTATGGAGGTCCGCAGCATCTTGAACCGGACGGTTTCGAAGCGGCGTCTCTCGTTGGCGTACGGCATCAATCCCTACCGGGGATGCGAGTTTGGGTGCAAGTACTGCTATGCGCGGTATACGCACGAGTTTCTCCTTCCGGATGCGCCGGAGCAGATCTCCGAAGCGGGTGCGGGGGTGAGCGAGACTCTGGACGACGGGGAGGGACCCGAGCTGCGCTCGGCGGGTGGACCGGAACTGCGCTCCTCGCGTGGGCAGGAGATGTTTGAACGGCTGATTTTTCTGAAGAAGAACGCGGCATGGCTGCTGGAGCAGGAGCTGCGCAAAATGGATCCGGCGGAGGAGATTGCGATTGGGACGGCGACGGACCCGTACCAGCCGATCGAGCGGCGAGCGCGGGTGACCCGGAGTTTGCTGGAGGTGTTCCGGCAGAGGTCTGGGTACCGGATCGGGATTGTGACGAAGTCCCAGCTGATCTTGCGGGATCTGGACCTGCTCGTCGAAATTGCGCGGAAAAACACGCTGGTGGTGCATCTTACGATCACGACGGCGGACCCTGTGCTGGCGCGCAAGCTGGAGCCGCGCGCACCGCGACCGGATCTTCGATTTGCGGCGGTTCGTCAGCTGAGCGACGCGGGGATTTGTACGGGTGTGCTGTGTTCTCCTCTGCTGCCTGGGATTACTGACAACGAAGGTGCGCTCGCGGGCGTTGCCCGGCGTGCGGCGGAGGCGAAGGCGAGCTTCTTTGCGGCGCAGCCGCTGTTTCTCAAGGCGTGCTCACGACCTACGTACCTGAGCTTTGTTCGCGAGCACTTCCCTGCCCTGGAACGCGAGTATGCGGCACGGTTTGCGGGGGCGGACTTTGCGGCGCGGCCGTATCGGGAGGAGATGAAGGCGCTGGTTGGGAAGGTGTGCCGGAGGTATGGTCTCGCGCAGCGGTCGACGGACGCTTTGCTGACGCGGGATGCGGGGCCGGAGCGCAAGGGTCCGATGCGGGTTCGGAGCGGGCCGGAGCAGAGCGAGCTGTTTGCGGGGGCGTAGAGCAGATTATCTGTTGCTGGGGAGCGGAGGCTTACGGCACGGATGAGGCCGTGCCGTAAGCGAAACGGAGTGTTTCAGCGGTTCCTATGCGGTGACTTCGATGCCCATGGACCGGGCGGTTCCGCGGATGCTCTTGGCGGCGGCTTCGACGGAGGCGGCGTTGAGGTCGGGGAGCTTCTGGGTGGCGATCTCCATGATCTGCTTTTCGGTGACCTTGCCGAGCTTCTCTTTGTTGGGTGTGCCGGAGCCTTTGGGGATGCCGGCGGCCTTGAGCAGGAGGACGGCCGCGGGTGGGGTCTTGGTGATAAAGGAGAAGGTGCGATCGGCGAAGACAGTGATCACGACGGGGATAGTGAGGCCGGCCATGGCGGGATCTTTGGTGCGGTCGTTGAATTGCTTGCAGAACTCCATGATGTTGACCTGTGCCTGACC
>CAXUIB010000303.1:0-2175 GCA_964250945.1 uncultured Acidobacteriaceae bacterium
CGCCCAAACCCGCGCCCAAACCCGCGCCCAAACCACCGGCCAGACGACCACCCCCGGCCGCCTCAAACTCGTCTTCTTCACCGCCACCCACACCCAACCTGAGCTCTCCGCCGCCCAGGGCACCGCGCTCGCTCTCGCCAAAATCAAGTCGCTCCAGCCCGACCTCTGCATCCAGGGCGGCGACCACGCCTTCGATCTCGCCGCCGCCCCGCGCGACCGCTCGCTCATGCTCCTCGACCTCTACCAAAAGACCGAGCGCGCCCTCGACGGCATCCCCGTCCAGCACACCCTCGGCAACCACGACGTCTTCGGCCGCGACCCCAGCTCCGGCATCTCGACCTCCGACCCGCTCTTCGGCAAAAAAGCCTTTGAAGACCGCTTCGGAACCAAGACCTACCGCTCCTTCGATCGCGCCGGCTACCACTTCATCCTCCTCGACTCGATCCAGATCACCCCCGAGCGCGACTTCGAAGCCGCCATCGACCCCGCCCAGCTCACATGGCTCGCCGCCGACCTCCAAGGCACCCCCACCGGCACACCCATCGTCATCACCACCCACGTCCCGCTCGTCTCCGCCGCGCCCCAGTACGCCGGCCTTCCCTCCGGCCTCCACGTCCCCGGCCACGCCTTCCTGATGGACAACTCAGGCGACGTCCTCCCCCTCTTCGAAGGCCACAACATCATCGCCGTCCTCCAAGGGCACACCCACATCAACGAAACCGTCTTCTGGCGCAACATCCCGTACATCACCTCCGGCGCCGTCTGCGGCAACTGGTGGCGCGGCTCGCGCTGGGGAACCCCCGAAGGCTTCACCGTCCTCGATCTCGCCGACGGCAAGGCCCACTGGCACTACGAAACCTACGGCTGGAAGAGCCCCGCCGCCGAACCCGACCCACTCACGCCGCTGGCCCACCCACACTCCTGACTCCCCGCGTCCTCCCCGCGCGCAACCGCATCCAAGCCCGCATACCACTCCCAGGAGAGACAACATGCTTCAACTCGCCGACGCCCGCCGCGTCATCGCCGCGGCCCAAAAGAAAGCCGAAGAGATCGGCCAGCCCATGTGTGTCGCCGTCGTCGACGAAGGCGGCAACCTCCTCGCCTTTGAACGCATGGAAGACGCCTGGCGCGGGTCGATCGACATCGCGCAGAAAAAAGCCTGGACCTCGCGCGCCTTCGACATCCCCACCAAGGACCTCGGCGAAAACTCCCAGTCCGGCGACCAGTTCTTCGGCATCCACGCCTCCAACGACGGCAAAGTCATGATCTTCGCCGGCGGCATCCCCCTCAAACAGGACGGCAAAGTCGTCGGCGCAGTCGGCGTCTCCGGAGGCCTCGGCAAACAGGACCAGGCCGTCGCCGAAGCCGCCGCCGCAGCACTCTAATCCGCCCTCGCGCGCAAGAAAAACCCCGCACCGAAGCGGGGCTCTTCCACACCTCAACCGCCAAAGCTTACTTGGTAAACAACGTATCTTCCGGATTCCGCTGCTCGCCCTGATGGATCCGGTTTGACGCCCGGTTTGCCATCTCATCGGCCACGCGATCCAACTTCTTCTCCTCCGTCTTGGCCACATCCGTCGCATCGCCGGTGCCGGTCTCAAGCGCCTCGTGCGACGGCCGAACGGCACTCTTGGTGGAATTCAAATTCAGATTCGACGATCCATCGCTGCTGCTCATACGTTCACCTCACCTCTCTAAGATCGACTTCCGCGGCATGCAGTTGTCCGGCAGTCGCTCCGAGACTTACAGCTTCTCCGCAATCAAACTGATCTTCCGGATCTTCGGCGCCTCCGTGAAATACTCGCTCGCCTTGGACATCAACGCCTGCGCGATCGGTCCGCCCAGATGCGCATCCCGCGCCTTTTCGTCGTCAAACGTGTCGAAGATACCGTACGTCCCCGGCTTGTCCTCGCGAATCGCGTACCAGTGGATCGTCCCCGGCTCATCCGCCGCCATACCCGCGGCCTGCTTCAAGAACGCCTCGACCTCCGCCTCCTTGCCCGGCTTCACCTTCATCTCTCCATACAGCGCAAACTTCGCCATGTCCTAACCCTCTCGTTCTGTCCGATGCCAACCGCCTCCGAAGAGCCGCCGCCATCCGCGCAGGAGCCGTCTCCGCCTTTGCCCGGCCGCAAATCCTGGGTTAATCTTGAAGCGGAGCTCCCCATCACATAC
>CAXUIB010000304.1:0-2086 GCA_964250945.1 uncultured Acidobacteriaceae bacterium
CGCGCGCGCGACAGTCAGTATGGCGAGGTCGCTCGGATTGCGAAGATGATGCCGGCGACGATCGGGATCACGATCGATCAGGCGTTGAAGGACTCGACGCCGCTGTCGAGCGCGTATGAGGGGGATGCGAAGATCCGCGAGTTGATTGACGCGGCGATGCGGCTGGAGGGTCTGGTGCGCGGGGCGGGCGTGCATGCCGCGGGGGTGGTGATTTCGCCGCAGCCGTTGACGGAACTTGTGCCGGTGACGCGCACAAAAGATGAAGCGATCGTGACGGCGTACGACATGAAGGCCGTCGAGAAGATGGGCTTGTTGAAGATGGACTTCCTGGGTCTGACGACGCTGACCGTCATCGACGACTGCATCCAGTTGATCCAGAAGAACCGGGGCGAGACGATCGATATGAGCGCGGTTCCGCTGGACGATGCGGAGGTGTTTGAGAAGGTGTTTCACCGGGCACTGACCTCGGGGATCTTTCAGTTTGAGTCGGGCGGGATGCGCGACGTCTTGCGGCGGTACAAGCCGAACCGGGTGGAGGATCTGACGGCGTTGAATGCACTGTATCGGCCGGGGCCGATGTCAATGATCGACGATTTCATCGAGCGGAAGTGGGGACGTCGCGCTGTCGAGTATGACTTGCCGGAGATGGAGGAGATCCTCAAGGAAACGCTGGGCGTGATGGTGTACCAGGAGCAGGTGATGCAGATCGCGGCTGCGGTGGCGGGCTATGCGCTGGGCGAGGCCGATCTGCTGCGGCGGGCGATGGGCAAGAAGGATGCGGCTGAGATGGCGAAGCAGCGCGACCGGTTTATGTCGGGTGCGGCGGCGAACAAGCATCCGAAGGACGTTGCGGGCAAGATCTTCGACTTGATGGCTCAGTTCGCGGGGTATGGCTTCAACAAGTCGCACTCGGCGGCGTATGCGTTGCTGGCGTACCACACGGCGTGGCTGAAGACGCACTATCCGGTCGAGTTTATGGCGGCGCTGCTGACGAGTGAAACGTCGAAGCCGGAGAACGTGGTGAAGTACATCTCCGAGTGTCGCGAGATCGGGATCCCGGTGCTGCCGCCGAACGTGCAGGTTTCGTTTGCGGATTTTACGCCGGTGGGAGATGCGATCGGGTTTGGGCTGGCGGCGATCAAGAATGTGGGGCATAACGCGATTGAGTCGATTCTTGCAGCGCGGGAGGGCTCGGCGGCGGATGGCGCTGCGGTGAAGGGTGCGACGGGGCCGTTTCTGAGCTTGTATGACTTTTGCGAGCGGGTGGATTTGCGGCTGTTGAACAAGCGGGTGCTGGAGTCGCTGATCAAGGCTGGGGCGATGGACGCGTTTGGTCATCGCGCGCAGGTAAATGTGGCGTTGGACAAGGCGATGGAGCGTGCGCAGAAGTCGCAGCGGGACGAGGCTTCGGGGCAGCACGGGTTGTTTGGGATCTTCGATGACGGGCCGGCGAAGGTGCGGAACGAGGACGTGCTGCCGAAGATGCCGGAGTGGGACGAGCATACGCGGCTGCAGAATGAGAAGGAGGTCCTGGGGTTTTTTGTCTCCGGACATCCGCTCGATAAGTATCGCGAGAAGTTACGTAATCTAAAGGTGGTTGACACGTCAACAGTGTGCGAGATGAAGCCGGAGCCGCCCGTATTTCGTCGCGGCGGGAACGAGCAGGGGCAGAACGAGATTGCGATTGCGGGCGTGATTACGGGTTTGAAGGTGGCGAAGTCGAAGCGGTCGGGCGAGATGTATGCGCAGGCGTGCCTGGAGGACGCGGTCGGCAAGATCGAGCTGATTGCGTTTCCGCAGAGTTACGCGCAGTTGGCCGAGCGGCTGAAGATCGATGTTCCGGTGCTGGTTCGCGGGGTGTTGCGCGGGGAAGAGGACGGGGCGCCGAAGCTCGCCATCTCTTCGATTCAGGCGATCGAGGATATCAAGCTGAAGCTGCCGGAGGCGCTGCGGATCAAGGTTCCGCTGCACAATCCGGATGCTGCGTTGTTGAACAAGTTGCATGCGATTTTTGTGGGTGCGCCGGGCAAGGGCAAGTTGCTGTTGGACCTTGAAGAGCCGGGGGAGTTCTGCGCGGTGCTGGAGC
>CAXUIB010000305.1:0-2084 GCA_964250945.1 uncultured Acidobacteriaceae bacterium
CCAACTCCCTCATCCAAGGCCGCACCACCTTTGTCATCGCGCACCGCCTCTCCACCATCCGCCGCGCCGACCAGATCCTCGTCGTCGAAGCCGGACACAGCGTCGAGCGCGGCTCCCACGCGCACCTCCTCGCCCTCGGCGGACGCTACTTCGAGCTCTACACCCGCCAGCACGGCCTCGAACAAAATCTCTTCCTCGCGCCCGGGGAAGGCGACAAACTCACTCTGGAACCCGTCACTTCCAAAGTGTGAAACGGCGCTATGTACACTATGTACATGGCGCTCCACATCAACAACCCTGAGGTAGAGAGAACGGTTCGGAAGTTGGCGGGAGTCACCGGCCAATCGATGACCGACGCGATCGGAACAGCTGCTGCCGAGCGTCTGCAGAGACTGAAGTCGCCTGATCTTCCCGAGTCCATGCCCTCCTTCGACGAGATCAAGACCATGATCCGGAGCTTCAATCTGAAGCCCATCCATGAGACTCTGACCGACGACGAAATCCTCGGTTATGGCCCGGATGGTATCCCGGAGTAATGGTCATCGACACGTCCGCAATCCTGGCGGTTCTGCTCGAAGAGTCCGACGAGCAAGCTTATTTTTCCGCCATCGCAACCAGTTCAGTCAAACTCATCTCGGCGGCCACGCTTCTTGAGACCTCCCTTGTACTGCTTGGCCGCAGAACGCCCGGAGCTACGAGTGCTTTGGACCACTTTCTCGGGAAGACTCGAAATCGAGGTCATCTCGGTCGATGAGACACAGGCCCTGATCGCCCGCGAAGCTTTCCGAATGTACGGCAAAGGTCGCCATCCCGCCCATCTGAACCTCGGCGACTGCTTCTCCTACGCCCTCGCCAGGCAGACCGGCCAGCCGCTCCTCTGCAAAGGCAACGACTTCCCCAAGACCGACATCCTCCTCGCCTGAGGCGCATCTGCTCCGGTCCCTCTTCCCCAATTTTGTCCCAGAAAAACCCTCGCCCGCCCCACTCCTCTTGCACCAATTGCTATGCCGGTTTGCACTTCGGCTCCGAAGAAAACATCCCCACTCCCGCATCGTATTGGTTGGGATGGTAGCTCAGACGACATGCTCGCCGGCGCCCCCGCTCGGAGGTCTTATGAAGCACCCGGTCACCCTCAAACTAGCTAGCGTGCTCTTTGTCCTGCCCCTGCCGATGTTTGCGCAGTCCCCGAACAACCAGAATTCCGCCAACCAGGATTCCGCGTCGCAGCAAAACTCAACCCAGCCCGGCGCCAATCGAGCCAAGCACATGGTGCCGGCGCGCGGATACCTGGTCAAAACCCTCGATGCAAATAAAGACCAGACAGGCTCCTCCTTCGAGGTCAAGCTCAGCCAGACCGTTCACCTGCCGAACGGCACAGAACTGCCCAAGAACGCTCTTCTTCTCGGCACCGTCACCACCGACGATATGAACGTCGAAGGCAAGTCCAAGCTCACCCTCCGGGTCGATCGCGCCAAGCTCGAAAGCGGCCAGGTGTACCCGATCAAGGCAACCATCGTGGGCATCTTCAGGCCCAGATCCACCAACTTTGAAGACAATCCCATAGCTCCGGGCGATGAAGTCCCCAACAGCTGGAACGACGGCACGCTCCGCGTCGATCAGATCGGCGTCGTCCCCGGCACAGATCTCCACAGTCGAATCGCCAGCCAGAACTCCGGAACCTTTGTGTCCAGCAAAAGCGACGTCAAAATCGTCAGCGGAAGCGAGTTCCAGTTCGCCCTATCCGAGAAACACGGCGGCGGAGATACCGTCAGCACCAACACCTCGCAGCAGTAAAAAATTCAACCGCAGCCCTCCCCCCATCCGGTCACCGGGCGATCTCGACCGCACCGCTCCATCCCGCGCATCGAGATCGCCCCGTGACTCCATTTCCGCTCTATCCCTCCACCCCCAACTCCCGCAGCAAAAACGCATAATCGAACGCAATCTCCTTCAGGTAGTCGTACCTCCCTGAGGCCCCGCCGTGCCCCGCCTCCATATTCACATGCAGCAGGAGCGGAGCGTCATCGGTCTTCAGCGTCCGCAGCTTCGCCACATACTTCGCCGGCTCCCAATACATCACCTGC
>CAXUIB010000306.1:0-2062 GCA_964250945.1 uncultured Acidobacteriaceae bacterium
GTGCCGGCCTGGACCGGGACCCAGGCTGCACCGGGAATCACGATCTGCTCTTCGACCGCGATCCTAGATTTGCCCGCTCTCACCTGACGAATGCCATCTACCTTCAGGACTCCGGCGTCACCCTCGAGGGGTGAAGTTCTGGGGATCGCCGGTCAACTCGGTAGGGCGGAGATTGGGCCTTTGCACGTGAGCGCCTGGTCAAGATTCGCAAACACTGGGATCTCATCCCGGACGATACGGACGTGCTCATCACCCATGAGCCGCCCTACGGGACCCTGGACAAACGGCACATCCTGGGCAAGTGTGGGAGTGCCGTTTTGATTGAGGAAAACGGCCATGAGAGCTGTGCTCTCGCTATTACAGCAGAACCGCTTTAGTGTAATGAGTCCTTGGTTTGTTCACAATATTTTGCGAGGGAGTTGAGGATGTCGTCTGCGGATTTCTTCCAGACGAAGGGTTTTGGCTGTTGATTGTGATGGTCGAGATACTCTCGGATGGCGGCTTTCGAGTTGGAGCGTAGATCGAAAGCCGGGTATCGGATACGTACAGGTAGAGAGCCCGACCTTCTCCCTCAGCTCGCATTTGCAAAGCATAGTGAGCATACATGTTCTATAAGATAAGGAATGGTATGAATGCAGTTGAGATCGAGGCAGCCGTCTCGGACCTTGCCGCGCAGCCGTTCGATGCGGCCGAATTCCCGTTCCAGTTTCTGGCGGCGTTCGACAAAAAGGAAACCACGCTCAAGCGGCTGCGCAAGGGCGACTCCAACAAGAGCGACGTGCCGGGCGGCGTGCTGTTGCAGGCAAACATCCACATCGCTGTTTGCCCAGTAGGCGAGACACGCGCCACCCTGGAGCGACTCAAGGCCAGCCCGAAGACGGCAGCGGCGAAGGCGAAGTTCGTGCTCGCGACCGATGGCGTGGTGCTGGAGGCTGAGGACCTGATCTCCGGCGAAACCATCGCGCCCGACTACCCCCGCTTCGCCCAGCATATCGGCTTCTTCCTGCCCCTGGCGGGCATCTCGACCGTTCGCGAGATCAAGGACAACCCCATCGATGTGCGGGCGACCGGGCGGCTGAACAAGCTCTATGTGGAGCTGCTCCGCCAAAACCCGGAGTGGGCCACCGAAGCCCGCCGCCACGACATGAACCATTTCATGGCGCGGCTCATCTTCTGCTTCTTCGCCGAAGACACGGACATCTTCCTCCACCGTGGTCGCTTTACCGACACGGTGGAGCAGTTCAGTCAATCTGACGGCAGCAACACGCACCGGGTGCTGCAAGCGATCTTCACCGCCATGAACACCAAGATCGCAGACCGGCAGGGGAGTGGCGTGCCGGGCTACGCGGATGTATTTCCTTACGTGAACGGGGGCCTGTTCGCCGGCTCCACGGAGGTGCCGCAGTTCACGCGCATTGCGCGCAGCTACCTGCTGCAGGCCGGCAGCCTGGATTGGCAGCACATCAATCCGGACATCTTCGGCTCCATGATCCAGGCGGTGGCGGACGATGCCGAGCGCGGTGCGCTGGGTATGCACTACACCAGCGTGCCCAACATCCTGAAGGTGCTGAACCCGCTTTTCCTGGACGAGCTGCGCGCCCAGCTGGAAGCTGCAGGGGACAACGGCCGCACCCTGCTCAACCTCCGCCGACGCCTCAGCCGTATTCGCGTCTTCGACCCCGCCTGCGGTTCGGGCAACTTCCTGGTGATCGCTTATAAGGAGCTGCGAAAGATCGAGGCCGAGATCAACCGCCGCCGCGGCGAGCATCTGCGGCCCAGCGAGATCAGCGAAAAGAACTTCCGCGGCATCGAAATCCGCGACTTCGCCGTGGAGATCGCGCGCTTGTCGCTGGTCATCGCCAGATTTCAAGCCGACGTGCTCCATCGCGGTCCCCTCGTCGCCCGCGCCGAGTTCCTCCCCCTCAAAGACGACAACTGGATCACCTGCGGCAACGCTCTACGCCTCGACTGGCTCAAGGTCTGCCCGCCAGAGGGCACTGGCGTCAAACTCCACTCCGACGACCTCTTCCAGACCCCGCTCGCTCAGCCGGAGATCGATTTT
>CAXUIB010000307.1:0-2062 GCA_964250945.1 uncultured Acidobacteriaceae bacterium
GGTCTCAACTTCCGGCAGCTCAGGCATTGGACCCCTCTGCCTCAGAGATGCTCACCAATTCAGAGCCTCCGGCATAAAAAGCTCCGCGACCGACGTCCACGTGTGGAAGAGCTGACCAGAGGACGTCGTCGTACAGCAGATGCTGGGTGCCGTCGTGATCCACACTGACATCGATGAGCGTCGCGAGGACTTCCTGCGCATCCGTAAAGACGATTCGCACCCGCTTTCCTTCAAGCATTTTCAGTGCTTCAAACTCCGTAGTCGTCATCAAGGCCGGACCGGTCACCAGTATAGAATCGACGCTGAACTGCGTTTCTCAGCGCGGCTTCCGACAACTCCCTGGAGATCCCCCAAGCTCGTGAAAAATCGCAAGTCAGCGGTAATCCTCGGCGCGCAGTGGGGCGACGAGGGCAAAGGCAAGATCGTCGACGTCCTCTCCGAACGCTTCCGCATCGTCGCGCGGTACGCCGGCGGCCACAACGCCGGACACACCGTCATCATCCACGGCAGGAAGTTCGTCCTCCAGCTGATCCCCTGCGGCGTTCTCCGCCCCGAAACCAGAGGCGTCATCGGCAACGGCGTTGTGCTCGATCCGATGGCCTTTCTGTCCGAGGTTCGCAAGCTCCGGGACGCCGGCCTGCCGATCGAAGGCGGCGCGGCCGGCCAGCTCTTCGTCTCCAACCGCGCCCAGGTCATCCTGCCCTACCACCGCATGATCGAGCTCGCCGCCGAGAACGCGCCCGGTCGCACCAAGATCGGGACGACCTCCCGCGGCATCGGCCCGGCGTACGAGGACAAGATGCACCGGTCGGGGCTGCGCGTGGTCGACCTCTTGAACTCGCACCTCCTCCGCACGCACATCCAGAACGCCTGCCACGAGAAAAATACCATCGCCAGCGCGCTGTTCGGCACCGAGCCGCTCGACCCCAAGGCGATGTACGAGGAGTACGCCCGCGCGGCCGAGCAGCTCGCTCCGTTTGTGACCGACACCGCCGTCATGCTCAACGGGGCGCTCGCGGCGGGCGAGAACGTGCTGTTTGAAGGTGCCCAGGGAGCCCTGCTCGACATCGACCACGGCACGTACCCGTTTGTCACGTCGTCCTCGGCTACCGCGGGCGGCGCGGTCACCGGCACCGGTGTCGCCCCGACCCGCATCGGCACCGTGATCGGCGTCACCAAGGCCTACGTCACGCGCGTCGGCGAAGGCCCCTTCCCCACCGAGATCAACGACTCCTCGGCCGACCTCCTTCGCGCGCGCGGCCAGGAGTACGGAGCCGTCACCGGGCGACCGCGGCGCTGCGGCTGGCTCGACCTCCCTCTGCTCCGCTACTCCAACATGATCAACGGCACCGAGTGGCTGGTCGTCACCAAGATGGACGTGTTGGACGAGTGCGCCGAGATCCCCGTCTGCACGCACTACCGCATCGACGGCCGGCTGACCGACACCATCCCGGCCGATATGCGCGGTTTCGACGCGATCGAGCCCGTCTACACCACGCTCAAAGGCTGGAACACATCGACCGCAGGCATCACGCGCTTCGACGATCTCCCGCCGCTGGCGCAGGAGTATCTCGGCTTTCTCGAGCGCGAGTCCGGCGCCCGGATCGGCATGGTTTCCACCGGCCCCGACCGCGCCCACACCATCACCCTGCCCAGCTTCGACCAGGCGCTCAGCGCCTGAGCTCACCGCCCCTCCTGCAGCCGGGCTGCCAGCCGCTCCGGCAAACCTGCCATCAAAATCCTCCCCTGCGACGCCGTCACATCGTACGGCACACGATGAAATTCGATCTCCCCCAGATCGCTGTCGTAAATCGCAAACGCCGCTCGCCAATCCGCGTCGCGCGGCTGCCCCACCGACCCCGGATTGATCAAGTGCCGCGTCCCCGCAACCATCGCAAGCGTCCTTCGCTCCGCCTCGTTCCGGCTTCGAAACCGTGGCCGCACCTCCTGCCACCTCGGCCCGGTCTGCGCAAATCCACCCTGAATATGCGTGTGCCCGAAAAACGTAATCGCCGTCTCCAACCTCTGCAACGGCGCCCACGCATCCCGCAAACTCAGAATG
>CAXUIB010000308.1:0-2055 GCA_964250945.1 uncultured Acidobacteriaceae bacterium
GGGAGCGATCGAGGGGGGTGGAAGGAGCGCTTCGATTGCCTGGTGCTCATCACGGCTCCGGAGCAGGTGAGGATCGACCGATTTGTACGACGATCGCTGGAGGGGGGTGACCTGGAGGAGAAAGATGTGCTCGCGGCAGCGGCGGACGCTCGGCGGCGGCTCCGGCGACAGATGCCGGACGGTGAGAAAAGGCGATTTTGCGACTATGTTCTTTCCAACGATGGATCGTTGCCGGAGCTGGAGCGGAAGGTGGACGAGCTTTGGCCGAGGCTTGTCGGGAGAGTTGGATAGATCGACCTCCGGGCCTGAGTGCCAGATCCGAACCGGCTCCGGCGCTGGGAAGTCGTCCTGGGGAGTTGTCCGGGAGAACGGGATGGCGTTCGTCTCGTTACAATAGTTTTGCGCGGACCTGAAGTTTTCCGAGGTTCTGCCGATAAGAAAGATAGGTTGCCCGTTATGAAGATGCGTCCAATTTTGCTTGTACTTCTGTTGCTTGGTGGTTTTTATTATGTGACGACGCGTGCGATGTCGACGGGAACGATGGCACCGTGGTTGAAGGGGGCGCTGCCTGGGCGGACCGGATCGACGGTCGAGACGGTGTCGGGGCCGCTTGGGACGTTCAACCTGACGGAGGCTTCGGCGGCGCCGGCCTACGACTCGGAGGAGCAGCAGAATATTGCGGTGTATCGGAAGGCTCTGCCGAGTGTAGTGAACATTACATCGACGGCGGTGCAGTTTGATTTTTTCTACGGTCCCGTTCCGCAGCAGGGGCAGGGGTCGGGTTTTATTCTGGACAAGCAGGGCTTGATCCTGACCAACAATCACGTGATCGACAACGCGCAGCGCGTCGAGGTGATGCTTTCGGACAAGCACAAGTACAAGGCGCAGGTGATCGGGGTGGACAAGAATCACGATCTTGCGCTTTTGAAGATTTCTGCGCCGAATCTGGTGCCCGCCGTGCTTTCGGAGTCGAGTGGCTTGACGGTGGGGCAGAGGGTGTATGCGATCGGCAATCCGTTCGGTTTGCAGGGGACGATGACGCGCGGGATTATCTCTTCGATCCGGTCGATTCGGGGCCCGCAGAACAATCCGATCGAGGATGCGATCCAGACCGACGCAGCGGTGAACCCTGGGAACTCGGGTGGGCCGTTGTTGAACTCCAAGGGTGAGGTGATCGGGATTACGACGCTGATCGCCAATAACGGCGCCGACCAGAGCTCCGGCATTGGGTTTGCGATTCCGATCAACACGGCAAAGGCGGTGCTCGACGATTTTGCGCGGTACGGTCGGGTGCGGCGGCCATCGATGGATGCGGTGTGGTTGCCGGTTGATCCTGAGACGGCGGAGCAGATCGGTCTTCCGGCGGATCACGGCGTTTTGATCGAGCGCGTGCTTCCCGGCGGGGCTGCGGAGAAGGCAGGTCTTCGCGGTGGATCGCAGAGAGCGTACAAGGGCAACATTCCGGTGATGCTGGGCGGCGATCTGGTGGTCGCAATCGACGGGCAGAATGTTGCGAATCCGCAGGACCTGTCAGCGGCTATGAACGCCCATCGCGCGGGCGATACGGTGACGGTGACGATCTTTCGCGGGCGAAAGCAGATGGATGTTCGGGTGACGCTTGGAGATGCGAAGGAGCAGACCGGCGGACAGCAGACGTAAGGCGGAGGTTTGCAGGTGAAGAGTTCAAGCGGGACAGATTGCGCCGGTGCTGTCGCATAAGAGAGGGCTAACAAGAGAGGGCTAACAAGAGAGGGCACGTGGCCGAGGATCCGAAAAGTTTCGACAGTGCCGAGTTTATTACGCCGCGGAGCGCAGTGCGGGCGCAAGACGATCCGTCGGCTCTGCTTAGCAGCACTTTCGATTGTGCTGGATCGACGCGAGCTTCGGGCCCTGAAGTTAGAGCGAATGCAGCATTTCCCCGGGCGATTGTTTACGGTCTCTTGGCGGCGATCGCAGGGTGTTTGCTGTATGCAGCGTTTACGATTGTGACCCACATCCAGATCGGGTATGTGGCGCTGGGCGTGGCTTGGCTTGTCGGGAAGGCGATCCTGGCGG
>CAXUIB010000309.1:0-2053 GCA_964250945.1 uncultured Acidobacteriaceae bacterium
GGCGACAGCTGCAACGGCGGGGGGTGGGCAGTGAGGGGCCTCGTTGCGCGGATGCTGCTTGGTTTGATGACGCTGGCGGGTGTGAGCGAGGCGCAGCAGCCCGGCAACCTGGACGCAGCGCGGAAGCCGAAGACTTACGTCAGCTACGCGGCTGAGCCGCAGGACGTAAAGGCGGGCAAGCCGGGGGTGCTGGAACTGCGGTTCCGTGTGGCGGACGGATTCCATGTGAACTCGCACACGCCGAAGTCGGAGCTTTTGATTCCCACACAGTTGACCTTGCAGCCTGCCCCGGAGGTGAAGGCGGGGACGGTCGAGTATCCAGCGGGGACAGCGTACAGCTTCAGCTTTGAGCCGAATGAGAAGCTCGACGTGTACACGGGCGTGTTTACGGTGAAGGTGCCGGTGGGGGCTGCGGCTGTGGGAGAACACTCGCTCGACGGTGCGCTCCGGTACCAGGCGTGCGACCATGCGGCGTGCTACCCGCCGAAGTCGCTGCCGGTGCATGTGGTCTTTCGGGCGAGGTAGGACAGGATGCGTAGCAGCGTCAGCCTCGTCCGCATGAGCACGGACGAGGCGTGACGCGAGTTGGGACGGGTCACGACGGCTGCATGACACCGAGTTCGTTGCCGGATGGATCGGTAAAGTGGAAGCGGCGTCCGCCGGGGAACGGGAAGATTGGCGCGGTGATGGTGCCGCCTGAGGCCTCCACGCTTCGGACCATTGCATCCAGGTCGTCGGTCTGAAGTATGACGAGCGGCGCCTTGGATCGGCTTTCTGCTTCGCCGTTGAAGCCACCTTCGACGTCGGCATCATGGAAGGCTGCGTAGTCAGGGCCGAAGTCCTCGAAGGTCCAACCGAACAGGGAGCCGTAGAAGTTCTTGCTCGCTGCAACGTCGACAGACGGCAGCTCGATGTAGGCAATGGGTGTCTTGGGCATGGGTATCCTCGCGTGTTGTGAGAGTCGATCGCTCGATCCCCCATCCTTGCCGCCGCGTTTTAGTTTGCGGCAAAGGTAGAGGCCGGCCGATCCGGCCTCGCGAGGTGCAAAGCGAGGATACCGTACACGCGCAGCCGGACTCAAGCGCAGAGTTGCTCTTGCGAGGTGTGATTACTTGCGAGCGGTGATGAGCTTCTTCTGGGCGTCGAGGAAGCGGCGCACGCGGTCGATGGATCGTGCGCGGCCGAAGATGACGAGCGATTCGAGCAGGGGCGGCGAGGTGGTGGAGCCGGTGAGGATCGCGCGTAGGAGCATGAAGCTTTCTTTGACCGACCAGGATTGGGCTTCGCCGAGTTTGCGGAGCGCACCGTCGAGGCCGTCGTGGGTCCAGTCGGCGGCTTCGAGCGCAGGGAGGAGTTCGGCGGTGAAGCTGAGGGTCTCGTCGAGGGTGCGTTTTTTGGGGAGGAAGACCTCGGGCGCGGGCTGGACGTTGTCGGCGAAGAAGAAGCCGGTGAGGTCGCCGAACTGGCCGAGCGTTTCGACGCGGGTCTGGACGAGCGCGGCGACTTGGCTGAGGTAGCTGTCGCTCAGGATGTTGGACCGGAGCGCGGCAAAGAACTGCTCGGGTGTGAGCGCGCGGAGGTATTCGCCGTTGAGCCACTTGAGTTTGGTGAGGTCGAAGACGGGGCCGCCGAGGGAGATCTTTTCAAACGAGAAGCGGGCTTCCATGTCGGCGAGCGTGAAGAGGTCGGCCTCTTTGCCTTCGGCGGCGGGCATGCCTCCGCCCATGAGGCCGAGGAAGTTGAGCATGGCCTGGGGGAGATAGCCGGCCTGCTCGTAGAAGACGAGGGAGACGGGGTTTTTGCGCTTGGAGATCTTGCTCCTGTCGGTGTTGCGGAGCAGCGGCATGTGCCAGAAGCGCGGGGCGGGCCAGCCGAAGGCCTGGTAGAGCAGGACGTGTTTGGGCGTGGAGGAGATCCACTCTTCGGCGCGGATGACGTCGGAGATCTGCATCAGGTGGTCGTCGACGACGTTGGCGAGGTGGTAGGTAGGGAAGCCGTCGGATTTGAGCAGGACCTGGTGGTCGAGGTTGGGGTGGTCGCAGGGGATGTGGCC